>DATDGI010000073.1:0-17473 GCA_036522155.1 Streptosporangiaceae bacterium
CTTGATCCAGTTCCGCTCCCGGAGCTCCAGCGGGTCCACCCCGAGTTCGGTGGCCAGCTCGTCCATGATCCGCTCGATGGCGAACGTGGCCTCCGGGCGGCCGGCGCCGCGGTAGGCGTCGGTCGGCATCTTGGTGGTGAACACACCGGTACAGGTGAACGAATAGGCGTCCATCTTGTAGATGGCCGGGTACATGAACGCACCGAGCAGCGGTACGCCCGGCGTCACCAGCATCAGGTAGGCACCCATGTCGGCCAGCAGGTCAACCGACAGCCCGCGCAGCCGGCCGTCGGCGTCGGCCGCCACCTTGATCCGCTGCCACTGGTCGCGGCCGTGGTGCACGGTCATGTTGCCCTCGCTGCGGGACTCGGTCCACTTGACCGGCCGGCCGAGCCTCCGGGTGACCAGCACCGCGAGCACTTCCTCCGCGGTGACCTGGAGCTTGGAACCGAACCCGCCGCCCACGTCGGGGGCGATGACCCGGATGTTCTGCTCCGGGATGGCGAAGAAGGCCGACAGCGCGAACCGCAGCACGTGCGGGATCTGGGTGGCGGACCACACGGTGATCTCGTCGGCCACGCAGGTCGCGACCACCGCGCGCGGCTCCATGGCCGCCGGGATGAGCCGCTGCTGCCGGTAGGTCCGCTCGATGACCACGGGCGCGCCGGCGAAGGCCGCGTCCACGTCACCCTGGGCGAACGGCCATACGTAGCACTTGTTGCCGGCCTCGTGCACCTTCGGGGAGTTCTCGTCGAGTGCGGTGCGCATGTCGAGGACCGCGGGCAGCGGGTCGTATTCGACGTCCACCGCGGCGGCCGCGTCGGCGGCCGCGTACCGGTCCCTGGCGACCACCACCGCGACCGCCTCACCGACGTACCGCACCTCATCGGTGGCCATCGGCGGGTGGGCCGGGATGACGATGTCGGGCGTGACCGGCCAGGCGCAGGGCAGGCTGCCCTGCTCGGCGGCGAAGTCGGCGCCGGAGAAGGCGGCGATCACACCGGGCATCGAGCGCGCGGCGGACAGGTCCACCGAGGTGATCCTGGCGTGCGCGAACGGGCTGCGGGCGAAGGCCATGTGCAGCATGCCGGGCAGCACAATGTTGTCGGTCCAGTTGGTCTGGCCCGTGACCAGCCGGGCGTCTTCCTTGCGCAGCCGGGCCTTGCCGAGCTCGGGGGCGGCGGCCTGGGTGTCGGCGGTCATGAGGTCGCTCCCGTCCCCGCCGCGCGGCGGACGGCGCGGACGATGTTCTCGTAACCGGTACACCGGCAGAGGTTGCCCTCCAGCCCCTCCCGGATCTCCTCGTCACTGGGGTGGGGGTTGGTCCGGAGCAGGTCGGCCGCGGCCATGATCATGCCGGGCGTGCAGTAACCGCACTGGAGTGCGTGCTCGGCGTGAAAGGCCTGCTGGAGCGGGTGCCATTCGCCGTTCGCCAGGCCCTCAATGGTGGTGATCTCGGCGCCGTCGGCCTGCACCGCCAGCACCGAGCAGCTCTTCACGGACATGCCATTCATATGCACTGTGCATGCGCCGCAGTTGGACGTATCACAGCCGACGGGAGTACCAGTCTTGCCGACCTTCTCCCTGAGGTAATGGACGAGCAGCAGCCGGGGTTCCACTTCATCCGAATACGCGACCCCGTCGACTGTGACGGTGATGCTGGCCATGCACGGGCCTCCTCCCGATACGGCAGACGCGCCTGACTGCCAACCTAGGCCGGTGGGCGCAGGCGCACCAGACCCATCGTGATGTACGGGAAATCTTTTGTGATCTCAGTGTTACAGATGCAGGTCTGGGGCCAGCGGTGAGGCCGGGGACGGTGCGGTCTCAGCCGGTGCTAATGACCTGGAAGGCCTCGGCCAGGCGGCCCTCGGGCAGGCCGCCCTGGGCCGCGTTCCGGCTGAGCCAGCCACGCAGGAAGGTTTCCAGGTCGGTCATGTTCCCGGTCTGGCTTTCGTGCGCCCGCAGCGCGGCCACCTTGCGGCCGAAGGTGGCGGTGACATCCACATAGTGGTTGGGGGTGGGCCCGCCGGGAATCCACACCTCGGGCACGGTCCAGGCGGCCAGCCCCTCGCCGGCGAGCAGGTCGGGGAAGGCGAACGGGTTGCGCGCGTCCGGGTACACGGCGTCCAGCGCCGCCGACCCCACCGCCCGGTGGTCGGGGTGGCTGGCGCCGGCCCGCTGGTAGTTCCGTTCCGGCGAGGGGCAGACCAGCCGGTTGGGCCGCACCTGCCTGATCACCCGGGCCAGGTCCTTGCGCAGCGCCAGGCTCGCTTCCACCTGGCCGTCGGGATAGCCAAGGAACCGCAGGTCGTGCACGCCGACCTGCTTGGCCGCGGCGGTCTGCTCGGCCCGGCGCAGCGGCGCGATCTCGGCCCGCGGCACGCTCTCGTCGTGCCCGCCGGCGTCGCCGTCGGTCACGATGCAGTAGGTGACCTCGATCCCGGCGTCGGTCCACAGCGCGATCGTGGCCGCCGCACTGAAGTCCACGTCGTCGGGATGGGCGTTGATGACCAGCACCCGCTGGACCTCAGAGTCATCGAGCATGACCCGATCCTATGGCTGGCCACCCTGGGGCGGCCGGGCCGGTGGATGCCAGATCTGGACCGTCAGCCCGTCCTCGCGGTGGAGCCTGGCCGGCGGCCGGGGGGACTGGCCGACGATCAGGCCGTCCACCGGCATCGGGTGCTCGGTCAGCCGGACCGCGGTGAGCCGCAGGCCCAGCCTGCCCATCACCTCGAAGCACACGCTGTAGAACAGCCCGCGCACGTCGGGCACGGCGATCCTGCCCGGCACGCGGGGGTGCGGGGCCAGCCAGTCGGCCAGCAGCATCAGGCCGGCCAGCACATCGGCGCCCGGGCGGCCGGCCACGAAGCCGAAGTCGGCCGTGTCCCAGCCGGGCTCGGACGGGTAGCTATCCGGTCCGGCCAGCCCGCCACCGCGGTTTTGGATGCCCGCCGCCAGGTCGTAGCGCTCCCGGTCTGCCGGGTCGCCGAGCACCCGCCGCGCCGCGTCGAGGATCCCCTGCGCCCGCGACGCGGCCGCGACCACCGCCGGCGGCGCACCGGCAATCAGCTGCGGCCGCAGCAGCCCGGCCTTGTCCTCATATGCCTGCTGGATCTCCCAGGCTGACGCACCCGGCAGCACCCCGAGGATGTCGTACCAGGTGATGCCGTCCGCCACCGCTGGCCCCCGGGGAGTTAGGCCACGTCCTAGTCGAGGGCGGACATCACGTGCTTGATGCGGGTGTAGTCCTCGAAGCCGTACATGGACAGGTCCTTGCCGTAGCCGGAGTGCTTGAAGCCGCCGTGCGGCATCTCGGCGACCAGCGGGATGTGGGTGTTGATCCACACGCAGCCGAAGTCGAGCAGCCGGGCCATCCGCATGGCCCGCCCGTGGTCGCTGGTCCACACCGAGGAGGCCAGCCCGTACTCGGTGCCGTTCGCCCAGCGCAGCGCCTCCTCCTCGTCGCTGAACTGCTGCACGGTGATGACCGGGCCGAACACCTCGCTCTGGATGATCTCGTCGTCCTGCTGCAGCCCGTCCACCACGCTGGCCTCGAAGAAGAAGCCGTGGTCGCCGGTGCGGTGGCCGCCGGCCAGCACCCGCGCGTGGTCGGGCAGCCGGGCCAGGAAGCCGGAGACCCGCTCCAGCTGGGCAGGGTTGTTGAGCGGGCCGAAGTCGGCGTCGGCCACGTCCGGACCGGCCACGGTCTGGCCGCGCGCCTGCTCGGCCAGTGCCGCCGCCAGATCGTCGTGGACGCGCGGCCCGGCCAGCACCCGGGTGGCAGCGGTGCAGTCCTGGCCGGCGTTGAAGTAGCCGGCCACCGCGATCGCCTCGGCGGTCTTGGCCACGTCGGCATCGTCGAACACGATCACCGGCGCCTTGCCGCCCAGTTCCAGGTGGACGCGCTTGAGGTCGCCCGCGGCGGCCGCGGCGACCTCCTTGCCCGCCCGCACGCTGCCGGTGATCGAGACCATCCGCGGCACCGGGTGGCTGACCAGCGCCCGGCCGGTGTCCCGGTCGCCGCAGACCACGTTGAACACCCCGGGCGGCAGGACCTCGCCCATCACCTCGGCCATCAGCAGGGTGGTCACCGGCGTGGTGTCGGACGGCTTGAGGACCATGGTGTTACCGGCCGCGAGTGCCGGTGCCCACTTCCAGACCGCCATCATCATCGGGTAGTTCCACGGCGTGACCGCCGCGCACACGCCGACCGGCTCGCGCCGGATCATCGAGGTGAACCCGGACAAGTACTCGCCTGCCGAGCGGCCTTCCAGCATCCGGGCCGCACCGGCGAAGAACCGGATCTGGTCCACCATCGGCGGGATCTCCTCGGATGCGGTGAGGGCCAGCGGCTTGCCGGTGTTCTCGGCCTCGGCCTTGACGAACTCGTCGGCCCGGGACTCGATCGCGTCGGCGATCCGCAGCAGGGCCAGGCTGCGCTCGGCCGGGGTGGCGTCCCGCCAGCCGCCGAACGCCGCCGCCGACGAGGCCACCGCCGCTTCCACCTCGGTGGCGCTGGAGACCGGGGCGGTGGCGAAGACGTTGCCGGTGCTCGGGTCCACCAGTTCCGAACGCTTGTCGTAAGAGGTGTCCGTCCACTGGCCACCGATGTAGTTGCGCAGTTCCTGCACCACGACGCCTCCGTTTGGCATGTAAAGAAGGTTTGCTGTTAAAGACCGGCCGGGGTGCGCTCCTCCAGCGCCCACGGTGAGCCGTAGTCGGTGAGCAGGTCGAGGAACGGCCCGGGCGGCAGCGCCTCGGGTCCCAGCACCCCGGCGCCCGACCACGCGCCGGAGTCGATCAGTTCCAGGGCCACCACCGGGTTGACGGCCGTCTGCCAGACCACGGCCTGGGAGCCGTACTCGGCCATCGACCAGGCATTGTCCACCACATGATGAAGGTAGACCTCGCGCGGGCCGCCGCCGGTGCCGGTACCGGTCACCCAGGTCCCAGCGCAGGTGAGGCCGGTCATCTTGTCGCCCAGCGTGGCCGGGTCGGGCAGGCAGGCGGCGACCACGTCCCGGGGTGACACGCTCGCGCCGCCGGCGGTGACCGGCTCGGTGCGGTCCAGGCCGAGCTTGTGCAGGGTCTGCAGGACGCCGATGAACTCCGAGCCCAATCCGTACTTGAACGTGACCCGTTCCGCCTCGACCCAGCGCGGGATCAGCAGGACCTCCTCGTGCTCCACGTTGACGCACTCGACCGGGCCGATCCCGGCCGGGAAGGTGAACGTCTCCGGCTCGCTGAACGGCGGGGTGGTGTACCAGCCGCGGTCGCGCTCCCAGATGACCGGCGGGTTCAGGCACTCCTCGATGGTGGTCCAGATCGAGAACGTGGGCGCGAAATCGTAGCCAGCGACCGTCAGGTTCGCGCCGTCCCGGACACCGATCTCGTCGATCTGGCGGAACAGGGTGTCGGCGGCATGCCGGGCGAACACGTCGGACAGGCCAGGCTCGACCCCGATCCCGGCCAGCGCCAGCCGCCCGGCCTCCTCCCACCGCGGCGCCAGCGCGAACTGGTCGTCGCCCAGCTTGACGCCGGTCTGCTGGTAGGGGTGTTCCGGGTGCGGGTGGGACAGCGACATCGCCATGTCCAGGTAGTGCACCCGGGCTGCCAGTGCCGCGCGGAAGAGCGGCATGACGAACCGCGGGTCGGTGGCATTCATGAGCACGTCACAGGCGTGCTCGGTGAGCAGGGCGGCGGTGGCCGCCTCCTCGCGCGCGTCGAGCCGGACCGCCGAGTAGCTGTCCTTCGCCGCCGCCGCGTGCTGGGCACGGGCCAGGTCGTAGTCGGCGACCACCAGATCCGCGAACGCGCGGCGGGCCGCGATCCGGGCGAATGCCGTGCCCACGCCGCCCGCGCCGACCAGGAGTATCCGCATATCGGTGATCCTAGCCCCCGCACCGATGGCCAGACCAACGAGACCAGTCATATTTTGTCACTTACACAACGGAAATCGTTGCCAATGACCGTCATACATGCTAGAACCGTGGCACGGAGTGCTGTATCCATGGCTTCCGGGTATCTGATCCAGAGTCGGCCCGGAGCGGGCGCTACTGTGACCGCATCCGGCGTTACCGGATGACCTGCAGGAAGGCGAGCTATGGCCACCATCGAACAAGCCCAGCAGCCTGAGGAACAGGTCGCCGAGAAGGGCCTGAAGTCGGGCGCTCTGGGCCTGATCTCCAGCGTCGTGATCGGGGTCGCCTCGACCGCGCCCGCCTACAGCCTCGCCGCCACCCTGGGGCTGATCGTCATCGCCGTTGGCGTGCACTCGGCGGCGATCGCGGTGCTGGCGTTCATCCCGATGCTGCTGACCTCGATCGGGTACAGCGAGCTGAACAAGGCCGACCCGGACTGCGGAACCACCTTCACCTGGGCGAGCAGGGCGTTCGGGCCGAAGACCGGATGGGCCGGCGGCTGGGGAATCATCGCCGCCGACGTGCTGGTGATGGCGAGCCTGGCGCAGATCGCCGGGCAGTACTGCTTCCTGCTGGTCGGCGCGAAGAGCATCGGGAGCAACCCGACAAGCCCCTGGGTGCTCCTGGTCGGCATCTTGTGGATCATCGCGATGGCCGCCATCTGCTACGTGGGCATCGAGGTATCGGCGAACTTCCAGAAGGCGCTGCTGTCCATCGAGGTCGTGATGCTGGTCGTGCTCTCGGTGGTGGCGCTGGTCAAGGCGCTGACCGGGCACGCCCCGCCGGGCTCGCTGCACCCAAGCGCGTCCTGGCTGTCCCCGCTCGGCGCGGGCGGATTCCAGTCGGTCGTGGGCGGGCTGGTGCTCATGCTGTTCATCTACTGGGGCTGGGACACCGCGGTTGCCGTCAACGAGGAGACCAAGGATCGCAACAAAACCCCGGGCCGCGCGGCGGTCATCTCCACGGTGCTGCTGCTCCTCATCTACTTCCTGGTGATCTTCTCGCTGACCGCGTTCGCCGGGGTCGGCACCAAGGGGGGCGGCCTGGCGAACCCGGCGAACGTGTTCGATGTGCTGTCCGTCCAGGGCACGGCCGCGTTCGGGTCCGGCGGGCTTGGCACGTTCTTCACCCGGCTGCTGATCCTGATGGTCCTGTCGTCGGCGGCAGCGTCGACGCAGACGACGATCCTGCCGACCGCGCGCACGACCTTGTCGATGGCCGCCTACAAGGCACTGCCGAAGTCGTTCGCGAAGATACATCCCCGGTTCCTGACGCCGACCGTCTCCACGATCGTGATGGCCGTGGTCTCGATCGCCCTGTACGGGACGATGAACTTCATCGGGACCGGCAACACGGTGATTCTCGACGGCTACTCGGCGATCGGTGTCTACATCGCGTTCTACTACGGGCTCACCGGTTTCGCCTGCTTCTGGTACTACCGCAAGACGCTGACCAGCAGCGCCCGCAACCTGTGGATGCGCGGCATCCTGCCGCTCACCGGCGGGTTGCTGATGTACCTGCTCGGCGGCTATGCGGTCTGGGAAACCTACGACGTGGGCACCGCGTACAGCTACACCTCGTGGCTGATGCCGTTCTTCCCGCACTGGCACATGGGCGGGGCCTTCCTGATCAGCTTCCTGGCCGCCGTCGCCGGGCTGGCGACCTTCATCGCCTGGCGGATCAAGGCGCCGGCGTTCTTCAAGAAGGAGACGCTCACCCGGTCCACCCCCACGCTGGTGACCGACCCGGACGCGCAACGGGCGCCCTGAGGGGCCATCCTGAGCCACGCCTGGCCCTGGACAGCGCCGTCCTGGGCCAGGCGTCGCCGTCCGGCGGACGCCGGTGGGAGGGGCCCGCGGACGCCGCGCGCGGCGCGTACCCGGCGTCGGTGCCAGCGCCTACGCTGGGCTCGTGGCCGCCATCATCACGCACGCCCTCCTTGATGATCTGAACCCGCGGCAGCGGGCGGCGGTGCTGCACGAGGGCGGGCCGCTGCTGATCGTGGCGGGCGCGGGCTCGGGCAAGACCCGGGTGCTGACCCGGCGGATCGGCTACCTGCTGGCCGAGCGTGAGGTCGGCCCGCGCGAGATCCTGGCCATCACCTTCACCAACCAGGCCGCGGGTGAGATGGCGACCAGGGCGGCCGCGCTGACCGGGCAGCGGGCGCGCGCCATGTGGGTGATGACCTTCCACTCCGCGTGCGTGCGGATCCTGCGCCGGGAGGCACACCGGTTCGGCTACCCGTCGTCGTTCTCGATCTACGACCAGGCCGACTCGCAGCGGCTGATGGCGCTGGTCGCCCGCGAGCTCGACCTGGACGCCAAGCACCATCCGCCCAAGGCCATGCACGCCCAGGTGTCCATGCTCAAGAACGAGCTGGTGGACCACGAGACGTTCGCCGCCCGGGCCGAGGGTTACCGGGAGAAGGCGCTGGCCGAGGCCTACGGCGAGTACCAGCGCCGGCTGGTGGCGGCCGGCGCGATGGACTTCGACGACCTGATCATGAACACGGTGTTCCTGCTGCAGGCGTTCGGCGAGGTCGCGCAGACCTACCGGCGCCGGTTCCGGCACATCCTGGTGGACGAGTACCAGGACACCAACCACGCCCAGTACGTGCTGGTCAGGGAGCTGGTCGGGGACGGGAGCGGGACCGGCCCGGACGGTGAGCGGCTGCCTCCGGCGGAACTGTGCGTGGTGGGTGACGCGGACCAGTCCATCTACGCCTTCCGCGGCGCGACGATACGCAACATCGAGGAGTTCGAGCGCGATTTCCCCGGCGCCACCGTGATCCTGCTGGAGCAGAACTACCGGTCCACGCAGAACATCCTGTCCGCGGCGAACGCGGTGGTGTCCCGCAACTCCGGGCGGACGCCGAAGAAGCTGTGGTCGGAGGCGGGCGCTGGCCCGCCGATCGTCGGCTACGTGGCCGACAGCGAGCACGACGAGGCGGCGTTCGTGGCCGAGGAGGTGGACCGGCTCACCGACGAAGGGGAGGCGACCCCCGGGCAGGTCGCGGTCTTCTACCGCACCAACGCCCAGTCCCGTGCCTTCGAGGAGGTCTTCATCCGGGCCGGCCTGCCGTACAAGGTGGTCGGCGGGGTCCGGTTCTACGAGCGCCGCGAGGTCCGGGACCTGCTCGCCTACCTGCGGCTGATCGCCAACCCGGAAGACGAGGTGTCGCTGCGCCGGGTGCTGAACGTGCCCCGGCGGGGGATCGGCGACCGCACCGAGGAATGCGTCGCGGTACTGGCGCAGCGGGAGCGGATATCTTTCGCCGCCGCCCTCGGCCGGCCCGCCGACGTGCCCGCGCTGTCGCCCCGGGCGCTCCGGGCGATCGAGGGGTTCAACGAGCTGATGGCCGGCCTGCGCGCCGACGCCGAGGCGGGCGTGCCGGTGGCCGAGATCGCCGAGGCGGTGCTGGACCGGACCGGCTACGTCGCCGAACTCCAGGCCTCCAGCGACCTGCAGGACGTCAGCCGGGTCGAGAACCTGAACGAACTGGTCGCGGTGGCCCGCGAGTTCGACGCCCTGCGCAGCCTGCCGGACCAGGCGCCGCCGCCGGACGGGGAGCTGCCGGGGCCAGCGCCGGGCTCGCTGGCCGACTTCCTTGAGCAGGTGTCGCTGGTCGCCGACGCCGACCAGATCCCGGAGGGGGAGGAGCACGGCGGGCAGGTGACGCTGATGACCCTGCACACCGCCAAGGGCCTGGAGTTCCCCGTGGTCTTCCTGACCGGCATGGAGGAGAACGTCTTCCCGCACCAGCGGTCGGTGAACGACCCCAAGGAACTCCAGGAGGAACGCCGGCTGGCCTACGTCGGCATCACCCGGGCGGAGCGCCGGCTGTACCTGACCCGGGCGGTCGCGCGGGCCTGGTGGGGCAGGCCGGAGTACCACTCGCAGTCCCGCTTCCTGGCCGAGATCCCTGAGCACCTCATCGAGTGGCGCCGCGACCAGGCCGCCACGGCCGCGCCCGCCGCCCAGCGGCTCGCCCAGCGCCCGGGCGGGCGCTCGCCCGGCAACCGGCGGGTGCCGAGCCTGGCCCCCGGCGACAAGGTCACCCATGACGCCTATGGCCTGGGCACCGTGCTGCTGGTGCAGGGGCCCGGTGACGACCCGGAGGCGAAGATCGACTTCGGCGGCGAGTACGGCGTCAAGCACCTGGTGCTGCGTTACGCACCCATCGAGAAGCTGTAACCGGCGGGCGCTACCCTGCGAAGAAGCGGGCCGTCGCGCCCGGCGGGAGGCAGCATGGGCACGATCCGGGTCATCATCGCCAAGCCCGGCCTGGACGGGCATGACCGGGGCGCCAAGGTGGTCGCCCGGGCGCTGCGGGACGCCGGCATCGAGGTGATCTACACGGGCCTGCACCAGACCGCCGAGCAGATCGTGGCGGCTGCCATCCAGGAGGACGCCGACGCGATCGGGCTGTCGATCCTGTCCGGCGCGCACATGACCCAGTTCGCCCGGGTGCTGGAGCTGCTGGCCGAGCGCGGGGCCAGCGACATCGTCGTGTTCGGCGGCGGCATCGTGCCCGAGGCCGACATCGTCGAGCTCCAGCGGATGGGAGTGGCGCGGATCTTCACCCCGGGCGCCCCCATGCAGGACATCGTCGACTGGGTGAAAACCACCCTGGCCCGGCCCACCGCGGCGGGCGCCAGCTAGGCCCGGGCCACAGCGGGGGCGGGCGCGGCGGAGGGGCTGGCCCGGATAGGCTGCCCCCGGACATCCAGCCGCACCGAGGACGGACGCACGTGGACCTGTTCGAATATCAGGCAAAGGAGCTGTTCGCGGAGTACGGAGTGGCGGTACCGCGCGGCCGCCTCGCCCGCACCCCCGCCGAGGCGGGCGCCATTGCCGCCGAGTTCGCCGCCTCCGGCGCCCCCCGCGTGGTGGTGAAGGCCCAGGTCAAGACCGGTGGCCGGGGCAAAGCCGGTGGTGTCAAGGTGGCCGATGGGCCAGCCGAGGCGGAGGCCCGCGCGACCGACATCCTGGGCATGGACATCAAGGGCCACACCGTGCATACCGTGCTGGTCGAGGAGGCCAGCGACATCGCGCAGGAGTTCTACCTGTCGTTCCTGCTCGACCGCGCGGCCCGCACCTTCGTCTCCATCTGCTCGGTGCAGGGTGGGATGGAGATCGAGGAGGTGGCGCACTCCAGCCCGGAGGCGGTGGCCCAGATCGCGGTGGACCCGCTGACCGGGGTGGACGCCGCCAAGGCGGCCGAGATCGTGGCGGCCGGCCAGCTGCCGGAACCGGCCCTGGCCGGGGCGGCCATGCTGGCCGAGCGCCTGTGGGCGGTGTTCACCGATGAGGACGCCACCCTGGTGGAGGTCAACCCGCTGATCCTGACCACCGACGGCCGGGTGATCGCGCTGGACGGGAAGGTCAGCCTCGACGACAACGCCGCCTACCGGCAGGACCACGGCCGGTTCGCCGATCCCGGCGAGCTGGACCCGCTGGAGGCCAGGGCCCGGGCCAAGCACCTCAACTACGTGAAGCTGGACGGCCAGGTCGGCATCATCGGCAACGGCGCGGGCCTGGTCATGTCCACCCTGGACGTGGTGGCCCAGGCCGGGGAGGCGTTCGGCGGCATCCGGCCGGCCAACTTCCTCGACATCGGCGGCGGCGCCTCGGCCGAGGTGATGGCGAACGGCCTGGAGATCGTGCTGTCGGACGCGTCGGTCCGCAGCGTGCTCGTCAACGTGTTCGGCGGCATCACCTCGTGCGACGAGGTCGCCAACGGCATCGTGTCCGCGCTGGCCATGCTGGCCGGGCGGGGTGAGCAGGTGACCCACCCGATCGTGGTCCGGCTGGATGGCAACAACGCGGCGGCGGGCCACCGCATCCTCGCCGACGCGGGACTGGCCGTGGTCGAGCAGGTCGAGACGATGGACGATGCCGCGCGGCGGGCCGCCGAACTGGCCGCCACCGGGCGCCAGCCGGCCGCGACAGGAGCATGAGATGGCGATCTTCCTGACCGGCGAGAGCCGGGTCCTGATCCAGGGCATCACCGGCTCGGAGGGCAGCAAGCACGGCCGCCGGATGCTGGCCGCGGGCACCACCGTGGTCGGCGGCACCAACCCGCGCAAGGCGGGGCAGACCGTCGACCTGGGTGGCACGCCCCTGCCCGTGTTCGGCACGGTCGCGGAGACCATGGCCGCCACCGGCGCGGACGTGTCGGTGGTATTCGTCCCGCCGGCCGGCACCAAGAGCGCGGTGATGGAGGCGGTGGACGCCGGCATCCCGCTGGTCGTGGTGATCACCGAGGGCATCCCGGTGCACGACACCGCCGAATTCTGGGCCTACGCCAGCGCCCACGGCAACGCGACCCGGATCGTCGGCCCCAACTGCCCGGGCATCGCCTCACCGGGCAAGTCCAACGCGGGCATCATCCCGGCCGACATCACCAGCGAGGGCCGGATCGGGCTGGTGTCCAAGTCGGGCACGCTGACCTACCAGATGATGTACGAGCTGCGCGATATCGGCTTCTCGACCGCGGTCGGGATCGGCGGCGACCCGGTGATCGGCACCACCCACATCGACTGCCTGCGCGCGTTCTCCGACGACGAGGAGACGGACGCGATCGTGATGATCGGCGAGATCGGCGGGGACGCCGAGGAGCGGGCCGCCGCCTACGTCGAGCAGCACGTCAGCAAGCCGGTGGTCGCCTACGTGGCCGGGTTCACCGCACCCGAGGGCAAGACCATGGGGCACGCCGGGGCGATCGTGTCCGGGTCGTCGGGCACCGCCCAGGCGAAGAAGGAAGCGCTGGAGAAGGTGGGCGTCCGGGTCGGCCGCACCCCCAGCGAAACGGCCCGCCTCGTCCGGGACATCATGCAGCGCGGCTGATCCCGTCCCACCGTTACTGGGGGCAGGGAGGCCTGTCCCGCCCGCCGGGGTGCCCGGCGGCGCGCCTCCGCCGTCGCTGCCAGCGCGGTTGCGAGGATTGGGCCTTGTGACCGCTACCGCCCGCGCCCGCCTCCGCGGCCGGCCCGGCCCGTCCGCTGGGCCGGGCGGCAGCCGCCCCCTGGCCGTGTCCGGGGCGCTGGCCGCCTGCGCGGTCACCATTTCCGGCCTGGTCATCTTCCTCCCGCTGATGCTGGCGGGCTGGATCGCCGCCCCGCACGCGGGCCTGGGGCTGACGGGCGTGCTGCGCACCGCCACCGGGCTGTGGCTGGCCGCGCACCACGTCGGGTTCGCGCTGCACGGGGCGGGCCGGATCGGCATGCTCCCGCTCGGCCTGGTGCTCATCCCCGGCTGCCTGCTGTGGCGGGCCGGCCGCTGGCTGGTCCGCAGCGGCCAGGTGTCCAGCCTGCCCGAGGTGGGCTACGCGGCCCTGGCGGTCGCCGCCCCCTACGCCGTGCTGTCCGGGGCGCTGGCGCTGGCCAGCCGGTCGCCGCTGGCTGTCCCGTCGCTGCCGCAGGCGGTGGCCGGCGGGTTCGTGATCGCGCTGTGCGCGGCGGGCCTGGGCGCCGCCCGGGCGCTGGCCCCGTGGCGCCGCCTGGCCGGGCTGCTGCCGCCCCGCCCGCGCTCGGTCGTGCTCGCCACCGCTGGTTCGCTGGCGGTGCTCGGGGTGGCCGGCTCGATCCTGGCGGGTGCGTCCCTGGCTGCCCACTTTCATGAATTTCTTATCCTTAACGATTCGCTCGGGGCCGGTGCCGTCGGCACCGTGCTGCTGCTGCTGGCCCAGGTCGCCTATGTGCCGAACGCCGTGGGCTGGGCGGTGTGCTTCACCCTGGGGCCGGGCTTCGCCTTCGGAACCGGCACCGTGGTCGCGCCGACCGGGGCGGCGCTGGGGCCGCTGCCGGCCTTCCCGCTGCTGGCCGCGCTGCCCGCCGGCGCCCACGCCGCCATGCCGGCCTGGGCCTCGGTTGCCGTGCTGGCGGTGCCCTACCTAGCGGGCGCGTTCGGCGGGGTGCTGCTGGTCCGGGCCGCCCCGGCACCGGCCATCGAGGCGGCCCCGCTGTGGGGATTCGCGTCCGGGGTGGCGACCGGCTGCGTCATCGGGGTGGTGGCGGCGTTCTCTGGCGGCCCGCTCGGCAGCGGGCGGCTGGCCGCGGTGGGCCCGTCCGGCTGGCAGTCCGGCCTGGTGGCGGTGCTGGAGGTGGGCGTGGCCGCGGCCATCGCCGCCGGGGTAGCGAACCTGCTGCGGGTGCGGCGCGACCCGGAACTGGCCGCGGCGCTGGCCGCACGCGGGACGGGCGGGACCGAGGGCGCCGGGCCGGGGCCCGGCGAGGATGACGGGCACCGGATCTACCTCGACCCGTGGGCCGAGGACGACGAGGACTGGGCGGAGGCGGGCGGCCCGGCCCGGCGGGGCCCGCCGGGACCGTCCGAGCTGCCGTGATCCGCGGCCGGCGCGACGCCCGCCGCCCGGCTATCCACCCGCCGACACGGCACCAGTCTTGGTCCGCTGACACGGCCGAGGCGCCTCATGCGGACAGGAATCATGCGAGCCCGAGGGCGCATGTGACCGAAGGTCTCGCCCACGATGCCGCCAGGCGCGTGCGGCGCGACCGCCGCGCTGGGTGTGCGGGGGCGCGACCGGGCCGCAAGCTCGGCAAGCTGATCGAGGAACCGGCGCCGAGAAGACACGGGGAAGCCACATGTAGCAGCCGATGATGGCCGTAGCGGGCCAGCGTCAGGATGAAGGAGCATGTGCTGACGGCTCACATGAGAAGGTTCGTGGCAGGGCGAAGGGCGGTGATGTCGCGGGGCCGGCCCGCGGCCGGGTGTTTGTCGAGGCGGCGCGGGCGGACCCGACGGCTGCCGCCGTCTCTTCCTGGCACCAGGGCTGCCGCGCGCACGTCGGCTGTCTCGTGGCTTAATGGAACCTCCCCAGAGATAGCAACGGGCGCGGGTGGGATGTTCGGCATACTGACCGGCGCGACGGTCATCCTGGGCAGGTGAGTGGGATGCGGGTGCTCGTCATTGAGGACCATGCGGAGCTGGCCGGCGTGCTGGCCCGGGGCCTGCGCCGCGACGGGATGGCGGTCGACGTCGCTCTCGACGGCGGCGAAGGCTGGTTCAAGCTGGGGGTGTCCGACTACGACGTGGTGGTCCTGGATCGCGACCTGCCGGTGCTGCAGGGGGACGAGCTGTGCCGCCGGCTGCGCGCCCAGGGCGCGGGGACCCGCGTGCTGATGCTGACCGCGGCGGGCGGGCCCCGCCGTGCCGCGGAGGGCCTGGGGCTGGGCGCGGATGACTACCTGGCCAAGCCGTTCGACTTCGTGGAGCTGATTGCCCGGGTGCGGGCGCTGGCCCGCCGCCCGGCGGTGGCGCGGCCGCTGGTGCTGGAGGCAGCCTCGATCCGCCTCGATCCGGCGGCCCGGTCAGCGAGCCGGTTCGGCCGGCCGCTGGAACTGGCCCGCAAGGAATTCGGCGTGCTGGAGGTGCTGCTGGCGGCCGGGGGCCGGGTAGTCAGCGCCGAGGAGCTGCTGGAGAAGGTGTGGGACGAGAACGCGGATCTGTTCACCACCGCGGTGCGCACCACGATCAAGAAGCTGCGCCGCAAGCTGGGTGAGCCGGATCCGATCGAGACCCTGATCGGCACCGGCTATCGGATCCCGCGGTGAGGCCCCGGCTCCGGCTGAAGGTCCGCGGGCGCCTCGCGTTGCTGCTCGCGGCGCTGGTGGTGCTGACCGGGGTGGTGCTGCTGCTGGCGAGCTACTTGCTCGTCCGCGCCAATGTCATTAACACGCTGAACCAGGTGCTGGAAGGTGGCCGGTCTCCCGGCGTTCCGCCTTTCGCCCCGTCGGCCGGGGTCGCCGGGAGCCAGAAAGAGGTCTCCCACCACGTGGCGGATCCCCTCCTGTCGGCCCTCCTTGGACAGTACGGCGCCATCCTGGCCGCCCTTGTCGTGATCGCGGGCGGGCTGGCGTGGCTGGGGGCGGGGCGCATGCTGCGGCCCCTGCGCCAGATCACCGAAACGGCGAAGCGGATCACCGGTGAGGACCTGCACGAACGGCTCGCGCTGGGCGGGCCGGACGACGAGCTCACCGAGCTTGGGGACACCTTCGACGCGATGCTTGCCCGGCTGGAGGCCGCCTTCACCCACCAGCAGTTGTTCGCCGCCAACGCGGCTCACGAGCTGCGCACCCCGCTGGCGGTGATGCGCGCCGAACTCGACCTGCTGCTCACCGGCCCGGAGCCGTCACCCGCGGAAGTGCGGGAGGCCGCGACGAGGCTGCGGCGTACCGTGCTCGGCTCGGAGCTGCTACTGGAGCGGCTGCTGACCCTCACCCGCGGGATGCTCACGCCCGGGGACCGGGAGCCGCTGCTGCTCGATCAGATCGCGCGGCAGGAACTCGCCGCTGTGGATGAGGCGGCTCGCGCGCAGGGCCTGGTGATCCGCCCCGGGCTGCGCGAGGCACCCGCCTACGGCG
The DNA here is from genome assembly GCA_036522155.1 of Streptosporangiaceae bacterium. Lineage (GTDB taxonomy): Bacteria > Actinomycetota > Actinomycetes > Streptosporangiales > Streptosporangiaceae > UBA9676. Next base: position 16,313 of record DATDGI010000073.1, read on the forward strand.
ACCCGTGGCTGCTCGGCGAGCTGGCCGGCAACCTCCTCGACAATGCCGTCAAGTACAACCGGCCGCATGGCTGGATCGCGGTGGACACCCGCACGGCCGGGGACCACGTCGTGCTGGAGATTTCCAACAGCGGGCAGCCGATCGCCGAGGCTGACCTGGCCGGGCTACTCGAACCGTTCCGCCGCGCAGGCCAGCAGCGGACCGGGAGCAGCTCTGGCCTGGGCCTGTCGATCGTGCGGGCCGTCGTCGCCGCCCACGGCGGCGATCTGGGCCTGAGCGCCCTCGCTGACGGCGGCCTCAGCGTGCGGGTGAGCCTGCCCGCCGCCGTGGCGGGCCGCGACCTCAGCCTCACCCGGTAACGCCCGGGCCTCATCCGGCAATGCCCAGGCCTCACCCGGTAACGCCCGCCAGGCGGGTCCGAGGCCGCACCACACCCCAGCACACGGGCCGCTACCAACGACCGGCAGGACACGAGGACGCCACACCCGGCCGACGACCATGACGCTAAAGCGCCCAAAGGCTAGGCGCGACGCACACAGGCCAGGAGTGGACATGAAAGACAAAGACAGAGCCAGCCGCACCCGCGCCGGGAACCGGGAAAGGCGGCTGCAGCACCGCGGCTCCATCGTGGCCGTTGCTGCCGCTATTACGATCGCCGCAGCGGCCTGCAGCGCGCTGCCCGGCTCGCCCAGCGGGTCGGTGAAGTACCAGGAAGCCCTCGCCTTCGCCAAGTGCATGCGGGCGCACGGGGTGCCTAACTTCCCCGACCCCGATAGCAACGGGCAGTTCAGCGGCAACGGGATTGACAGAAACTCACCGCAGGTGCAGTCCGCGGGGAATGCTTGCCGGTCGCTGCTGCCAGGCCAGAATCCGGCTGCCCAGGTGGCCCAGGCCGGGACAACGGCGCTGAGATTCTCCCGGTGCATGCGGGCGCACGGGGTGCCTAACTTCCCCGACCCGTCCGTGCAGTCCAACGGCGGCGGCGTCACGGTCACGATCCGTATGAAGGCCGGGGCCGGCGGGATCGATCCCCACTCACCGCAGTTCAAGGCGGCGCAGCAGGCCTGCAGCTCGATCCTGCCAAAGCCTGGCAGTCACCACAGCGGGAGCGGGGGGTGAGGGCAGGTCCGGCCGCGGTCACCGGGCAGCGGGGGCGCCCGG
>DATDGI010000074.1:0-4215 GCA_036522155.1 Streptosporangiaceae bacterium
CCGCACGGTAGCTCGGCCACCGCCAGCACGGGCCCGGGGAGTCAGTGCAGGTCAGAGAGTTGCGCCCGGTCGGGTCACGGCCCCGCTGACGGCCCATAGGGCTCTGGCCAGCCAAGACGCTAGTTGTACGCCAACTGAGAGGACAGGTCGGGGCGGAGGGCTGGGCGGCCTCCCGGGGTTGACCAGGAGGCCGTCCCGGTGATCAAGCAGTCAGGGAATCGGCCAGAGCCTTGAACCGGTCAGCGGCGGCCACGCCAACCGTGCAGTTCTCACACAGGTCGCCGTCGTTAGCGTCGGGACAGATGCTCGCGTCATGCCGATGCCACATTTCCGCGTCCGTCAGTGCCTCGATCATGGTCGCCGCCTGTTCGTCGGTGAGCTGAATCATGTGGTTGACTCCTTCGTGAGATGAGTGGTGAAAGCGAAGCCGATCAGAGCGTCATAGACGCGGACTTCGGGGATCGTGCTGGGCATTGCTACTCTCCTTTGTGTGTGATGTGAGTCATGGCCGGGCCGGCCTATCGCGGCCATACGTCCCGGAGAAACCAGTCGAGCGCCCACAGGAACACTCCCCCGGCCAGCGTGGGCCACGCCAGCAGGTTGAGGAACACGGGCCAGGGCAGAGGCCGGCCGCCGGTCCCGTCGCACGCGGCGCACCAGCCGGGCGGGGCCGCCGCGGCGCCGGGCGGCAGGCACCGGGCGCACCGGGGCAGCGGACAGACGCCGGTCCCGTCGCAGTGACCGCAGGCAGCCATCAGGTCACCTCCCCCGGGCCCGCCGGATCACCGCGAGCCGGTCGGCAAGCAGGTGCTCCAGCTCGGCCACAGTCCGGCGCTCCAGCACCTTGCGCCAATGCCCGTCCCGGGCCGGCGCCGGGGCGGGCTGGTCGGTGCCGGCTGGGGCTCCGCAACGGCATTCCCACTCAGCCGGCGGGGTGATGCTGGCCGCGAACGGGACCGTGAAACGGTGCCCACGCTGGCAGGCGTAGGGCGCTTCCTGCCGCGCCGCGGGCTGTTCGTAGGGGACTTCCCCGGTGTAATTCACGCCGGGCCGGGAGCCGCGCACCGGGAGGCTATAGCTGGCCATCGTCGCCCTTTCCGGAGACCATGAATTGGTGGCTGCATTGTTTGCACCAGGCTTGTTCGCCCGGCTGGACGGCGGTCTTGAACCGCCAGTGACAGGACGGGCAGCGGACACTGTGCAGTGCCGCAGAGGCACCCCCGGCCGCGTTCGCTGGGCCATCTGGTTCCGGTCCCGGCCGCCGGATCGGTGTTGACGGATCGGTGTTGACGCGATCGGTGTTGAAACTTTCAACACCGATCCTGGGAGGGTCCGCATCGCTCTGACCAGGCAGTTCATTGCTGTCATCACCGGAAGGGGCCGGCCGGATCGATGTAGCATCAACACCGATCCCCCCATGCCTACGTGGGAAGTAGACGAACATGCGGGGCCGTCCGCCACCCTTCCCGCCGGTCTGCGGCACGTCCACCACACAACCGGGGAACCGCTCTGCATACTCCATGAGAAGCGCATTCAGAAGCCGCGGCTTGACCGCTCCCGCAACCTTGGCTTGCTGAATTTCACGCCGGGAAGCGCGGGGCCTCGGCTCGTCTCCTTCCGGCAGTCCCTCCGTTCCTTTGGACCGCGTCTCAAGCCATGCCAGCAATTCATCTGTGGCCTGTGTAAGTTTCTCGTCCGTCATTGACAATGTGAGGACGCTTCCGCCGGGCATTGCCTTCCAGCAGCCCATCGCATAATCGGTGAGCGCAATTGCCGACTCGACGGCCCGCACCGGAATGTTCCCAGCCATCCCGGCCGTCCCGGGGTCAAGGGACTCCGCGATGACAAGCGCGACCCGGGCGCACTGGATACCAGCCTTGCGCAGAGCTTCGATCACCGACTGCGGGTAAGGCTCGTCCTGCTCCGCCTTCCATCGCTGGGATGCCTTCTCGAACAGGAGCCGCGCGGCTCCCTCAAGCCTCCACTGCCGCGCCTCCCGGTTCCCGTACAACGCGCCGATGACCGCCGTCCAAGTCTCCGGATGCGAGCCAGCGCTCAGCATCTCGGCCCGCTCGTTGACGAGGTGGGGAAGCCAGCGTGCCCGGAAGCCGTTACCTTCGCGGCCAAGCAGCAGCGTGTTCTCCGGAGTCAGCGGGCCAAACACCGACAGGACGGGATGAGGCACGTAGATGTCGATTGCGTTCCGGTTCCCGCCGTCCCCGACCCGCTGAATATGCCAGGACGTGCGGGCAGTCCACGCCTCGGACAGCTTGGCCCGGTCCTTGCCACCCAGCTCGGCTAGCAGAGCCTCCAGCTCGTCATAGAGCAGGGTTCCGGCCCCGCCGTTGTCTTTCAGCCAGCGCGCCACAGACGGCAGGGTTACGTCCTTGCTGACCAGCGACTCCGGCCGCGGGATTCCCTCACCCTCCCCGGTCTGCTGCTGTTCATCCCACTGTTCGCGTTCGGCCGAGTACAACCGCTCAATCTCGGTGAACGCCTGGATGAGCGCGGGCGACTTCCCGGTGCCGGTGCCGCCGACCGGCACGACCCACAAGGCGGGGCGGATGGTGACGGTAGAGGTAAGCCGCAGTTCGGCATGGCCCGCGACGGTGGCCAGAGCAGCGAGGCCAGCGGCCCCGGCCGCCGCGGCGGGAAGACCATCGCGGACAGCCCAGGACACGAAGTCGTGGAGCGGCCCGCGAAGCTCGTCCACGGGGTAAAGCGGGATGGCTTCAAGGACTACCTCGTCATCGCGGTCCTGATCCTGGTCCTGGTCCTGGTGGTCATCGACGGGGCGCAGGTGCGCACGCCGCGCGGGTCTGCTGGCCTGATCACCTGGGATTCGCGGGAGGTGCCTGGCCTGCTCGCGTGGGTCGTCGGCCGGGTGGGGCGGGCCGTCTTGGCCCTGGTCTCTGATGTCCTGCCGGGGGAACCGGCATGGGGCCGGCCCGGGGCCTGCAAACTCGCAGGAGCAGCAGCGGTCCGCGCCGGGTTCGATGGGCTGGCCGTACCCGCACAGCGCCGGGGCCGTCGTGGTCATAGTCCGCCTCCCAGCCAGTCCCCCAGCATCGGCGCGGCGAACGTCGCGGCGGTCCGGGGCTCACACGCGGCACACCCGGGGGCGGCACCAGCGACACGGCAGGCCGGACAGAGCAGCAGCCAGCGGGCGCACTCGATAGCCTCACGATCCCGGTCCCGGCCCGGGTGCGGGCCAGCGGCCACGTCGGCACGCCACGCGGCGCGGTACTCCCGCTCACACTGCCGCCAGCCTTCGGCGCGGCCGAGATCGAGCGCGTAGCCGGTGTGCCAGGAGATCCAGAACGCGGACCACCGGGACTCCGCGGACGGGTCGCCAGCACCGTCGCGGCGGGGCAGCTCGGCCACGTTCGCGGCGTTCATGCCTGCCCCCCGTTGAGGCTGCCCAGCAACCGGGCGACAGCCAGGCGCTCCTTGAGTGTCAGGCGCATGATGCGGTTGGACTTGGCCCACGCTGGGCAGAAGACCTCCCCCGGCCGGTCCGGGTTGGGGACCAGGGTGGGCAGGTGGTGACGCCGGCCGCAGTATGAACAGGAGTCATCGAGGCGGTTGCTCATGCTGGCCTCGCTACGTCCCGCGGCCAGCGGAGGATTTTGCCGCACCACGGGCAGTAGGCGGCGGCCTCAACCAACTTCACTGGCCCGATGAAGCCGCAGGGATGCCAGTGCGTGCCAGGCTGGCCGCAGACGCAGGCAGCAACGCGGACCTTGCCGGGACAGGCCATCATGGGCTGACGAGGGATCAGCCGGGTGATGGTGGCGGTCACGGCTTTCGCTCCCGCAGTGCGTCAGCCACCAGGGCAGGACCAAGCTCCCGGGCCAGCAGCCCAACCAGGTCAGCCGCTTCCGCGTCGGTGACCCCGATGTGATGCTTCCCGGCGTAGATGGTCAGCGTGTCACCGCGGCGCGTGACCCCGATCCGCCGGGCGGTTACTGGCGTTTCCGCTTGTGAATCGCGTATGCTGTTCATGGCATGAGGCGTCCGGCCGAAACACTGACCAAGGTCAGGCCGGGCGCCTTCTCCTTTCTGATCAGGGCGCGGCGGGGGAGCTACTCCTTTCGGCGTCTCCGGTCAATTCCGGCACCGCGCCGGGGTGAATTAGGTCAGTCGCTGGCCTCGCGGCGCGACCGCTCCCACGCGATCACGTCGGCCAGGGTGTACCTGACCAGTGCGCCGACC
>DATDGI010000075.1:0-12963 GCA_036522155.1 Streptosporangiaceae bacterium
CCGCACGGTAGCTCGGCCACCGCCAGCACGGGCCCGGGGAGTCAGTGCAGGTCAGAGAGTTGCGCCCGGTCGGGTCACGGCCCCGCTGACGGCCCATAGGGCTCTGGCCAGCCAAGACGCTAGTTGTACGCCAACTGAGAGACGAGTCACGGTCAGGCCGCACGGCGGCCCGGATGCTGGTAGGCACCGGGCCGCCGCCTGCGCCGCGGCGCGGTGTACAGCGCCCCTAGCCGGGTGTCCTTCCCCTGCATAAACGCCGCGGTAGGCCGGTGGTGGGTCTGCCAGTGGTTCAGCAGCTCCTCGGACGCGTACCTGCGCGCCCTCGACTCCGGGCCGGTGAACAGCGACCGCTCATCGATCCCCGCGGCCTTGCCCGCCTTGCTGAGCATGTTGCCCTTAGTCGCCGACTCGGCTTCAAGCCACGCCCGGTCCAGTTCCTCCGCGTGGGCGATCTTCCGGGAGAAAACCCGCTGCCGGTAATGCGCCTGCCGTTCCCGGCGCGCGATCTCGGCCCGGTCGCGGCGGTCCATCTCATGCAAAATCTGCGCCCGCGCCCGTGCCTCTTTCGGGTTGCCCGCTACCCGGTCGTAATGCTCGCCCAGGTCGTCATCGCTGGCCCGGCGCAGCAGCTTGTTTGGCAGGATCACCGGCATGTTCGCCGGATGCACCCGCCGGTTCCGGCAGCAGGCGTGCGGGCAGAGCTTCCCTTCGGCGCTCCTGGGCTTGACCCAATGCCCGATCAGGTCACGCACGTTGTAACGGGCCATGGCTACACCGCCGCCGCGTGATCTAGCCGGCAGTGCTCGCCGCGTGCCTTGCTCAGATTGCAGCGGACGCACAAGGTCTGGAAGCCGGGCGGGAACCCGTGATCAATGATCCACCGATACAGCGCCTCGGGCGCCCGCCCGAACTGCGCCCGATGCTGGTAGCCATCGCCGTTGATGTGGTCGATGCTCAGCCGGTCCATGGTTCCGCAGCAGGAACAGGCCCAGCCGAAGTGATCGAGAACCGTTTTCCGCAGCCGTTCGTATTGCCTGCGCCTTTGCGCCCGTTTCTTGTCGGGGTTGGCCGCGCGCCACTGGCGCATCCGTTCGCGCGCCTGTTCCCGGTGTGCGGCGTCGTACCGGCGCATCCGTTCGCGCTGGGCCGGGGTGCTGGGCTTCATATGGCCGCCTCGCGCCCGTCGTCCAGCTCGGGCATCTTCCCGCCGGCGCTCCGGGGGCTGACGAAGTGCCCGATCAGGTCACGGATCGAATACCGGGCCATCTATGCCACCCCGGCCGGCGCCTCGTCGGGGTACAGCGCCTCCCACTCGGCCACGAAGGCGGGTGTCACGTCACCCACACGCAACTGCCGCTTGGCGAGCGTGTCAGCGACACCGAGGGAGAAATCCCCGGACGCTACCTGTGGGGCCAGCCACGGCAGCACTTCCGCCACCCGGGCGGCAACGTACGGGTACGTTGCGCAGCAGCCGGCACGGGCGGCGATGACCGCGTACGTCTCCCCGCCCGGACTGTCCAGGTAGGACGCCATGAGCGCGTTGCTCTTGAACGGGTACCGGCCCGCTGGTGGCTGGTAGACGACCTCGGCCGGGGCGGCAGCCAGGGCCGCGGCAGCCTCGGCCAGGGCCGCCGCAGCCTCGGCCAGCACCGACAGCGCCACCAGCCACCACGGCAGGCCCCCTAGACGTGGGGAACCGGCCGCCGACGCGCCCATGCCCGCCACACCCATCCGAGGCCGAACCGCTGCCACCGTTCACACGCCCGGCCGCGCCGCGCCACCTCGGCCAGCCATTCCGCGTTGCCAGGCGGAAGCGCCGTCCAGTATCCGGCACCGTCCGTGCTGTTCCAAGGGTCCATTACTACCGCCTCCAGAAGTCCCGGGCCGGCACGCATGCCGTCCAGCCGTGATGCGACACCCGCCGGAAACCGAACTGGCAGAACACCTCGTGACGCGAAATGCCGATGTGCAGCAGGTGAAGCAGCCAGAGCACAAACGCGAGCATGACTATCCGTCCTTTCTATGCGATCCTCTGAATCCACGAGTTGCGGGCGGTGATCGTCGGTGCCCCCGTCGTGCTGGCCCACTCGGCTTGCAGCGCGAGCGTGTGCGAGGCCGTCGTGTCCACGGCCACGTCAGCCTTGCTCGTGCCTTCCCACGGCACCGTGTTATTAGCCGCCGTGCCGGGAGTGATTACGTGATCGTTCTGGGTGATGCACCCGGCCATGTGGACCTGGACCCTGCCAGCGGCCCCAGCGGTGCCGCAGATCAGCAGCACCCGGCACGACCACGAGAACGTGGCAGAGGCCGCGAAGTCGGCTCCCGCAATCCCCGCCGTCGTGCTGACGTTGGCCCCGTCTATCGCCACCTGGAAAATGAGGGTCTGCTGAGTTGACCCCCACACGCCCTGGCCCTTGTAGGTGATCTCGTAGACCGCCCCAACTTCCATGTCGCCCGCTGGGATGGTGAAGTCCCCGCATGTCGTGAACGAGGCGGCGGTGATCGTCACCCCGGACACCTGGGCCAGGGGGGCCATCACCAGGTGGCCCGCGAACCCGGCCGGGTTGACCGCGGCAGGCTGCCCGTTGGCATCCGCATAGAGGTTGGCCGCTGCTGCGACGGCGGCCGGGGCCGACGCCTCGCCAGCCAGCGACAGCGGCGCGTTGAGCCCCGCCTGCGGGATGACACCGGGGACCAGGGTCAGCACCGCCGGCCCCTGCCCGGACTTGGTTGACGACGACAGGATCAGGTCGGTGCCGGTGGAGTCGGTAGCCACGTTCGGCGCCGCGGTGGTGGCGCTGCCTATCGCGTCGAGCAGCAGCTTCCCGGCCAGCAGGACAGCCCTCAGCGAACCGGGGGTGTTGCCGCCGTAAACCTCGATTCCCGACCCGTAGCCGTTGCCGTAAGGATCGGAGCCCCCTTGCGCGGCGATGGACGCGATCAGATTCCCCAGCGCGGGTGGCCCCGAGTAGACGAACAGGCCCGTGAACCCGCCACCCGCCACAATCACGATCAGGGATTGAGCCGGGTTGCTCCACGGGCCATCAGCCATGTCAGCCCACGCCCAGCAACGTCTGACGGTTGGCGGGTATGTCGATGTCCGCGCGGAAATGGCAGTGAGCAACCGGGGGGATGCCGCTGGCCGCGACATTCCAGAAAAGGTATATGTCCTGCCCGGGAATGAGGATCGGCGGATTAGACGGGTCGTACTCGATCACGCCGCCGACACCGATCGACGTGCCGCCGTAAAACCACTGGTTGTTGATGTTCAGCGACACCGCCGCACCAACCGGCGCCGACGTGAGCGCGATGTGCGACAGCTCGAAAAACGGCGCGTTGATGGCGATGAGGTTCGCTGTGATCGCGTTCGTCCAGTTGCCCGCGTTGGCCCCGGTCGTGTCCAGCGCCGCCACGCTTTTAAACGGGGGAAGCCGCACATAGGTAGCCATGGTGACCGTCTCAGACCGTGATCTCAGTCCCGATAGGGATGGGCCGCCGTGTCCCGGCGAGTTTCCGCAGGTCCGGGTTGAGCGCCAGCAGTTCGTGCTCCGTCATCCCGTAGGACCGTGCCAGCCGGTAGATGTCCCGGTTCTGCGGGCCAACCTTCACCTTCCGGTGCGTCCGGGGTGGCTGGGTGGCTGGTCCCTGCTGTGTCGGGGGAGGAACCGGAGCGCTGGGAGCGGCTACCGACGTGTACGTCTGGTTGACGAACTGGGGCACCTGACTAGCCCCCGTCGTGTCAGCCGCGGCCGAAGTGCTGGCCGTGCTGGTGGACGGATGCAGATACCGCCACGCGACGGCGCCGGCCACCACCAGGCCGCCCGCGAGGTAGACCCACCCTTGCACCGGGCCGACCCGCCGCGTCAGCCAGCTACCCCCGCCCCGGGCTGGGGCCGGTGCTGGTGCCTCCGGTGTCATCGTGCTCATGTCTTCCAGTCCTCTCCCGGTTCCCGGCACTGCCCGGCGACGAGCAGCACCAGGCCGCCGAACCACACGCCCATGAGCGTGACAACCCGCCACGCCGGCACCTCGTACCGGCGAATCCCCGCACTCACCATGAGCACGGACGCGTACCCGATGAGCGCGAACCCGGCGACCGTTGCCGGCAGCCGGAACTCGGCCGGCAGTGGCAGGCCGGGCACGCCATCCCCCGGGAACTCGGCCCGTGCCCGCGCCCGGTAGTCACCCGCCGCGCCGCTCACAACCCGGCCCGTCTGATCGGCGGCCCGGCCGGCCCCGGCCTGCGCCCACCCGGCGTATTCAGCCCGCTAGCCGCGCCGGATATGCCGGTAGCCGGGACGGACCCGGTGGGCTGGCTGCTGGTGGCCGTGGCGGAACGGCGGGCCATGAACAGCAGCAGCAGCACCACGGCCACCCCACCCCACACGAACGGGGGAATCCCCGTCCCGCCTTTGGCTTTCGCTGGCGGCCGGTCGGCAGGCAACCGCCCCCGCCCCCGGCCTCGCCGCGATGCTGGCATGTTCTCAGCCTCCTGTCTGCGCGGCGCCCTGGCCGCCGGTCTGCGTGAACCCCGTGGCCGCACCCACCAGCGCCCCCAAAGCGTCACTAACCGCCTTAACCGCCGACAGAGCCGGTGACCCCGGCCGGACCAGCATGAACAGCGTGGCGAGGATCAAGACGCCGACCAGGGCGCTGGTCAGGTGGTCGCCCATCACGCACCCCGCCATCCGCTGCCAGCGGGTGTGATCCCGCTAGGGGCCGCCGTCACCGGCCCGGCTGAGCCCACGCCCGCGCCTGCCGGGGTGCCCGAGCTGCCCGGGGCGACAATGTTCCGCAACCCCTGAATGACCGCCCGGAAGTAGCTCGCACCCCCCGACCCGGACGCCGGCACCGTCTCACCGAGGATGCCCGACCCCTCAAACGCGATGAAAAACGCCAGCCCCGCCAGCCAGAACAAGATGATGGCGAACGCCAGTTGCACGCCGTTGCCCTTGCCCTCGGTCATGTGCCCGCCTCCTATCCCCGGCCGCCCGCAGTGGACGTGCCCGGTGCCTGCGTCGTGCCGGTCGCCGCCTTCTTGCCGGCCGCCTTCGTCCCGCCGCCGAAGTACCCCGAGATGGCTTCCAGCTCGCCCGCCGCGTTGAACCCAACCCCCAGCACCACCAGGCCGCCGAACCACGCCGCGACCTTCCCCGTCTTAGCCCCCGTGGACAGCAACGCCAGCACCAGGAACAGCGCCGACACCGCGGTGAGCCGCACCAGCGGTTTAGCCAGCGAAGCCCCGCCGAGGTTCACCGGATTACCTTGCGCATCGGTCTTGCCCGCGGGGGTGAGCACCGGGGACATGCCGATCAGCACCACGGAAATGATGAACTCGGCCATGATCACCCGGTGGTAAGACTTGCCCTTCCCGGCTGAGAAGATCGGCGGAATACCCGCGCCGCGTGACCGTGGCCGCCCCGGTGCCTGCCGCCCGGACGCCCCCGGCCGCCCAGCCCGGCCCCGCTGCCCCGCCGCTCCCGGCCGCCCCGGACGTGGGCGGGCAGGCCCCTCCGGCCGTGCCGGCCGGACCCGGGCCGGTGGCGCATCAAGGCCAGCCGGCCCGCCCTCGCCAGCGACACGCCCGAACCTCAGCCGCGCCGCCCCGGCCCGCGCCGCCCCGGCAACCTCCGGTGCCGCAACCGTCATCACTGCCGCCCTTCCCTCACCCAGCCGCCCGGGTGAACACGTACACACCAAGACCGGCCAGGATGACCCCAGCCACGCCCGCCAGAATCCGCAACTGATTGGAGGGATTCAGCAGCCACAACGCCCCGTGAATCACGTCCTCGGCCGCCGACAGGAACCCCGTCACCTGGGCGGGCAAAACGATCTGCCCCAGAGCCCCGGCCGCGCTCCCCGCCGCGCTGCCCGCCGCGCCGAACGCCTGGCCGAGATTGCCGGTGAAGATGCCACCGAGGCCGCGCAACACGTCGTCTACGTAGCCCGGCCGCCCCCCCGGATGGTGGGCCGCCTTCGTCTCAAAGTCGGTGACGGCCTTGTGTGCCTGCCCGATGTACGCCGGCCAGTTATCCGGCCACGCCGACCAGTTCCGGCCGCCGTTGCTGCCCTTCACAGTCAGCCGCGCGTTGGTGGCCGGGTCCTGCAACTGGGCGACCGTGTAGCCCGAACCCACGCCTTCGGTGTCCAGTTGCCACAAGCCGACGTTGGTCCCGCCGTTCGGGTTAGAGCTGGTAACCCCCGCCTCCCCGGACGACTCGGCCAGCGCCCGGGCCAGCGCCATCGGCGCCGCACTGACCGGGCCGCCCGCCTTCAGCCACAAGGCGATGATCTGCGCGTCACTCAGGATCGACACGGCCCGCTCACCCGCCCGCCCTGGCGAACACCAGCACACCCGCGATCAGCAGCAGCCCGCCGAACACGCCCGCGATCACCCGCAACTGATTCTCGGGGTTGACCCACCACATCGCGGCGTGCGCGAAGTTCTCGGCGTCGGTGAAGAACTGGCCCACCGGACCCGGCAGCGACAGCGAGAACACCCCGCCGCCCTTGAACTGGCCGGGGCCGATGTTCGCGGACACACCGCCGCCAGCCACCCCCGGAGGCCGCCCGAACCCGATCACCCGCATCTCACCCGACCCGGGCACCGAGAAACTGTCCTGCCGCACGTCAACGCCCGTATACGGCGCATCGACCATCGTCCAGTGGGTGCCGGACTCCGACACGATCCCCACATGCCCCGGGCTGGCCCCGTCCGCCCCGGTGAAGAACACCAGGTCACCCGGCTGCACCTGGGACGCCGGAATCTTCCGCACCCACGCCCACTGAGCCTCAGACGTGCGCGGGACGTTCTTGACCCCGAGCTGCGTCAGCGTGTACTGCACGAGACCCGAGCAGTCGAACCCGCCCGGCTGGCTGCCACCCCACACGTAGGGGGTGCCCATGAACTTCTGCACTTCCAGCAGGATCGCCGTGCCGCTGATGCCGCCGCTCTTGTGCTGGGCGGTGCCCGGACTCCCGCCCGGCGCGACAGCGACCATCAGGTGCCCGCCTGCGACTGGCGCCACAGGTCCACGAGCGAGCGGATCACGTCAGAAAGGGTCGGCACCCGTTCCCGGCCGCGGGAGATGAGTGCCTTGACCTCCCGCAGGTCGTCGGCGGCATCGCGGGTGATCGTCAGACTCGCCTGATCTGGACGCGGCATGCTGCCTCCCGGGGGATTGGGGGAGAGGCCACTCCAGCCCGGGAGACGCAAGGCATCACTCCCCGCCTCACGCGGGCCGGAGTGATGCCTCGTGCCCATTGTACCGGCTGGGCACCTGAGACACACGGTCTGCGGTTCGCGTCGTGTGCCGCGCGTGATTCACCCGTCAGCCTCGCTCTGGGCCGCGGCCATGCCCGCCTCAAAGCCGTCCTCGAAGCCCTGCCGGTAGGCCACGCAGGCCGGCCGGGTACAGTCAGCGTCCCGGCATGCTGAGGCCGGGTGAGCGCCTTTCCGGGCCGTTCTGGCCGGCCGGGCGCGTGGCCCTACCGCCCAGGTCAGGGCGCGGGCGAGTAGGAACACCGGGTGTCCTCCCAGGCCGGGGGCGGTAGGACGGTCCCTACCTTGGCAGGGCCTCGATGGTGTCGCGGCGGCAGCCCTGGCGGTTCTCCCCGGCGGCTTTCACCTGGACGCTGGGCACACCGAGAGAGCGCATCTGGGCGCTGATCGCGTCGGCGGTGACATCGGCCCAGCGGTCCGGGTACCGGCCTGCCAGCCGCTCAGCGAGCGCGCCCCAGTGCAGTGCGGGGCTGGTGCCGAACACGGCCAGGGCATCGCCCAGAACGTCCCGGGCGGCCTCGCCGGCGTCCTGCCCGGCCGCTACCCCGGTCAGTGTCCCGGCCCGTTCACGGGCGGCCCTGGCGCGCACCGCGACCGCCTTAGCGGCGGGCACGTCGAGAAAGTAGGTCCGGACCACCTTCGGCGCCGGGGTGGCACCCTTGAGGTAGCCGAGCCCGGCGTCAACCTCGGGCCGGAACGTGGTTGGCCGCAGCCCGTTCTTGTACGCGCTGGTCCCCAGGATCATGTCCGTTTCCACCTGGCCGGCGACGTACAGGCAGAACCGCAGGCTGACGTTCCCGGAGACGCCGGTGGGCAGCGAGTCCTTGTCCGGCCGCTGGGTGGCCAGGATGAGCACGATGCCCAGCGCCGGGCCCAGCTTGATAACCCACTCGGCGTCCGCGCCGGCCTGCTTGCCGAACTTCGGGTGGGCAAACAAGTTCTGGCACTCATCGATTACGCACACGACCGGCCACAGCCGCAGCGACCGCTTAGCCGCTATCTGCCGGGTGACCCGCTTCTCCGGGCACACCTCCGGCGGTAGTGCCTTGACCCGCGGGGAGCGCCGCTCCACCTCGGCGCGGAGCAGCCGCAGCGACTCGGCCGCCTCACCGATCGAGTCGTCATCGATGCCGGACACGAACCGGTGCGAGACGCATTCCAGCGGGTCCAGGTCGCCGGTCCCCTTCAACTCGTGAATCCACAGTTCGGCCAGCGGGTCCAGCGCCGCAGCGCAGGCCAGGACACGCACAGCGGCGGTCTTGCCGTTGCGCGGCTGTGACCCGATCAGCCAGTTGTGGAAGATCAGCGGCGCCCTGACGGGCCGGACGCGCATGTCGGCGGCGAACGGGACCGGCTGGAAGATGTCCACGGCGCCGCCCTTGGCCAGCGGCCACGGCGCAGGCTTGCGTTTGGAAACATCCTCCCGGCCAACCCACAGTTCAAGCCGCCCCTCATGCTCGGTTGGCACCGCTTCGGGCCACACCGCGCCCAGCGGCCGGCGCAAACCGGAGGCGAGCTGAGCGCGGCGGTCGATGATCTGGGCCGCGGTCGTCCCGTAGGGCAGGTTCATCTCCGCCCGCCACCCCGGGCCGTCCTGCCGGCACGGGCCGGTGTAGTCGATCTCGCGGCCCTCCCGCAGCCACGAGTTGATTCCGGCCAGGCCGAGCGACCCCAGCGCCCGGGTGATCACGTCCTGGGTCAGCACCTCGTACGCCGGCGGCACCACGGCGGGCTGCACGATCCGCTTGCCTTCGGGCCGGCCGTGGCGGGCCAGCAGCAGCACCGCGGCGCCGGCCAGCGGCACCCATGCCCACCACGGGGCGAACAGTTCCACCGCGGATACGATCAGCGCCGCGGCGAGCAGCACCCATGCCGTGACCCATGCCCGGGTGCGGGTGGTCCGCTTGTGTTCGGTGTGGGTGCGGTGCCAGGCCCGGTGTCCGTCGTTCACGGCGTCGGCGTAGACGGCAACCGGGATCGGTGACAGCCACCAGCGCAGCCACCGCCCGGTCAGCCGGGCGGCACCCACCGGAGCCCAGAACAGCACCGCTCCCAGGTACACCGGGGACCGGAGCCCGTGATAGCGGGCCGAATGCCAGGCGTACCCGCCGGCCCGCCGCGCGTGGTGGGCCATCGCTTCCCGGCTGGTCAGCCACGGCGGCAGGATCGGCTTGCGCTCACGCGGCGCGGTCACGTCCGCGTATGCCGCGGGGCCGGTCGGCGGCTCTTCGACCTCGGCGGCCGGGATCGCGGGCAGTGGGGTATCACTTGGGTTCGGGTGGCCGCTGGCCGGATCGGTTGACATGCTGGTCTTCTCCTTCGGGAGAGTGACCCGGGGCGGGAGCGGACTGCCAAGCGAGCACCCGCCCCGGGGGCTTCACGTCAGGTCGTGCCAGTGGTGGCCAGCCGCGTCCGGTAGCGGCGGGCTGTCCGTTCTGATGTGCCGATGGCCGCGGCTAGGCCGGCGTTGGTGATGTCTGGCCGGGTGGCCAGGGTGGCCAGGATCGCGGCCTCTACGTCGGCCACCTCTGGCCGGGTGGCCTGGCCACCTCTGGCCACCTCTGGCCGGGTGGCCGTGGCCACTGGCCGGTCCTGTGCTGTCCGCTGGCCGGTGGCCACCCTGCGGCGGGACATGCTGATGGCTGTTTCAGCGGACACGACGAACGCGACCGCTGGCCACCCGGCCAGCAGCGCACCAGGCCAGCCGTGGGGGAGGCCGCTGGCCACGTTCGCGGCCAGGGTGGCCAGCACGGCCAGCACGAGGCCGGTCCTGGCCAGCCACGGCGCGGACACCCCGGCCCGCGCTGACCGCAGCAGGACGAGACTGGAGGTGGCCACCATGCCGTCAATGGACAGCGGCAGCAGGTACGCGGCCAGTGGTTCCTGTCCGTACCGGAGTGCCAGGGTGGCCACATGCAGGTAACTGACCACCGCCGCGATGGTGGCCACCAGGAGCACCGCGGCAGCGGTCAGGGTCCGGTATCGGTCCCGGGTCATTGGCCACCCCCGGTCAGCCGATGCACCCCGGACAGCCGGTCGGTCAGCAGCCGGTCACGGGCGGTCTTCTGCGGCGCCCGCGCGTCTGGTTCGGTGCTGGCCACCCATGCGTGGCGGGTGGCCTCCTGAGCCTGGTCACGTTCGGCCCGCAGCGCCTCAACCTCGGCCCGCAGGCGGATCACTTCGGTGTCGTCCCCGGGCCGCCCGGGGATCACCTTCGGCGGCCGGGGTGGTAGTGGATGCCAGCCGCCCCGGGTGACCGCCCGCACGGCCAGGACGACGGCAGCGAGCACGAGCAGCGGCACGGCAAGCTGTTCGATGGCAGACACCGTGTTGAGTACGGCCACCAGGACTAGCAGGGCCACGAACCAGGTCAGCGGGTTGTGCCGGCGTCGGCGGCTCATGTTGCCTGCCTCAGTTGACCGGCCAGCCGGTCATAGGCGTCTGCCCTGGCCAGCCGGTCCGAGCATTCGTCGCACAGGTCGGCGGGGCTGGTGTCGCAGTCGGGGCAGTTGGCTGCCCGTTCGCGGATGCCCTCGCTGGCGTCCTCCAGCGCGGACAGCACCGTGACGGCCTGGCCGTGGTCGAGCACGACGGCCGGGCCGAGCGCGCCGAGCAGGTCGCCGAGCGTGTCAGCGAGGCGCAGCATCCACTCCCGGCCCGGTGGCCGGGTCACCGGAGCCGACGCGAGCGCTGCCCGGTAGTCGGCCAGTACCGCGGCGGCAGCGGTCCGCCGGGCGGCCAGTTCCGCCCCGGTCACCGGGCACCGCCGAGCGCGTCGAGCAGCCGCGCCGCGGCGTCGAGCACGGCGACCGCCTCAGCCTGCGAGCGGTACCCGGCGCCGGGCCGGCAGTCTTCCCACGCGGCCACCTCGTTGCACAGGTCGTGGATGGATGTGCGGCGGGTGCGGAGCCCGGTCAGGTGCAGGAACCCGGCCAGGCGTGCGTGTGCGTCCTCAGCCAGGTCCGCGGCGTCGGCCGGGTGGTTCTCGCAGGCGTACGCGGCCGCGGCGTCCAGGGCGGTTGTGACGCTGTGCCCGGGTCGCCGTCCGTGGACGAACACGCCGTCAGCGCACGGTGAGTAGCCCTCGGCCTCGATCAGGTGCGCGGCCTGGCGGAACAGGTCAGCCAGCGTGCCGGGGGTGTCCCCAGCCCGCGATGCCCACACGGGGGCGGTTGCGGTCTGTACGGTCATGGCAGGTCGTTCCTTCCGGTTGGTGCGGATGGGATGGCTCAGGCCCCGTTCCGGTGTTGACGCACCGGGCGGGGCCGCTCTTACGGGGTAGCTGGGCTGTGGCTGGGCTGTGGGAGCGCCGATCCACGACAGTCTGAGAGAATCCAGGGTGGTCTACAGTGCGCAGGTCATAGCGCCGGCCTGCGTACCGGCCTGCGACCGCAACAGACCACCCTGGATTGATATAGACGCAAATCATGGTACCTCCGGGCCGTGGATAGCCTCTCCTGGGCCGTAAGAGGCCAGGTGGCCGATGATGGCCGTAGCTGGCGGTCCCGTCACTTCGGACAGAGCCTCTTCCAGCGCCCGCCTGGCCCGGTCCTCAGCATCGGGCAGCAGGTGAGAGTAGGTCTTGAGCACGAGCGCCCCGCCGTCCTCGTGTCCGAGGTATTCAGCCACGGTCCGCACGTCGATCCCGCGAGCTACCAGCGTGGACGCGTAGACGTGGCGCATCATGTGGCAGCCGTTCACCCGGTCATCGGCCAGGCCAGCCGCTTCCCGCGCCGGCCGCCAGACGCTCTGGTTGAAGGTGTTGCGGTTGAGCGCGTGACCTTCCGGGGTGCTGAACAGCAGCGTGAGCGTGTGCGGCCGGGCATGGTGGCGGGTGCCTGGTTCGTGCCACGGCAGCGTGACCGGCGCGGCTGGGAACGCGGCCAGGTGTGCCGACAGCCTCCCGGCCGTTTGCGTGGCCAGCGGCACCATCCGCTCCTTCCGCGCCTTCGGCGCGGCGAACCACTGCCGTCCGCCAACCAGCTTGACCTGAGCCCGGACATGCACCACCCGGGGCAGCCAGGCAACCTCTTCAACGGCCAGGGCGAACAGTTCCGACTGGCGCAGGCCCAGCCCAACCCCAGCGTCAACGAACGCCCGGTAGCGTTCAGCCAGCCCGGAACGGACAGCCGCGGTCGTCTCCGGTGTCCACGCCTCGATCCGGCGCTTAACCGTCCTGGGCAGGCTGATGCCCTCACACGGGTTGCCGCCGATCAGCCTGTCACGCCGCGCCCACCGCATGATCGTGTTGAGCATCACGAACACCCGCCCGGCCGACGACGGGGCCAGCGGCAGCCCGTTCACCCACGCCTGCACGAGCGACGGGTGCGCCTCGATCTCCTGTAGCCGCTTCGCGCCAAGGTGGGGCAGGATGTGGACCCGCAGCGCGGACTCGACTCGTTCCCGGGTCACCTGGTCGAATCCTTGCGCTGGCATGAACACGTCGAGTGCGTACTTCCGCAGCGTCACCTGCCCGGAGCCGGGATCACGGTAGGTGCCGCGGAGCATGTCGGCCTTGACCTTGACGAGAAACGCGCCCGCCTGGTCCTCAGTGTCGAAGCACGGATAGTGCAGCTTGCCGTCCGGGTCGGTGTACTCGACCTGCCAGCGGCGGCCCCGGCCATGCTTGCCGGTCGGCACCTTCGGGTTGCGCCCGTGCTCACGGCAGACTGGCTCGCCCG
>DATDGI010000076.1:0-4389 GCA_036522155.1 Streptosporangiaceae bacterium
GGGAGCCGGCCGTCGGGCAGAGGGACCGGTTTCTTCTCGAGCGGCGGCGGACCGCTCGGCGGCGGCAGCGGGCCGTTCACCCGGTCGTCCGGGGCGGCCAGGACCGGCCCGGACGGCGGGCAGCCGGTGCCGGCCCGGGACCAGGCCGCGGGCCGCGACGGTGAGCCGGACCAGGCCGAGCCGCCGCCCGGGCCCTTCTGGCTCCGGCCGATCCGGCGCCGGAAGTAGCCCACCAGATCATGGAGCTGTCGCCGGCCCAGCGGAAGCTGGCCTTCGCCATCATCGTGCTCGCCCTGGCCGGGCTGGGCGCGTTCCTGCTGTGGCCGGGCCCGGCCGCCGCCCGCGGTCAGGTGTCGGGATCACCACCGGCAACCGGGCCGCCCCTCGCCCGGCATACTGGGCCGGCCGCGCCGGCGACGGCCGGCCCGGCGCCGTCCGGCGGGGCGGCGAACATCTACCAGTGGCTCCCGTTCAGCCAGGCTGACCTGGCCGCGGCGGCCGGGGCCGTGCGGCAGTTCTGCACCGACTACGAGACCTACAGCTACACGCAGAGCGCGGGCAGCTATGTCGGCCGGATGCGCGGCCTGGTCACCCCGGCCCTGGCCGTCACCCTGGAACGGGGATTCGCCACCCCCGGCCTCGCCCAGGTGAGAACGCAGCAGAAGCAGTCCGCGTCGGGCAGCGGGGTGATCACCGCGCTGCGCGCGTTTGGCCCATCGAGCTTGATCTTTGTCGTAACGCTGACCCAGAAGACCTACAGCACCGGCCGGACGGGCAAGACCACCACCGCGGTCACCAGCGGCGACTATGCCATCACGGTCCAGCGGGCCGGCAGCGGCTGGCAGGTGAACGACATCCAGCTCGCCTCGGCGGGTAACTCGTGAACTGGCGAGTAGGGCTGCACGGGGGCCGGCTCACAGTGCTGCTCATCATCGGCGTGGTGATGATGCTCGTGCTCTGCCTGGCGGTGATCGGGGCGGGGCTGATCGGCGGCGGCAGCGTCCTGTTCTCGGCGGGCCAGGGCTGTGCCGGCGGCGGGACCGGCGGGCCGCCGAGCGCGGTCACCGCGGCCGTGCAGCCGGCCCCGAGCGCGGCCGGGCGGGCCACCATCCCGGCCAACTACCTCCAGCTCTTCCAGCAGGAAGGGCGCACCTACGGGGTGCCGTGGGTGATCCTGGCCGGCATCGGCGAGGTGGAGAGCGCTGACGGCCGGTCGAACCTGCCGGGCGTGCACAGCGGCGCGAACGCCTTCGGCGCGGCCGGCCCGATGCAGATCGGCATCGGCGGTGCGGCGGGCAACACCTGGGGCGGCGCGCCGGTGCACCCGGCCAGCGAGCAGGTCGCCGGGGTGGCCACCGACGCCACCGGTAACGGCATCGCCAGTGTGTACGAGCCCGCCGACGCCGTCGCCGGCGCGGCGAAGTACCTGGTCGAGCACGGGGTGCAGAGCAACGTCAGCGGCGCCATCTTCGCCTACAACCACCTGACCTCGTACGTGGCCGATGTGCTGCACTGGGCGTCGGTGTACTCCGGCGGCGGCTTCACCGTCAGCCCGGCCGCCGGGGGCGCGGCGGGTGGGGTGGTGACCGCCGCCCAGTGCCTGATGAACACGGCGACCGGCGGCCTCACGGCGCTGGCGGGCGCGGCCGGCGGCGGCCCGCGCGACGCGCAAATCCCGAACCAGGTGGTCGCGGCCGCGATCGCCTTCGCCCGGGCCCAGCTCGGCAAGCCCTACCTGTGGGGCGGCACCGGGCCGGACGCGTTCGACTGTTCCGGGCTGGTGATGATGGCGTACCGAACCGCCGGGGTGGACATCCCGCGCACCTCCGAGCAGCAATGGGCCTGGGGGCCCCGGGTCGCGCCGGGTCATGAAGCGCCGGGGGACCTGGTGTTCTTCGCCGGAGCCGACGGGACTACGACCTCACCCGGGCACGTCGGGATGGTGATCGGGAACGGCCTGATGATCGAGGCGTTCGCGACCGGATTCCCGATCCGGATCGCTCCCTACGGCGGCCGCGGCGCCGTCGGCTTCAGCCGTCCCTGGGCCCACTCCGGCGTCCACTTGTAGATTCTCAACAAACTTGGCCGCTTCTCACAATGGTCTTGGCCCGGATGCCGGTCACGGCAACACCAGCAGCCAGCAAATCCTCGGCTGACTGGAAACGTCGGCGGCTCACGGTAGAAAGATGCCGCCGGATCCCATGAGTGTCCGCAGGGCCCGCGATCGGCTGCCGCCTGGTCGTCATACGATCGTGGGATTGGAGTAGCATATGTTTGTGAGCGCCAAGGAGCGGCTGTCCGCGTCGGTGGACACCGAACTGCTGGCCGCCGCCCATGAGGCCGTCGCCCAGGGCCAGGCGGAAAGCGTCAGTGCGTGGGTCAACGAAGCGCTGCGGCTGAAGGCCGATCGTGACCGGCGGCTGCGGGCACTGGACGAGTTCCTGGCGGCCTATGAAGCCGAGCAGGGGGAGATCACCGAGCAGGAAATGCGGGAGGCCGCCCGCCGGGCCCGCACCCGGGCTGTGGTAGTGCGGGGCCAGCCTGCCGGGAACGAGCCGGGCCGGGCGGCCCGCGGACGGGTGCCCGGCTGATGCTCGTGCTCGACGCCGGGGCGTTCCTCGCGGCCGAGCGCGGGGACCGCGACCTGGTCGCGCTGGTCAAGCGGGAGCGGCTCGCCAGCAGGACGCCGCTGACCAGCGGCGCGGTGGTGGCCCAGGTGTGGCGGGGCGGGCAGGGTCGCCAGGTCGGCCTGGCCCGGCTGCTGGCCGGGGTGGAAGTGATCGCGGTTGACGATGCCCTCGGCCGCCGGGCTGGGCTGCTGCTGGGGCGCAGCGGCCGCGCCGACGCGGTAGACGCCACTGTCGTCTGCCTGGCCGGCGACGGGGACGACATCCTGACCTCCGACCCCGGTGATCTGCTCGCGCTGGCGCAGGCGGCCGGGGTGCACGTGGAGCTGATCGCCGTCTGACGGCGGTCAGCCCGAGGCGTGCAGGAAGGCTTCGGTGAGCCAGTCCTGGTGAACGCGTCCGGACTCGCGGTCGCAGCGGGGGCAGGTCCAGCGGGCACGGTTCAGACCGTGCGGCCCTGGTCGAAGGCGGTGATGAGGGTCTTGGGGGCCTTGCGGCGCCAGGACTCCTCGATCACTTCCCGGACCCGGGCGCCGTCGGCGGCGGCCAGGTTGACCCGCAGGCCGCGGATCTTCTCACCCCAGGCCAGCGGCTCGAATGCGGCCGGATCCTCGGCCACGTAACCGTCCACGGCCAGCGGGTCGACGAACACGTGCAGCCGGGTTCCGGCCGGCGGCACGGTGACGAAGATCTTGCCGCGCACGCGGAACGACGACATGTCGAAATGCGGTTCCTCGGTGACCCCCGGCAGGGACAGCGCGAACCGCCGGGCCGCTCCCAGCTCGCTCACCCCACGAGCCTAGATGCCAGGCCTGCTGGGACCCGAACGCCCGCGCGGCGGGGCCGGCTGGAGGCAGTATGGAACGGAGAGTCATCATCAGATAACTGCTGGTAGTGAGACGGGGGGCGTCGTGAGGGCATTGCCGGTACTGATAGCGGGGACGCTGCTGGCCGTGATCATGCCGGGGGTGGCCGCGGCGGGCACCGGGCGCGCCACCGGGCCGGCCGCCGCCAGGTATGTCGCGCTGGGCGACTCTTACACTTCGGGGCCGCTCATCCCATCTCAGACCGGCCGGCCGGCCGGGTGCCTGCGCTCCACGCACAACTACCCGTCGCTGGTGGCGGGCGCACTCGGCGCCGTCTCCTTTACCGACGCCAGCTGCGCGGGCGCGACCACCGCGAACATGACCCAGCCGCAGGCGGTGACGCCGGGGGTCAACCCCCCGCAGCTGAACGCGCTGTCTGCCCGCACCACGCTGGTCACGCTCGGCATCGGCGGCAACAACGTGGACTTCTCCGGCATCGTCGTCAACTGTGCCGAGCTGAGCTTTACCAGCCCATTCGGCTCACCGTGCAAGGACTACTACACCGCGGGCGGGACCGACCGGCTGGCGCGGGCGGTGGCCCGGACCGGTCCCAAGGTGGCGGCGGTGCTCGCGGAGATCCACCAGCGGGCACCCCAGGCGCGGGTGCTGGTGGTCGGCTACCCCGACCTCCTCCCGAGCACCGGCCGCGGCTGCTGGCCGCTGGTGCCCATCGCCTACGGTGACGTGCCGTACCTGCGCGGCATCGAGATCAAGCTGAACGCGATGCTCGCGGCGCGGGCCGCGGCCGGCGGCGCGACGTTCGTGGACACCTATGCCGACAGCATCGGGCACGACTTCTGCCAGCCGCCGGGGGTGAACTGGGTCGAGGGACTGGTCCCGACCTCGCCCGCGGCGCCGATGCACCCGAACGCGCTGGGGGAGCAGGCGATGGCCCA
>DATDGI010000077.1:0-3332 GCA_036522155.1 Streptosporangiaceae bacterium
CATGCCGATCGACGCCGTGCCGAATAGCACCCCGGAGTAGACGGCGAAGACCCGGCCGGCCACGTGCGGCGGCGCGCGGTGATTGAGGAAGCTGCGGGTCGCGACCACTTCCAGCCCGTTGGCCAGGCCGCCGAACGCGTAGGCCGCGGCCGCCTGCCAGAGCACGGCCGCGGTGCCGGCCAGGGCCACGCCCACGCCGGTGGCGAACGTCCCGGCCAGCACAACCGTGGCCAGCCTGCGCTCGGGCAGCCGCCCGCCCAGCAGGGTGCCGATCAGCATGCCGGCCGTCCAGGCCACGACCAGCACGGTGTAGCCGGTGGGGCCGGCCCTCAGCACGCTCTCGGCGAAGGCGACCTCCGCGACGACCGCCATGTTCGCGAACGCGACCATGACCCCGACCACCAGGACCAGCAGCCCGGCCTCACCGTCGGAGCGCAGGAAGCGGACGCCCGCGCTCAGCTGGGCCAGGAACCCGCCCGGCTCACCCGGCGGGCCGCCCGGCTCGCCGCGGCGGGCCCGGCCGGCCAGCGGCAGGGCCCATAGCCCGATCGCGCCGAGCACGTAGACGACGGCCACCCCCACCAGCGCCAGCCCGATCCCGCCGGCCGCGGTGAGCGCGCTGGCCAGCAGCGGGCCGAGCGTGAACCCGCCCCAGGTCGCCGCCTGCAGGTAGCTGTTGGCCCTGGTCACGCCGACCGGCCCGGCGATCTGCGGGACGATCGCGCCGAGCCCGGGCTGCAGCACGGCCGCGCAGATGCCAAACCCGGCCGCCAGCGCGAGCACCGGGGCCACGCCGGACACCTGGGTGATCACCAGGGCCACGACCGCCTCCACGGCGGCGGCGGTGACCAGGACCGGGCGCGGCGGCAGCCGGTCGAGCAGCAGCCCGGCCAGCGGCGCCAGCACGGTGATCGGGACGGTGATGGCCAGGAACACCGCCGCCACCGCCCAGGAGGCGTGGCCATCCTGGTAGACGCGGTTGGCCAGGGCGATCATGGCGAGCCCGTCGCCCGCGGAGATGGCCGCCTGCAGGCCGAACGCCAGCCGCAGCGCCGGCCCGATCCGGCGCCGGCCGCGGGCGGCAGGCGGCCGGGGCGCAGCAGGCTGGGCAGCGGGCGGGGTTTCGCTGGTCGGGGGGCGGGACAAAGAAAATGCTCCTCGGACTATGGCGTCGTGCTCGGGGGGGTCAACGGGCCATAAGTCGTTAGAGCATGTATTTACGGTAGCATTCCCGGCCGGCTGCCCGCTGGCGGCGACGCGGCGTCCGCCGTCAACCACAAGTTGACGAAACGACCGACGTCAACCTAGAGTTGACGCCATGACGAACCCCCTTCCCCTGGCGAACCCGGTCCGGCTCGACGACCTGATCGAGGCGATCAAGAAGTCCTATCCCGATGCGCTTGAGCAGCTATCCGGCGCGGTGCTGGTGGCCGACCACCTCGGCGAGGTGGCTGACCACCTGATCGGCCACTTCGTCGACCAGGCGCGGCGCGCGGGGGCGTCGTGGACCGAGATCGGCCGGAGCATGGGAGTCAGCAAGCAGGCGGCCCAGAAGCGGTTCGTCGGCAAGGGCCCGGGCGAGCCGCCCGGGCTCGATCCCCAGGCCGGCTTCACCCGGTTCACCCAGCGCGCCAGGAACGCCGTGGTGGCGGCGCAGAACGAGGCCCAGGCCGCGGGCAACGATCTCATCTGCCCGGCGCATCTGCTGCTGGGGCTGCTGAGCGAGCCGGACGCGCTGGCCGCGCAGGCCATCGTGGCCCAGGGCGTGCCGCTGGATGCCGTCCGGCAGGCCGCCACGGCCGTGCTGCCACCCGCGGCCGGCGAGGTGCCTGTTCTGGTCAAGTTCGACGAGCGGTCGCGCAAGGTCATGGAACTGACGTTCCGGGAAGCGCTCCGGCTGGGCCACAACTACGTCGGCACCGAGCACATCCTGCTCGCGCTGCTGGAACTCGACGGCGACGGCGGCGGCGTGCTGGCTGGCCTGGGCATCGGCAAGGCGGCCGCGGAGGCCACCATCACCGCCGCGGTGGCCGCCATCGCGGCCGCCCCGGAAGGCCTGGACGCGCCGGAAACGGCATAACCGATGTGACGGGACCGGCGCGGTCGGGGAACATGGGCGCATGCCAACGCAGTTCGATCCGCCGTCGGGGACCCGTGACTTCCTGGCCCGCGAGTTCGAGACCCGGGAGCGGGCCTTCACGCTGATCCGCTCGGTGTTCGCGCGCTACGGGTTCGAGCCGCTCGCGACCCCCGCGTTCGAGCGCCTCGACGTGCTCATGGGCAAGTACGGAGACGAGGGCGACAAGCTCATCTTCAAGATCTTGCGCCGCGGCGAGCACGAGGCCAGCGGCGAGGCCGATCTGGCGTTGCGCTATGACCTGACGGTGCCGCTGGCCCGGGTGGCCGCCGCCTACGGCAGCCAGCTGCCGGTCCCCTACAAGCGGTACGCGATGGGGCCGGTCTGGCGCGCGGACCGGCCCGGGCTGGGCCGGTACCGCGAGTTCACCCAGTGTGACCTGGACACGCTGGGCAGTGCGTCGCCGCTGGCCGACGCCGAGGCCATCTGCGCGGTCCATGATGTGCTGGCCGAGCTGGGCATCGGCGGCTTCCGGTTCCTGCTCAACTCCCGCCGGGTGCTGGCCGGCCTGCTGGAGGCCTTCGCGGTCCCCGCCGGGCTGGGCGCCGGGGTGCTGATCACGCTGGACAAGCTGGACCGGCTCAGCCCGGACGAGGTGAGCGCGGAACTGGCCGGCCGCGGGCTGCCGGCCGGGAAGGCGGCCGACCTGGTGGCCGTGATGACCGCCGGCGACGCGGCGGAGCGGATCCGGGACGCGCTCAAGCCGAGCGAGGAGGGATCGGCCGGGCTGCACGAGGTGGACACGGTGCTGGACCTGCTGGCCGGGCAGGTGCCGGCCGGGCGGGTGCAGTTCACCCCCCGGCTGGTGCGCGGCCTGAGCTATTACACCGGGCCGATCTGGGAGGTGACCGCGGACGGGGCGGCGAGCTCGATCGCCTCCGGCGGCCGCTACGACCACCTCATCTCCGCCCTCGGCGGGCCCGACGTGCCCGCGACCGGTGGCTCGCTCGGGGTCGAGCGGATCCTCCTGCTGCTGCCCCCGGGCGGGGAGCAGGACGGCAGGCTGGACGTCGCGGTGACGGTCATGGCTGATCGCTACGCGTCGCGCAGTTTCGCGTTCGCCGCGGCCGCCCGGTCGGCGGGGCTGCGCGCCAGCGTCTACCTGGGCGCGTCCGGGAAGCTGGGCCGCCAGCTCAAGTGGGCCAGTGACACCGGGGCCCGCTGGGCGGTCATCTACGGCGCCGCCGAGGAAGAG
>DATDGI010000078.1:0-6229 GCA_036522155.1 Streptosporangiaceae bacterium
GGGCCCGCCCGCGAACGGCCCGTCGAACGTGACCACCTGGTTGTGGTTGGCCTCGGGCAGGGTGCCGGGCACCGCCGGGTATTTGGCGTTCTCGTTGAGCTGGCAGGCGAACCGGTACGCGGCCACCCCGGCCAGCGGGGAGGTGCCCCAGATCATCGGGAGCGTGCCCGCCAGTTCCAGCGCCAGGGTCTTGGCCGGGTTGACGAACGACTCGCTGTCGGGCCGGCACAGGTGGGAGATCCGCTCCAGTTCGGCCGCGGCCGCCTCGTAGTCGCCGGGTGCGGCCTCGATCAGGCCCAGCCGGGCGGCCATCACGACCAGCGGCACCGACAGCGCCCAGAGCGTGGACCGCGGCATGCCGGCCGACTGGACACCGATGAACGGGGCCTGTGCCTGCTCGGCCATCTTGGCCAGGGCCGAGTCCGGGCCGCCGATCCCGACCAGCCGGCAGCCACGCCGGACCGCCTCGGCCGAAGCGGCCAGCGTCTCCTCGGTCTCGCCGGAGCACGACACGGCGATCACCAGGTCGGCCACGCCCACCCAGGCCGGGAGCAGGTAGTCGTGCACGGCGATGACCTGTACCGGGCCGCCGGGCCCACAGACGGCCGCCAGGATGTCGCCCGCCACGCCGGACCCGCCCATGCCGGTGACCACGATGGCCCGCGGCCGGCCGACGTCGGTGATCTGGCCCAGGTCGGCCTCCTGGGTGACCTGCACGGCGGTCCGCAGCTGTGCCGCCGACGAGGCCACCTGGCGGAGCATGTCGTCCGGGTCAGCCTCGGCCAGCCGGGCGGTGCTGTCCAGGCGCTCCTGGGCGTCCAGGGTCACCCTGCCTCCCCGGGACGGCGGGCCTCATCCACCAGCAGCACCGGGATGTCGTCGCGTACCGGGTAGGCCAGGCCGCAGGACTCGCTGGTGCACACCAGCTCACTGGCTTGTTCATCGGCCCGCAGCGGAGCATGGCAGGCCGGGCAGGCCAGCAGGTCAAGCAGCCATTCGTCGATTTTCACAGCCTCTCCCAGGGTCAGGTGCTACCCGGTCTCGCCACGGACGATGCCCAGGACCTCGTCCCGGACGGCGGCCAGGGTCGTTTCGTCGGCCGCCTCCGCGTTGAGCCGGAGCAGCGGCTCGGTGTTGGACGGGCGGAGGTTGAACCACCACCCGTCACCCTGGACGGTCAGGCCGTCCAGATTGTCCAGAGTGATGCCGGGCCGGCCCGCGAACGCCTGCCGGACCGCCCGCGCGGCCGCGTCCTGGTCGCGGACCTCGCTGTTGATCTCGCCAGTGGCGTGATACCGGCCGTAGCTGGCCAGCAGTTCCGACAGCGGCCGGTCCTGGGAGCCCAGGGCCGCGATCACATGCAGGGCGGCCAGCATGCCGGAGTCGGCGAACCAGAAGTCGCGGAAGTAGAAGTGACCAGAATGCTCGCCGCCGAACACCGCGCCCGTCTCCGCCATCCGGGTCTTGATGAACGAATGCCCGACCCGGGTCCGCACCGGGGTGCCGCCGTGCTCGGTGATGATCTCGGGCACGGCGTGCGAAGTGATCAGGTTGTGGATGACGGCCGCGCCGGGTTCCCGCGCCAGTTCCCTGACCGCGATCAGCGCGGTCAGCACCGAGGGCGAGACCACCACCGCGCGCTCGTCCACCACGAAGCACCGGTCCGCGTCGCCATCGAAGGCCAGGCCCAGGTCGGCGCCCGACTCGATCACGGCCCGCTGCAGGTCGCGGAGGTTGGCGGGGTCGATCGGGTTGGCCTCATGGTGGGGGAACGTGCCGTCCAGCTCGAAGTACAGCGGCACCACCCGCAGCGGCAGCCCTTCGAACACCCGGGGCACGGTATGGCCGGCCATGCCGTTGCCGGCGTCCACCGCCACCGTGAGCGGGCGGATCGCCGACAGGTCGACCAGCGATTTCAGGTAGGCAGCGTACCCAGGCAGCAGGTCCCGGGTGGTGCTGGTACCGGGGGTCGCGGCGGGCGCGGGCAGGCCAGCGGCGGCCATCTCGCGCAGCTCGGCCAGGCCGGTATCGGCTCCTACCGGCCGGGCACCGGCGCGGCACAGCTTGATCCCGTTGTACTTGGACGGGTTGTGGCTGGCGGTCACCATCGCCCCGGGCATGTCCAGGCTGCCGCTGGCGTAGTACAGCAAATCCGTGGAGCCGAGCCCGGCCGCGATCACGTCGGCGCCCTGGGCGCTGGCCCCCCGCCCGAAGGCGTCGGCCAGGGCCGGCGAGGACGTCCGCATGTCATGCGCGGTGACCACCGAGGAGGCCCCGGTCAGCCGCACGAACGCGGCCCCCACCGCCTCCGCGACCCGCTCGTCGAGTTCGTCAGGAACGACACCGCGGATGTCGTAGGCCTTGAAAATCTTCGCGTACTGCCCCACGTCGGCCTAGCCTCTCGGTCATTGTCGGTGGCACCATCGGCCCGGAGCATCGCGCCGCGGGTATGACCGCGATGCACGGACACCGAGCCTACCGTTCCCCCGTCACGGCCGGCGGCGGCCAGTGGGCCCGGCGGCAGCGCCCGCCGCCGCCAGAGGTACCCGCCCGCCAGATGGGCTAGCCGCGCCCGCCCCGGTCCTCCGGGGACGAGCGGAGCACACGCAGGTGGCCCCGGCGGCTGACTTCGACGCCCTGGCCGACCGGTTCCAGCCCGTCCGGCAGGGCGGCCTCCCTGACCGCGTTGGCTAGCGCCTCCAGGTCGTCGGGGTCGGCGGTGACCTCGTCATCGGCCTCAACGGGCAGCCGGACCACGTCCCAGCCCCGCGGGACCGTGAGCCGCCCGGCGTGGGCGGCGCAGAGGTCGTAGCAATGCGGCTCCTGGTACACGGCGAGCGGCCCGAGCACGGCGGTCGAATCGCGGTACACGTAGGTGAGCGTGTAGAGGGCGGGCTGCTTGCAGGCGGGCTTGAAGCACCGCCGGGGCGTCATCGGCGCGCCCCGCCCTGGCCGGCCGTACCCCCGCGCGGCGCCATCGCGGCCGGCTCGCGCGTCCACCTCGGGGCAAGTTCGCGCGCATGGCTCACAACGGCAGACCGTACTCACCCGGGGTTCCGAACGCCATCACCCCGGCCACTCCGCGCGACTCGTGTCTTACCGGCGGCGTCCACGCGCAGGCCGCCCGGCGGGCCGGGCCGCCTGTCCCGGGCCCGGCGGGGTTACCCTCGGGGGCGTGGACAGCGGCAACGGGGGCCGCCCAGAACGGGCCCCGCAGATCAGGCGGCGGGACCGGCACGGCCGTGGCCTGCGGGGTGTGCTCGCCCCGCCCGGTGTGCCGCTGCACCGGAGCCGCGCGCAGCGTTTCGACGAACTGGTCCTGCAGGCCGTGGCCCGGCTCGAGCCGCGCTGGGAGGCCCACCTGGCGGACGTGGAGTTCGCGGTGGAGGAGATCCCGCCGCCGGACGAGCTGAGCCCGGGACCGGTGCCGCTGGGCCGGCTCGAAGCCGGGCCGCCGGGCACACCACCGGGCACACCACCGGCCGCGGCCGGGCCGGATGATGGCGCCGCCACCGGGAGCGGCACCGGCCCGCGGCCGTCGCGGATCGTGGTCTACCGGCGGCCGCTGATGGCGCGCGCCGACGGTGACGAGGACCTGGGGGAACTGATCTTCGAGGTGGTGGTGGAGGAGTTCGCCCGGCTGCTCGGGCTGGATCCGGAAGACGTGGATCCGGGCTACCCGGCGGAGGACTGACCCGGCCCGGCCGGTGCCCCGGCGGCCCGGCCAGCCACCCGGCTCACGGCACGGTGGTGATGGGCACGTCCCGCACCCGGGGCAGCGGCACCTTGGTCAGGGCGCTGGGCACCGGCAGCAGGGACTGGATCCGCCCGCCGGTGCCGCTGCCGATGATCACCCGCCCGGCGTAGAGCGGGCCGGAACCGGCCAGCGGTGTGATGACCACGGCGAAGGCCGAGCCATGCCCGGAGCCCCCGCCCTTGCTCAGCTCCGCGATCAGGCTGTGGCCCGCGGCGATCTGCACGATCTGCGTCTTGCCGGTGCCGCCGATCTCGCTCAGCTGGGCCCGGGCGGCCCGGCCGGGCGCCGACAGCACCAGCTGGGAGTCCGTCCCGCCGCCGGACCGGTTGTACGCGACCACGCCCTGCTCCTGGAGCGGCAGGGCGGCGGCGGTGAAGACCCCGGGAGTGCCGGACGGGCCGCCGGTGAGCATGACCGAGGCCGTGATCGGGACGCTCGCCACCAGCTTGAGCGCGGCCGGCACGCCGGACAGCGACGGCAGGTCGATCGTGATGGCCGAGTCGCCCGGGATGTCAATGCCGGTGCTGCCGGTGGGCTCATAGGAGCCCTTGACGGTGACCGCGGTCAGTTGCAGGTGCGCGTCCCTGGTACCAGGGACGGTCACGAACACCTGCCGCGTCCCGGCTGTGGCCGGCAGTCCGGGCAGGACGACCCGGTCGGCGGGTGACTGGGCGACCGGCAGCCAGCCCCCACCGCTGCTGCCGGTGGCTTCCTCGACGGCCGCGACCACCTGCCCGACACTGGTGCGCACGTGCAGCGCCAGTGCCCGGGAGCCGTGCAGGGCGGTAGCCAGGGATTGCACGACCATGCTGTGCGGCGCCACGGTGATGCCGGTGTCGGTACTGCCCTGCAGCGGGCCGGCGTCGGTCGATGCCTGCACGTTCACGTCGGCCGACTGGCTGCCCGGGTTCAGCAGGTACAGGTCGATCCGGGCGGCGCTGTGCTGGCCGGGGCCGACGAACCAGAAGTCGGTACCCGGGCTGGCGCACCGGCCGGACGGGACTCCGCTGGCGCCGATCTGCTCCACTTCCAGCCCGCGCGCCATCGACCCGGAGGCCTGCACCACGACCCCGCCCGGCGCGGGCACGGTCTGGATCTGCTGGCCGCTGGCGGTGGACTTGTGCTGGCTGGCGGTGCTGGCCTTGACCGCCGAGACCGTTAGCTGCCCGGGCTGGGTCAGGCTGGGCAGCGGCTTGCCGCCACCGAGCCGCGTGAGCTGGGCCTGCCCGGTGCCGGTGCTGGCGGGAGCGGCGATGAGGGCGACATCGCCGGCCGCCGGGCCGCCCAGCGACGCGCAGCCGGTGACCACCGATGTGGCCGCCGCGGCTGGCGGCGCGACCATCTGCCTGCCGTTCCCGAACGTGATGGCGTGGCTGAGGGTGGTCAGCCCGTACACCGCGCCCACCGCTACGACCACGGCCAGCGGCCCCACGACCCGGTTCATGCTGAGCCCGGTCACCGGTCTGCATCCCGTGACTCTTGCCACGACTCGGTGTCCCAGCCGGCGCCATCGTCATCGGCGGGGTAGGTGTCCACCGGCCTGCGACGGCGTGGCGGGAGCGGCGGCAGCGGTGAGAGCACATCGTCATCCCCGGGCGGCCGGCCCCGGGGCACGCCCGCGCCGGCCACCTCACCATGGGCAGGCCCTGACCGCCCGCCGCGGCCCGGCCAGCCGAGCCGCCCGATCCGGCCGCCCCGCTGGCTCCCATCCGGCCGTCCGCCTTCGCCGCGGCCACGGCCACCGCGGGGGGCGGGCTCATAGCCCGGCTGGCCGCCGTAGCGCGGATCGGCGTCGTAGCCCGGCCGGCCACGGCCCGCGTCCGTGTCATAGCCCGGCCGGCCACCGCCCGCGTCGCTGTCATACCCGGAACGCCCGTAGCCCGCCGCAGGGTCGTAGCCCGGCCGCCCACGGC
This sequence comes from Streptosporangiaceae bacterium, assembly GCA_036522155.1. Lineage (GTDB taxonomy): Bacteria > Actinomycetota > Actinomycetes > Streptosporangiales > Streptosporangiaceae > UBA9676. The sequence continues at coordinate 5,671 of DATDGI010000078.1, forward strand.
CCGCATCGGTGTCATAGCCCGGCCGGCTACGGCCCGCGTCGGTGTCATAACCGGGGCGGCCACGGCCCGGGTCGCTGTCATAACCGGGACGCCCGTAGCCGGCCGCAGTGTCGTAGCCCGGCCGCCCCCGCCCGGCATCGGTGTCGTACCCCGGCCGACCACGGCCCGCATCGGTGTCGTAGCCGGGCCGTCCCCGCCCGGCATCGGTGTCGTAGCCGGGCCCCCCGGGCGGCGGGGCGTACCCGGGTCGGCCGCCCCGGCCAGCCGGCACCGGCGGGTAGCCTGGCCCGCCTGCGCCTGGTGCATCCCGGCGTGGCAGGTCGCCGGTGTCACCGGGACCAGGCGGCGGGTGACCCCCGCCGTGGCGGGGCACCCGGCGGCCACGGGTCACCATTGTCGGGGCGTCCATGTCAGCGCCACCGGCCGCCGCCCCGGCGGCCGCCGGTACGCCCGTCCGGGCGGACAGGCCAGCCCGGCCGCCCATCACCTGGGTCGCTGCGGCATCCCCGGCCACCGGCACCGGTGGCCGCCGTACCGCCGGCCGGCCAGGCCGGTCCGG
>DATDGI010000079.1:0-44866 GCA_036522155.1 Streptosporangiaceae bacterium
TCAGGAAGTTCTACTCCAGCGAGTCCGCCCGCCGCGCCGCCCTGCCAGCATGGCTCCACGACTACAACCACCACCGGCCCCACACCGCGATCGGACGGTCACCGCCAATGTCCAGGTTGACCAACGTCCCCGATCAGTACACCTAGGCCAGCGCGGTCTGGCCGCCGTCGATGACCAGCGCCTGGCCGGTCATGTAGGACGAGGCGTCGCTGGCCAGGAAGACGGCGGCCCCGGTCATCTCCTCCGGCCGGCCCCAGCGCTGCATCGGCACGGTGGCGACGGTGGCTTTCCCGGCCGCCTCGTCCTCCCACAGGTTCCGGTTGAGGTCGGTCGCGGTCCAGCCCGGGCACAGGGCGTTGACCCGGACCCCCAGCGCGGCCCACTCGACCGCCAGCGACTTGGTGAGCGAGATGAGGCCCGCCTTGGCCGCCCCGTACGGGGACAGGAACGGGGCGCCGACCAGGCCCGCCACCGAGGCGACGTTGATGACTGAGCCCCGGCCCCGGCTCACCAGATGCGGGCCGGCGGCGTGGCAGACATACATGGCCGAGTCCAGGTTGAGCCGGATGAGCTTGTGCCAGCCGGACAGCCGCAGATCCAGGAACGGCACGGCGAAGTTGGAGCCGCCGGCGTTGTTCACCACCACGTCCAGCTGGCCGAGCGCGCCGATCGCGCTGCCGACGGCCGCCGCGGCCGCCTCCTGGGTGGTGAGGTCGGCCGGGATGACCACTGCCTCCCGGCCGCAGCCGGTGACCTGCTTCGCCGTCGCGGCCAGGCCCTCCTCCCCCCGGGCCACCAGCGCCAGGTCCGCGCCCGCCTGGGCCAGCGCGACCGCGATGGCCTGCCCGATGCCCCGGGACGCGCCGGTGACGAGAGCTTTCTTTCCGGTCAGGTCGAAGAGGGTCACCGTCAGTCCTTCCATTCCGTCGGGAGCGGCCACGCCGCCGGGTTGACGCGGCGGACGATCTCCCCCAGCACAATACGGACCGACGGCTCGCCCACCCACAGGTGCTTGGCCCCGTCCACCGCGATCAGCTCGGCCTGTGGCACCCGGGCGAACCGTGCCTTCGCCTCGGGCGGCCGCAGGTAGTCATCCAGCCCGGGGACCAGCACCAGCAGCGGCTTGCCGGACGCCGCCCAGGCGTCCAGGTCCGCGTCACCAGCCTGGTGCAGCGGCGGCGAGAGCAGGATCGCGCCTTCGACCGCCGGATGCAGGCCCCATCGCAGGACCAGGTCGGTGCCGAACGACCAGCCCAGCAGCCACAGCCGGGGCAGCCCGGCGGCCACGCACCAGGCGATGGCCGCGGCCACATCCTGCCGCTCGGAATCGCCGCCGCCGAACTCCCCCTCGCTGCGCCCCTGCTCCGACTGGGTACCGCGGGTGTTGAAGCGCAGCACGGCCAGCCCGGCCAGGGCCGGCAGCCGGTAGGACGCCTTGCGCAGCAGATGGCTGTCCATCATGCCGCCGTGCGTGGGCAGCGGGTGCAGGCAGATCAGGGTGGCCACCGGATCACGGTCCGCGGGCAGCGCCAGCTCGCCCACCAGCGCCAGGCCGTCGGCGGTGCGGATGGTGACCGGCTCCCGGCGCGCGGGCAGCACCGTGGCGGCCCGGATCTCGGCCATGCCGTTCACCTGCTCCCGCGGCGGGGCGGCACATGCCGCTGCAGCCTGCGCTGCCAGCACGGGCTGTGCCAGTGGCGGCGCTCGGCCGGGCCGGGAGTGTGCGCCGGCCAGGCCACCAGGTGCCCGGTGCCCGGCGTGATCTCCTGGTCGCAGCCGGGGCAGCGGTAGGCCTTGGTGGCCGCCGCGCCGGGCACCAGCCGGACCACCCAGTCCCCGTCCGGCGCGGATTCGGCGCGCTCGGGGCCGAGCTGGAGCGCCGGGGGGTCCTCGCCGCCGTCCCCGGCGCCGCCGGGCCCGGTGGACCGGCCGCGCGGCACACCCCCGCGCGGCTTGCGCGGCAGGGCAGCCGGAAGCCGGCGGGCTTTGCGAGGGCTCACGGCCGTCACTGTAAGGCATCGCGGGCGCGCTACAGTTCCTCCCGTGCGGCTCGTCATCGCCCAGTGCAGCGTGGACTACGCGGGCCGGCTCTCCGCGCACCTGCCCTCGGCCGTACGGCTGCTCATCGTCAAGGCGGACGGCTCGGTGCTTGTCCACTCCGACGGCGGCTCCTACAAGCCGCTCAACTGGATGTCGCCGCCCTGCCGGCTGGAGGAGTCGGCCCAGGCCTGGCGGGTGGTGGGCAAGAGCGGCGAGGAGCTGCGGATCTCGATCGAGGAGATCCTGCACGACTCCAGCCATCAGCTGGGCGCCGATCCGGGCCTGGTCAAAGACGGTGTGGAAGCGCACCTGCAGCAGTTGCTGGCCGAGCAGCTGCAGATCCTGGGTGACGGCTGGCGGCTGGTCCGCCGGGAGTACCCCACCGCCATCGGGCCGGTCGACCTGATGTGCCGGGACGCCGACGCGGTGGCGGTAGCGGTGGAGATCAAGCGGCGGGGCGAGATCGACGGGGTGGAACAGCTCACCCGTTATCTCGAATTGCTCAATCGGGATCCGCTGCTCGCCCCGGTGCACGGGATTTTCGCGGCCCAGGAGATCAGGCCGCAGGCGCGGGTGCTCGCCGAAGACCGCGGTATACGCTGCGTGACCTTGGACTATGACGCAATGCGCGGCGTAGCCGATGCCTCACTCCGGCTCTTCTAGCCTAAAAAACGTGTCTCATCCGAATTATCCGCAGCGCCCGGCCTGCTTGGTTACTATGCGCTGTTATGGGTGCTGACGATCACGGCCCCGCGCCGCTGCCGGTCCGTACTACCCGCTACCTCCGGCCGGGGCGCCACTCCAGCCCGCACCAGCTGTCGCTGCCGTCCCGGGCACCGGCTCTGGTGCTGGCGGTGCCCGGGGCCGCCAGCATGGAGAGCGAGGAGCTCGCGGCCGAGATCGCGGACAGTGCGGGCAGTTCCTGCCCCGGCGTCACGGTCACTGCCGGTTACCTGGCGGGCAGCGAGAACGGCCTGACCGAAATCCTGGACGGCCTGCCCGACGCGGAGGCCGGCCGTCCCCCGGCGGTGGTCGTCCCGCTGCTGACCTGCCCATATCCGGAGATGGACGCGGCGCTCGCGGCCGCGGTAGCGGCCGCGGCCAGGCCCGCCCTGGTGGCCGGGCATCTCGGCCCCCACCCCTTCCTGGCCGAAGCGATCCACGCCCGGCTGTCCGAGGCCGGGCTGGCCCGGGCCGCCCGCGCCGCCCGGATCAGCATCGTCACCTCCGCCGGCGGCGTCATCGTCGGCGCGGCCGGCGCGCAGGAGGCCCTGCAGGCGGCCGGCATCGTCTCGGTCCTGCTCGCCAGCCGGCTCGCCATCCCGGTCCTGCCCGCGCCCCTGGGCGACCTGGCGGCGCTCAGGGAGGCGGCCGACCGGCTGGGCGCGGCCCAGGTCCCCCAGGTGGCCCTCGCGCCCTGCGTCATCGGGCCGGAACTGCCGGCCGGGGCGCTGGCCGCCATTACGGCCGAAACGGGCCTGCGCTGCGCACCGCCGCTGGGCGGCTATCCCACGATTGGCCAGCTCGTCGCCATCCGTTACGGCGCCGCCCTGGACGACCCGAAATTGGCCGACGTCACCGGCTAGCCCCCGGCCCGGCCATTCCGGCCGTGCCGGGGGCGGAACGGCAGGCCGCGGGCGTGGTCATCCCGGTCACAGCACGGCGGCGTTAATGGCGCGCGCCTGCGCGGCCAGGTCCGGGATCTCCACCACCGTGACCCCGGCCTCGCCGAGCCGGGCCGCTCCCCCGCCGGGGGCGAACACCGGCGGCTCCCGCCAGGCGATCACCACCCGCCGCAGGGCGGCCCCGATGATCAGTTCCGCGCAGGAGCGCGGCCGGGAGGTGCGGGACCGGCACGGTTCCAGCGAGCTGTACAGGGTCGCGCCGGCCAGCCGCGCGCCGGCCGGGCCGAGTTTGGCCAGCGCCGCCTCTTCCGCGTGGTCGTGCGGGCTGCCCTCGCGCGAGTAGCCGGTCGCCAGCACCGAGCCGTCGGCGGCGACCACCACCGCCCCCACGCAGAACGCGGACGACGACGGCGGGCAGCGGCGGGACAGCCCGATGGCATGCCCCAGCCACTCCCGGTCGGCCCCGCCCGCCGTCCCGCCCGCGCCCGGCGGCCCGTACCGGGGCGGCCGCGCCGACGGGCCGAGCAGGTACCGCAGCAGCACCACGTCGTCCAGCCGGCGCGTGCCGGCCAGGGTCATCGGCCAGGAAGGCCCGTGCGGGTTCGCGCCGGGCCGGGCGAACCGGGGCGCCGCCGGGTCGCCGACGAAGAACGGCGCGACCACCAGGTGCAGTTCGTCCGCCAGTCCGTCGGCCAGGAACTGGCTGAGCAGGCCCGCCCCGCCCTCGACCAGCAGCCGCCTGACCCCGCGGGCGGCCAGGTCCGCCAGCACCGCCGGCAGCCGCACCGGCGGGCCGACGGCGATCACCTGCGCACGCTCGTTAAGTACCTTGCTGAGCGGCCCGGAAAGCGGCGCCGGGCAATACACCAGGCTCGGCTCCGGGCCGGCGAAGAACCTGGCTCCGGAGCTGAGGTCGCCGCTGGCGGTCAGGGTCACCCGGGCCGGCTGGCCGGGCTGGCCGCGCGCCACCCGGGCCGCCTGGCGGGCCGGCGAGCGGACGAGCAGCCGCGGGTCGTCCCGGCGGATGGTGCCGGCCCCGACCATGATCGCGTCGCTGGCGGCCCGTTCGGAGTCGACCCGGTCCAGGTCGGCGGGCCCGGACAGCACCAGCCGGGACGGGCCGGGCGCGTCCAGGCAGCCGTCCACCGACATCGCGCAGCTGAGCAGCACGTGGAGGCGTTCGGTCACCTGGTCAGCTCCTGGGCGAAGGGGTGACGGGCCGGGTTGTCCCCACCGTATCCAGCGCCGGGCCGCCCGGCCCGGCGGGCCGCGGGACGTCATCTCGCGCGGCCTGCCCGCCGGTGGTTTACTGGCCCGGGCGGGCCGAATGATCACGGCAGGATGAGGGTCATGAACACGGTATGGACGCACGGGCAGTCCCGGCAGGTCGAGACGTTCGACACGGTCAACCCGGCCACCTCCGAGGTGATCGCCACGTTCGGGGTGCACGGCCAGCCCGAGGTGGACGCCGCGGTGGAGCGCGCCAGGGAGGCCGCCGCCTGGTGGTCCGGGCTGGGCTGGAAGGAGCGCCGCACCCGGCTGCTGGCCTGGAAGTCCCACCTGATCCGCTACATCGGCCGCCTCGCCGAACTGGTCCACACCGAGACCGGCAAGCCACTCGGTGACGCCAAGCTGGAAATCTTCCTGGCCGTCGTCCACCTCGACTGGGCGGCCCGCAACGCCCACCGGGTGCTCGGCCCCCAGCGGGTGCGGAGCGGGCTGGCCGCGATCAACCTGACATCCTCGGTGGAGTACCCGCCGCTCGGCGTCATCGGCGTGATCGGGCCGTGGAACTACCCGGTGTTCACGCCGATGGGCTCGATCGCCTACGCGCTCGCGGCCGGCAACGCGGTGGTGTTCAAGCCCAGCGAGTTCACCCCGGCCACCGGCGGCTGGCTGATCAGCTCGTTCGCCGAGGCGGTCCCGGGGCACCCGGTGCTGCAACTGGTCACCGGGGCCGGGGAGACCGGCCAGGCGCTCGCCCGCAGCGGCGTGGACAAGATCTCGTTCACCGGCTCCAGCGAGACCGCCCGCAAGGTGATGGCCGCCTGCGCGGAGAACCTGACGCCGCTCATCGCCGAATGCGGCGGCAAGGACGCGTTCCTGGTGGCCTCGGACGCGAACCTGGACGCCGCCGCCGACGCCGCGGCCTGGGGCGCGGTGTCCAACGCCGGGCAGACCTGCATCGGGGTCGAGCGGGTGTACGTGGTCGAGGACGTCTACCACACGTTCGTCGAGAAACTGGCCGAGCGGATGTCGGAGGCGCGGCCGGGCGACGACCGTGAGTCGGCCTACGGCCCGATGACCCGCCCGGCGCAGGCCGATGTCATCGAGGACCACGTCGCCGACGCGCTGGCGCGGGGCGGGCGGGCGGTCCTCGGCGGCATGCAGAGCATCCGGCGGCCGTACGTGGACCCGGTGATCCTGGCCGACGTGCCGGAGCGCAGCCTGGCCATCCAGGACGAGACGTTCGGGCCCACCATCACCGTCACCAAGGTGGCCGACCTGGCCGAGGGCATCGCGCTGGCCAACGCCAGCCGGTACGCGCTCGGCTCTACCGTGTTCGCCGGCAACCGGAAGCGGGCGCTGGCGGCGGCCCGGGCGATGCGCAGCGGGATGACCGCGATCAACTCGGTGATCGGGTTCGCGACGGTCCCGGCCCTGCCGTTTGGCGGGAACGGGGATTCCGGTTTCGGGCGCATCCACGGCCCGGACGGGCTGCGGGAGTTCACCCGGGCCAAATCGATCACCCGGGTCCGGATGCGGCCGCCGCTGAAGCTGACCACGCTGTCCCGCACCGACAAGGACCTGGCCCGGCTGCTGTCCGCCGCCACTCTGCTGCACGGCAAGCGCTACCGCTGACCCCTGGCCGCTGGGCGCGGCCCAAGCGGCCCGCCCCGGCTCAGCCGGGGTAAGGGGCGGGCTCGCCGTGGAACTCCGCCCAGCCTGCGCCCCATCCGGTCCCCGGGTCCGTGATCTGCCCGATGAAGCGGGTCACGAACTCCGACTCGGCCGTCAGCATGGCCAGCCGGTAGTCCTCCTCGACCAGGAACAGTCCGGGCACCCCCTCGGCCAGGAAGCGGTCGATCAGGGCCCGGATCTCGGCCTGCTCGGCGGCGAGCCGGCCGAGCCGCTGGCGCAGCAGGGGCAGCACCTCGCTCGGCGGCAGCGCCGCGATCAGCGACAGCGCGGCCACGAACCGGGGGTACTCGCGTTCTGGCTGCCCGACCAGCTCGCGCAGCCAGTCGCGGAACTCGGTGCGGCCCGCCTCGGTGAGCGCGTAGACCGTGCGTTCCGGCCGCTGCCCGTCGCGGCTGGTCTCCTGCTCGGTGATGAGCCCGGCCCGCGCCAGTTGCTGTACCACCATGTACAGCGACCCGTGGCTGAACCTGATGCTGCGCTCGTCGCCGTTCTCGCGCAGCGTGCGGGCCAGCTCGTAGGGGTGCATGGGCCGTTGCGACAGATATGAGAGCACGGCCAGCGCGAGCAGGTTGCTGACCGGTCGTTTGGCTGCCATCTGCTCCTCCGGGCGTGGGTGCCGCACCAGGCGGCACCCACGCTATCCGTGAACGGGGTCAGGCGGCGGCGGCCGGGTCGGCCACGGCCGGCCGGCGGCCTTCCCGGTGGGCCCGGCGGGCCTCGGCCAGGAACTCGCGCGAGCACATGGCGGACAGGACGGCGACGCCGCTGCGGTGCACCCGGATCTCGCCGTTGCGCACCTGGCCGGTGACCAGGATGCGGCGGGCGCCTGGGGCCGGCGGGCGCTGCGCGTCCTTGACCCGGCCACGCCCGGACCGCCGCAGCTCCCAGTCGTCCACCATCGCGTCGTCGGGGACCAGGAGTTTGAGCGTGGCGTGGTCGAGGTCCACCTCGACCTCGATGTCGCCGTCGGGAATCCGCGGGGAGCGCAGGTCCAGCACGGCGACCCCGCGATGGGAACGCACCTGGAACTGGCGCTCGGCGGTCCAGTTGCCGAGCCGCTTGGTCACGCAGTGGTGGGCCGCGATCCGGACCGGGCCGGCGGTGTTGGTGGTGCTCACGGTTGGCTCCTTCGGTTTGCCGTGTCTTTGATCAGTCCCGATTATTCAATATTGATTAGTCGATGTCAACTACTGCTCCGCGCGGATGATCCGGCGGCCGCTGGACTGGCCGGGATCGGCGCGCCAGGATCCGGGGAAGGACGTAGCACAACAGCGTGCCGACGGTGCGGAGGCCCCCCATGGCGCAGGCAGCGGTCGCCGCCCCGGCCGGGCCCCCGGCACTCGGCCGGCGCCGGGTCTTCCTGATCATCGGGGCACTGCTGCTCGGCATGCTGCTGGCCGCGCTCGACCAGACGATCGTGGCCACCGCGCTGCCGACCATCGCCGGCGACCTGCACGGCCTGGCCCACCTGTCCTGGGTGGTGACCGCCTACCTGCTGGCCAGCACGGTGTCCACCCCGCTGTGGGGCAAGCTGGGCGACCAGTACGGGCGCAAGGTGTTCTTCCAGGCCGCCATCGTCATCTTCCTGGTGGGCTCGGTGCTGGCCGGCATCTCCCAGTCCATGCCGGAGCTGATCGCGTTCCGCGCGCTGCAGGGCATCGGCGGCGGTGGCCTGTTCGTGGGGGCGCAGGCCATCGTCGGGGACGTGGTCGCGCCCAGGGAACGGGGGCGGTACCAGGGGCTGTTTGGCGCGGTCTTCGGGGTCACCAGCGTGATCGGGCCGCTCATCGGCGGCGTGTTCGTGGACAACCTGTCCTGGCGCTGGGTGTTCTACATCAACCTGCCGGTCGGCGCGGTCGCGCTGGTGGTGGTCGCGGCCGTGCTGCCGGGCGGGCGCCGCGGGGAGCACCACCAGATCGACTACCTGGGCACGGCCCTGCTCGCCGGGGCGGCGACCAGCCTGGTGCTGCTCACCTCACTGGGCGGGATCACGTTCGCCTGGTCGTCGGCACCGATCTACACCCTGGCCGCCCTGGCGGTGGCCTGCACCGGGGCGTTCATCCTGGCCGAGCGGCGGGCGGCGGAGCCGGTGCTGCCCCTGCGGCTGTTCCGGGACCGGGTCTTCACCGCGTCCAGCGTGGTCGGGCTGGTGATCGGGTTCACGATGTTCGGCGCCCTCACCTACCTGCCCCAGTACATGCAGATCGTGAAGGGCGCCAGCCCCACCTCGTCCGGGCTGCGGCTGCTGCCCATGATGGCCGGGCTGCTGCTCACCTCGATCATCACCGGCCAGCTGGTCAGCCGGTGGGGGCGGTACAAGGTCTTCCCGATCGCCGGCACGGCGGTGATGACGCTCGGGCTGTTCCTGCTGTCCCGGCTCAGTGCCAGCACCGGGTCGCTGCAGGTGTCGCTGTCCATGTTCGTGCTCGGCGTGGGCATCGGCGCGTCCATGCAGGTGCTGGTCATCGCCGTGCAGAACTCGGTCGGCTACGCCGACCTGGGGGTGGCGACGTCGGGGGCGACGTTCTTCCGCTCCATCGGCGGGTCGTTCGGGACGGCTACGTTCGGCGCCGTGTTCGCCAACGTGCTGCCCGGCAACCTGGCCGCGCAGCTGAGCCGGCACGGAGTCCGGCTGCCGCCCGGGGTCTCGGCCGTCAGCGGGGCCAGCCCGGCCGCGCTGGCCCACCTGCCGGCGGCCGTGCACACCGCCTATGTGGCGGGCTATGTGACGTCACTGCGGACGGTGTTCCTGTTCGCCGTGCCGTTCGGCGCGCTGGCGTTCCTGCTCAGCTGGCTGCAGAAGGAGGTACCGCTGCGGGCCACCGGGCGCGCACCCGACCCAGCGCAGACCCTCGCCCCCACGGCCATGCCGTCGGCGCGGGACTCCAGCCATGAGATGGAACGGGCCGTGACGTCGCTGCTGTCGCGAGAGCGCCGCCGGGCCGTCTACGCCGAGCTGCTGGCGACGGCCAGGGTCAAGGGGACGCCACGGGCGGGCTGGCTGCTGCTCCGGGTGGGCGAGCATCCCGGGCTGAGCCGGCACCAGCTCGCGCTGGCCCTGCAGATCAGCGACGAGGCGCTGGACCATCGGCTCGCTGATCTGGTCGGGCTCGGCTACGCCCAGCCGCTGGCGGGCGGCTCCGGCCAGCCAGTCGTGCTGACCACGGCCGGCCAGCAGGCGTACCAGCACCTGTTCCTGGCGGGCCAGCAGCGGATCCGGGGCCTGTGCGACGACTGGCAGCCCGGCCAGTACCCGGCGCTGCTGGCGCTGATCACCAAGATCACGCACAAGCTCGCGGCCAGCGACGAGGGCCCGGGCCGGGAGCTGGAGGCGCCGGTCCAGGGCTGACCCGGCCCGCGTCAGGCGGGCAGCGGCTCGGGTGCGGCCGCCGGGTCGGCCGGTTCCAGCGGGGCGCGGCCGATGATGAGATCGGCGGCCCGCTCGGCGATGGCGATGGTCGGCGCGTTGGTGTTGCCCCTGGGCACCACCGGCATGACCGAGGCGTCCACCACCCGCAGCCGCTCCACCCCGCGCACCCGCAGTTCCGGGTCGACCACGCTGACCAGCTTGCTCGCGGCCAGCCGCGAGTCGCCGCCCATCGCGCACGTGCCGACCGGGTGGTACAGCGTGCTCAGGTCGCGCCGGATGAACTCGCGCACCTGCGCGTCCGTGCGCACGTCCGGCCCGGGAGCCAGCTCGTCCTTACACGCCCGGCCGAGCGGGCCGGCCGTGGCGAACTCGCGGGCCATCCGCACCCCCACCACCAGCGGCTCGATGTCGGACGGGTCGGACAGGTAGGCGGGGTCGATGGCGGGCTTGTGCCGTGGGTCGGCCGTGCGCAGCCAGAGCTGGCCCCGGCTGCCGACCTCAACCAGGCCGATCAGCAGGGAGAACACCCGCTTGCTGGGATCACCGAGCCCGGCCCGCTGGTAGGGCGTGGGCAGCGCGTGCCACTGCAGGTCCGGCGCGGCCAGCGACGGCCGGGTCCGGCTGAACCCGCCCGCCTCCGCGACGTTGGAGGTCAGCGGGCCGGAGTGGCGCAGCCGCCAGCGGGCCAGGTTGGCCGGGGTGGATTCTTCCCACAGCCCTGGTGTGCGCGGGGTCTCCCACATCGCGGTGACCACCGGATGATCCGACATGTTCGCGCCCACCCCTGGGCTGTCCACCCGCACCAGGATGCCGAGGTCACGCAGGTGATCGGCGGGGCCGACGCCGGACAGCATCAGCAGCTGCGGGCTGCCGATGGCACCCGCGGCCAGGATGACCTCGGTCTCGGCCCGTGCCAGTTCCTCCACGCCGCGCCGCAGATAGCGCACGCCGGCCGCCCGCCCGGCCTCGATCACCACCTGGACCGCCCGGGCGTCGGTCTGCACCTCTAGGTTGGGGCGGGCCAAGGCCGGCCGCAGGTAGGCGTCGGCGGCTGACCACCGGCGGCCGTCCCGCTGGGTGACCTGATAGAAGCCGCTGCCATCTTGCTGAGGGCCATTGAAGTCGTCGTTCTCGGCCAGCCCGCACTCGCGGGCGGAGAAGGTGAAGGCCCTGGTCAGCGGTGACCGGTACTTCAGGTCGGTGACCGACAGCGGCCCGCCGGCGCCGTGGTAGGCCGAGGCGCCACGGCTGTTGTCCTCCGCCCGGCGGAAGTAGGGCATCAGGTCGGTGTAGCCCCAGCCGTTGCAGCCGTAGTCGTCCCGCCAGGTGTCGTAGTCGTGCCGGGCGCCGCGGATGTAGATCATTGCGTTCATCGAGGACGAGCCGCCGAGCATCCGGCCCCGCGGCCAGTAGATGGCCCGGCCCGCCGCCCGCTCCTGCGGGACGGTCCGGTAATCCCAGTCGTGGGTGCTCTGGAAGAGCAGGTTCAGCGCTGCCGGGATGTGGATCTCGTCGGCATCGTCCGGCGGCCCGGCCTCCAGCAGCAGCACCCGGGCGGCGGGGTTCTCCGACAGGCGAGCAGCCAGCACACATCCGGCGCTACCGGCACCGACAATGACATAGTCGTACACGGCCACCTTCTCAACCACACATCGGGCTGTAGCCGACAACCCTATCGGGCGGCCAGGGCGGCGCCGGGGCAGTTGCCAGTGCCCGGGGCGCCCACTTCCGCGGGACCGGCGATATACCTGGCCGGGCTCCCGCCGAGGCCCGCAGAAACCCGGGCGCCCGCCTGCGGATACGGGTGCGCCCCCGGCCTCAAGGCCGGGGGCGCACCCTCCAAGCTGCCGGGCACGTCGCATTCCGGCGGGCCCCCGAGATCCGCCGGGCGAGTCAGCCGGCAGGCTAGCTCCATCGCTCCGAGTTATGGTAACTCTTCGCATATACACGATGCCACATCGTGTCCAAAATTGGAATAGCCCAGGTCAGACGATTGATCATATTGTTGGTTGTGGCCGTCTCGCGGGTGGTGCCGGGCGGCGGGAAGCCCAGCCGCTACGGTGATTTCATGCCAGACGAGCGCCGCGACGAGCCTGTCGTCCTGTCCCGTATCTACACGCGCACCGGCGACGACGGGACCACCGCGCTGGGCGATGCCAGCCGCGTGGTGAAGACCGATCCCCGGCTGGCGGCCTACGCCGACGTGGACGAGGCCAACTGTGCCATCGGGACCGCCATCGCCCTGGGCGGGCTGGATGCCGGCCTGGCCGGGCTGCTCACCCGGATCCAGAACGAGATGTTCGACGTGGGCGCCGACCTGTGCAACCCGGTCCGGCCGGACCCGCCCTATCCCCCACTGCGGATCGACGACTCCTACGTGGCCGCGCTGGAAAGGGACTGCGACGAGCAGAACGCGGACCTGCCCACGCTGCGGAGTTTCGTGCTGCCGGGGGGCACGCCGGGGGCCGCCCTGCTGCACACGGCCAGGACCGTCGTCCGCCGGGCCGAGCGCAGCACCTGGGCCGCGCTGGCGGTCTACGGGGACACCATGAACCCGCTCACCGCCCGCTACCTCAACCGCCTGTCCGACCTGCTGTTCATCCTCGCCCGCCGGGCCAACGCCGGCCACGGCGACGTCCTCTGGAAACCCGGCGGCGACCGCTAGCCCCGGACCGGGCGGGCCGGGGCAGCGGGGCCAGCCGGATCAGCCGGGCCAGGTGCGGTAGAAGCCGGGCGGGGCGGCTTCCAGCCAGGCCAGGAACCCGGTCAGCGCGGCTTCGCCCATCGCCAGCTCGACCGTGTCCTCGCTGTCCCCCGCCCGGCAGGCAATCACCACCATGCCCCGCCCGAGACGGACCGCCTCGGCCGCGTCGGCCTCGCGGCGGGACAGGACGGTCAGCGACCGGCGGGACAGGACCTGCTCGGGGGTGAGCAGCACCCCGACCCCGTCGTACCAGCGCAGCTCGTCTGCGCCGTAGGCGGCCACGCCCAGCCGCCAGGTGCCGCCCGGCCTGCGCAGCCCGCATTCGACGGTGCCGCCGCCCCGGTCAAGCAGGATCCGGCGGCCCGCGATGCCGGCCGCCGCGAGCACCACGACTATCAGGAAGGCGGCGAAGATCCAGGCCGCGTCGAGCGCTAGCGCTCTGCTCATCACGGGCCCGGCCCCCGCCTGCGATCAGGACCGCTCGCCAGCAGCCCGCAGCAGCGCCTGCGCATACTTGACCTCGGCCGGCTCGGAGTCCGCCGGGACCTGGCCAATGGCCGCCAGCGTCGCGTCCAGCTCGGCCCGGACGGCAACGGCATCCACCTGCGACCCGAGCTGGGCCTGCCGCCCCAGCACCGACACCCGGTCGTCCGCGACCGACAGGAAGCCGCTGCTGACCGCGGCCAGCACTTCCATCCGGCCCCCGGATTCGGCGGCCCCGGCGGTGTCCTCGGGATCGAGGATCTGGACCAGGCTCCCCTCGGCCAGGATGCCGATCACCGGCGGATGCCCGGTCAGGACGCCCAGGTCCCCCTCCAGCGTCTTCGCGATCACCATCCGGGCGCGCCCGGACCAGATCTCCCCGTCCGGCACGACGACCTCGACCCGAAGCGTCACTGGCCCTCCAGCTCCTTGGCCTTGCGCTCGACGTCCTCTATCCCGCCGCACATGAAGAAGGCCTGCTCCGGGACGTGGTCGTACTTGCCCTCGGTGATCGCCTTGAACGAGGAGATGGTCTCCTCCAGCGGCACGAACACACCCTCGATGCCGGTGAACTGCTCGGCCACATACATGGGGTGGGACAGGAACCGCTCGATCCGCCGCGCCCGCTGGACCGTGACCTTGTCCTCCTCCGACAGCTCGTCGACGCCCAGGATCGCGATGATGTCCTGCAGTTCCTTGTAGCGCTGCAGGATGCGCTGGACCTCGCGGGCCACGTCGTAGTGCTCCTGGCCGATGTACCTGGCGTCCAGGATCCGGGAGGTGGAGTCCAGCGGGTCCACCGCCGGGTAGATCCCCTTCTCGGTGATCGCCCGGGAGAGCACCGTGGTCGCGTCCAGGTGGGCGAACGTGGTGTGCGGCGCCGGGTCGGTGATGTCGTCGGCGGGCACGTAGATCGCCTGCATCGAGGTGATGGAGTGCCCGCGGGTGGAGGTGATCCGCTCCTGCAGCTGGCCCATCTCGTCGGCCAGCGTGGGCTGGTAGCCGACCGCCGAGGGCATCCGGCCGAGCAGGGTGGACACCTCCGACCCGGCCTGGGTGAACCGGAAGATGTTGTCGATGAACAGCAGCACGTCCTGGCCCTGCACATCGCGGAAGTACTCGGCCATGGTCAGGGCGGCGAGCCCGACCCGCAGCCGGGTGCCGGGCGGCTCGTCCATCTGGCCGAACACCAGCGCGGTGTCCGCGATGACCCCCGACTCGGTCATCTCCAGGAACAGGTCGTTGCCCTCCCTGGTGCGCTCGCCGACCCCGGCGAAACAGGACACGCCGCCGAAGTTCTTGGCCACCCGGCGGATCATCTCCTGGATGAGCACCGTCTTGCCCACCCCGGCCCCGCCGAACAGGCCGATCTTGCCGCCGCTCACGTACGGGGTGAGCAGGTCGATGACCTTGATGCCGGTGATGAACATCTCGGTCCTCGGCTCGAGCTGGTCCAGCGGCGGCGCCGGCCGGTGGATCGGCCAGCGCTCGGTGATCTTCAGCGAGGCGGTCGGCACGTCCAGCGTCTCACCCAGCACGTTGAACACGTGGCCCTTGGTCATGTCGCCCACCGGGACCGAGATCGGCCCGCCGGTGCCGGTGACCGTGGCCCCGCGGACCAGCCCGTCGGTGGGCTGCATCGAGATGGCCCGGACCACGTTGTCACCCAGGTGCTGGGCGACCTCCAGGGTCAGCGTGCTGGTCTGGCCCTCCATGGTCACGTCAACGTGCAGCGCGTCGTAGATCGCCGGCATGTCGTCAGCCGAGAACTCGACGTCCACGACCGGCCCGATGACCCGCGCGACCCGGCCGGTCTGGCTGACCGGCCCGCCCTCGGCGGCGGCTGCGTTCTTTGCGGTTGCGGTCATGATCTCGCTCACTAACTCCCACTGATCGACTCGGCCAGCGCGTTCGCGCCCCCGACGATCTCGCTGATTTCCTGGGTGATCTCCGCCTGCCGCGCCTTGTTGGCTTCCCTGGTGAGCGCTTCCAGCAGGTCGTTGGCGTTATCGGTGGCCGACTTCATGGCCCGCCGCCGGGCCGCGATCTCGGCCGCCGCCGAGTCCAGCAGGGCGTGGTAGATCCGGCTCTCGATGTACCACGGGAGCAGGGCGTCCAGCACGATCTCCGGCGACGGCTCGAACTCGTAGATGGCGACCGGGCCCGACGGCTCCTCCTCGGCCTCGGTGATCTCCAGCGGCAGCAGCCTGCGGATCACCGGCCGCTGGGTGAGCATGGAGACGAACTCGGTGTACACCAGGTGGATCTCGTCCACCCCGCCCTCGCTGGCCGGGCGGGCGAACGCCTCCAGCAGGACGGCCGTGATCTCGCTGGCGTTGCCGGGCGCCGGGGTGTCGGAGAAACCGCTCCACTCCCCGGCCATGGCCAGATCCCGGAACCGGTGCCAGACGATGCCCTTCCGGCCCGACACGTACGGGACCGCTTCGATGCCGCGTTCGGCCAGCAGCTCATGCAGGCCCTGCGCCTCGCGCAGCACGCTCGCGTTGAACCCGCCGCAAAAACCCCGGTCGCTGGTCAGGATCAGCACCGCCGCCCGCGCGGGGTTCTCCGGTTCGGTGGTCAGCGGGTGACGCACGTTGCTCGACCGGCTGACGACCGCTTCCACCGCCTCGGTGATCTCCCGCGCGTAGGGCCCCGCGGCCCTCACCCGCTGCTGGGCCTTGACGATCCGGGACGAGGCGATCAGCTCCTGGGCACGGGTGATCTTGGCGGTGGACTTCACGGTGCCGATCCGCCGCCTGACCGCGCGCAGCTGAGCTCCCATCCGCTACCTCTCCTTCGGCGGCGGGATCGGACGCCTGGTCACAGTTTCCTGCTTGACCTCGGCCGCGTCGACCGGCTCGACGCCCTCGTCGGTCACCAGCGGGTGCCCGGCCGAGGTCTCGAACCCGCGCCGGAAGTCCTCGATCGCGTCCTTCAGGGTGGTCACCGTGTCGTCGGACAGGTCACTGGTCTCCCTGATGGCATCGAAGATGCCGGGATGGTTGCGCTGGATGTAGTCGAGGAACTCGTCCTCGAACCGGCGGATGTCCTCGATCGGCACGTCGTCCAGCTGGCCGGTGGTGCCCGCCCAGACCGAGACGACCTGCCGCTCCACCGGGAACGGGCTGTACTGCGGCTGCTTGAGCAGCTCGACCAGCCGCACCCCGCGGTCCAGCTGGGCGCGCGAGGCCGCGTCCAGATCGGATGCGAACGCGGCGAACGCCTCCAGGTCGCGGAACTGGGACAGGCCGAGCCGCAGCGTGCCCGCCACCTTCTTCATCGCCTTGACCTGGGCGTTGCCGCCGACCCGGGAGACAGAGATACCAACGTTGATGGCCGGCCGGACGCCCGAGTTGAACAGGTCGGTCTCCAGGAAGATCTGGCCGTCGGTGATGGAGATGACGTTGGTCGGGATGTAGGCGGAGACGTCATTGCCCTTGGTCTCGATGATGGGCAGGCCGGTCAGCGATCCGCCGCCGAGGTCGTCCGACAGCTTGGCGCACCGCTCCAGGAGCCGCGAGTGCAGGTAGAACACGTCACCCGGATAGGCTTCCCGGCCGGGCGGCCGGCGCAGCAGCAGCGAGATGGCCCGGTAGGCCTCCGCCTGCTTGGTCAGGTCGTCGAAGATGATCAGGGCGTGCCTGCCCTGGTACATCCAGTGCTGCCCGATCGCCGAGCCGGTATAGGGCGCGATGTACTTGTAGCCGGCCGGGTCTGAGGCGGGTGCGGCCACGATGGTGGTGTACTCCATCGCGCCCGCGTCCTCCAGCGACTGGCGCACCTGGGCGATGGTGGAGCCCTTCTGGCCCACCGCGACGTAGATGCAGCGGACCTGGAGGGCCGGGTCACCGGATTCCCAGTTGGCCCTCTGGTTGATCACCGTGTCGATGGCGACGGCGGTCTTGCCGGTCTGCCGGTCGCCGATGATCAGCTGACGCTGGCCACGGCCGATCGCGGTCATGGCGTCGATGGCCTTGATCCCGGTCTGCAGTGGCTCCTTCACCGGCTGCCGCTGCACCACCGACGGTGCCTGCAGTTCCAGGGCCCGCAGCTCGGTGCCCTCGATCTCGCCCTTGCCGTCCAGCGGAAGCCCGAGCGGGTCGACCACCCGGCCGAGGAAGGCATCGCCGACCGGCACCGACAGCACCTCGCCGGTGCGGCGGACCTGCTGGCCTTCCTCGATCTTGCTGAAGTCGCCCAGGATGACCACACCGATCTCGCGGACGTCCAGGTTCAGCGCCAGGCCGCGGATGCCGCCGGTGAACTCCAGCAGTTCGCTGGCCATCGCCGATGGCAGGCCTTCCACCCGGGCGATGCCGTCGCCGCATTCGGCGACCGTCCCGACCTCCTGCCGGGAAGCGGCGTCTGGCTCATAGGCCTCAACGAAGCTCGCCAGCGCGTCCCGGATCTCGTCGGGCCGGATTGTCAGCTCGGCCATGGTCCTCGCGTCTTTCTCGTCGCAGTGGTCATGCTCTGGAAGTTGTCAGGTGCCAACCGGTGGCCGGCTTCGCCACGCCGCCGCCGGGTGCCGCTCCGGCCGCCCATCAGGCCGCCAGCCGGCGTCGTAGCTGGGCGAGGCGGCTGCCCACGCTCCCGTCCAGGAACTCATCCCCGATCTGGATCGACATACCACCCACGACGGCCGGATCGATGACGACGTTCAGGTGCACGTCCCGGCCGTAGATGGCCGAAAGGGCCGCGGTCAGCCGCCCGCGCTGGCTGGTGGTGAGATCGGTGGCGACCCGGACGAACGCGATCAGGCGCTGCCGCCAGTCGGCGGCCAGCCGCGCGTACTCGGCCAGGCTGGCATCCACGCTCCGGCCCCGCGGATGCACCGCCGCCTGCGTGATCAGGCTGAGCCCGGCCGCCGTCACCTTGCCGGCCAGCAGCGCTGACAGCAGGGCGCGCTTGGCTTCGGCGGGCGGCTCCTGATCAGCCAGCACCGACCGCAGCTCCGGCTGGGTGCCGACGATCCGGCCGAACCGGAACAGCTCGTCTTCCAGGTCGTCGAGCTGGCCCGCGTTGTCCGCGGCGGCCGAGATGGCCAGCACGGCCAGCTGCTCGGCCGCATCCGGCAGATCGCCGGGGGCCGACCAGCGCAGGGCGGCCAGGGCGGCGACCAGGTCGAGGGTGGCCGGGGCGATGCGGCCGCCCAGCAGGGCCCGGACCAGGCCGGCCCGGGCACCGGCCGCGGTGGCCGGGTCGGCCAGCGCGCGGCGCAGGCCCGGCTCCCCATCCAGCAGCACGGCCACCTCGAACAGCTCATCACCGATCGTCGCGGCGGCCGTGGGGTCGGCCACCGCCGCGGCCAGGCGCTCCTGCGCCTCGGCCATGGCCGCCCTGCTCGCACCCTGCACTAGCTCACCTCTGTCCTGGCCACCCAGCCGGTCACCGGGCGGCACTTTCTGGCATCTGCTCCAGCTCGGCCAGGAAGCGTTCCACCGTGCGGCGCTGGCGCGCCTCGTCGGACAGCGACTCGCCCACCACCCGGCCGGCGAGATCCACGGCGAGCGCGCCGACCTCGGTCCTGAGCGACTGGAGTGCCTGCTGCCGGTCCGCGTCGATCTGCGAGCGGGCCGCGTCGATGAGCCGCCGGGCCTCGGTGCCCGCCTGCTCGCGCATCTCCGCGATGATCTGCGCCCCCTGCTCCCTGGCCTCTTCCCGCAGCCGCGCCGCCTCGTGCCTGGCCTCGGCCAGCTGCTTGCGGTAGGCCTCCAGCGTGCGCTTGGCCTCGGCCTGGGTCTCCTCGGCCCGCTGCAGCCCGCCCTCGATGGCATCGGTCCGGTCCGCCAGCGTCTTGGTGATCCGCGGCAGCAGCACCTTCCACAGCGCCCCGAAGATGATGCCGAAGGTGATGAAGCCGATGATGAGCTCGGTCGGGTCCGGGGCCAGCGGGTTCTGTAGCTGAGCGGCCGCGAGTTGCAACATGGCCGGTTACCTCTCCGTGCGGGTGCTACTTGATGAAGAACGGGACGGCGATGCCGATCAGCGCGAGCGCCTCGGTCAGCGCGAACCCGATCCACATATAGGTGGTGATCCGGCCGGAGGCCTCTGGCTGCCGGGCCATGGCCTCGATGGCATGCCCGAAGACCAGGCCGATGCCGATGCCCGGGCCGATGGCCGCCAGGCCGTAGGTCAGCGCGCCGAGATTGACGAAGTGGTAGTAGATCGGGTTGCCCGACGTGCCGGCGCCATTAGCGGCCAGGTAGGCCAGATGGTGCACCAGGTGATGCATCTCTCAGCTTCCTTTCAGGCCGGCGGTTGGTCCGCCGGGGTCTGGGTGGTCAGGGTCAGTGCGCGGTCTCGGTCGCATCAGCGATGTAGAACGCGGTGAGGGTGGTGAAGATGAACGCCTGGAGCGCCTGGATCAGCACCTCAAGGCCCGTCAGGATGATCGTCAGCACGAACGACGTGGTCGCGTAGAGCAGGCCGATCGAGGCGCTGAACAGATACCAGGACGCCAGCCCGAACACCAGCAGCAGCAGGTGGCCGGCCAGCATGTTGGCCATGAGCCGGATCGTCAGCGTGAACGGCCGGACCAGGACGTTGGAGAAGAGCTCGATCGGGGCGAGCAGCGGCAGAATCCACCAGGGCGCACCCTGGGGAATGGCCATTTCCCGGAAGTAGCCGATCGGCCCCTTGCTCTTCATCCCGATCGTGATGTAGGTGACCCACACGATGAAGGCCAGTGCGGCCGGGAACGCGATCCTGGAGGTCGGCGGGAAATCGACCAGCGGGATGATCCCGAAAACGTTCATGATCCAGACGAAGAAGAATATCGAGACCAGGAACGGCAGGTACTTGTCGCCCTTCTTGCCCAGCTGGGGGCGCAGGATCTGGTCCCGGACGAACAGCACACCCATCTCGCCCAGGTTCTGCGCGCCCCGGGGGACGATCTTCGGCTTGCGGAACGCCACGAAGAAGAAGGTCAGCACGATGGCGGCGGAGACGATCGCCAGCAGCATGGGCTTGGTGAACTGGAAGCTGCCGATGGTGAAGATCGGCTTGAAGTAGAAGTAACTGATCGACGGGGCCGGGTAGCCGCAGCCGCTGAAGATATGGCATCCGGGCATCGATACTGCGACGTCACTCACCGTTGCTCCTAGCGGCACGCCACCGCGCAGGCGGGCGCCAGGTCAGCAGGGTCACGACTTGGTGACCCGGAAGATGACGAGGGCGATCGCACTGGCCAGGCCGGCGAGCATGCCCACCGGGAACAGCCAGGGCAAGCCGGTCCAGCGGCCGATCAGCCAGCCCACGAACCCATACAGGACCATGCCGCCGATCAGGTAGGACAGAATGGCCCAGCCAAAGCTGGCCGGTCGTGGCTGGGATGGATCGCGGCCGCCCGGCGGTGCTCCGCCCGGCCCGGGCCCGCCCCCGGTCACCGGGCACCCATCCGGGCCGCTCGCCGCGGGCACCGGCGGACGCGCCGGCCCTGGGCCGCGGTCCCCCGTCCTGCGGTCCAGTGCGCATCACGGGTCACCGGTCTCGGTCCGGATCGACGTACAGCATTTTCAGGCGCATCGACCAGATCATCTGCGCCGCGCTGTAGGCGAGCACGCAGACGATGGCGGTGAGCCCGAAGAATCTGGGGTTGAACGCGGTCGAGTTCTGGAAGCGCCCCACCAGGACGAGCAGGATGAGGATCTTGACCAGGTAGGTGCCGACCGCGGCCGCCATCATGGCCTGCGGGCTGATCTTCGCGAACCGGCCCACGACCAGCACGCTGATCCCGAAGAACGCGATTACCAGGGCGACCCCGAGCGCGGCGCCGAGCAGGCCCTTCGAACCGCCCAGCAGGGCGCCCAGCACCATCAGGAGCACCGCGACCGGGGCGGTGACCAGGGCCGAGCGCCGGATGATCACGGCATAGGTCGCCAGCATGGATCAGGCTCCGGAGGGCTCGAAGGTCGCACTGATGGCCGACACGCGCGCCAGCTCATCCCGGTTGTGCAAGCCGCCCGGGGCAGCCCTGGCACCGGAGTGGCGCATGTGCGCCGCCACGTGTGCGAAACGTATCACGGACCCCTCACTCGTCATTGAGCGGCTGCTCGTGAAAGATATCACAAGCTCCCAGGCACGGGTTTCACCGGGTCACGGCCTGTGACATAGCCGCCCGTCAGCGGCCAAAACCGCACAGATGCCGCCCGAGCGGGAACCGGCCGCCAAGGCCAGGGCGGATCCCCGATCAGGCCGACTCGGGCGGCCACGGCGGGCCGCCCACCGGGGGCGCCGGGGGCCACGGCGGCCCGCCAGCCGGGGACGCAGGCGACCAGGGCGGGCCACCAGCGGACGATGCCGGGGGCCACGGCGGGGCGCTGGCCGGAGATGCGGGATAGGAATCGGCGCCCGCCGGGGGCGGGGCTGGGTAGAACGGTGGCTCGCTCCAGGCGTCCCCGGGCTCGGGCGGCGGTGCCGGGTAGAACCCTGATTGACCGTCATCGGCGGGTGGCCGGCCCGGGTACAGCGCCGCCTGCGGCGCTGGCGGCCAAGGCGCCGGCGCCGGGCCGGCCGGCGACGGACGGGACGTCCGGCTGGCCGTGGGATGGGTCGCCGCCGGTACCGGGGGGCGGACCGCCTCCGGCTGGCCGGGTGAGACCGGCACCGGGCCGACCGCGGCCAGCCGGTCAGCCGGCCGCCGGTCGGCGGCCAGTAGGTCCGGAGCCGGGGGCCGCGCCGTTCGCGACCCCGCACCCGCCGGTACCGCCGCCTCATCTGGCTCCGGGCCCGGGCGGGGCGCCATCCGGCGGCGGCCCCGCGCTGCGGCGGGACCCACCCGCGCGGCGCGGGGTGGCGGCCGCTCGCGGGCCAGGGCGGGCGCCCGGCCCCATGGGCGCAGCCGGGGCATGGACATGAACAGCAGCGCGAGCATGGCCACCACGGTGATGATCGCCAGCACGAACAGCTTGCTCCGGATGATCGACAGCCAGACCACGCTGCCCGCGAACAGGCCCGCCCACAGATACATGATCAGGACGCTGGCCCGGTGCGAGTGGCCGATGTCCAGCATCCGGTGGTGCAGGTGCTTGCGGTCCGCCGCGAACGGTGACAGGCCCGCCCGGGTCCGGCGGAAGACCGCCAGCAGCAGGTCGGTGTAGGGAATGAGCAGGATCGCGGCGGGCAGCAGCAGCGGCATGATCGCGCCGAACCGGTTGACGGTGCCGTGCGCGAAGGCCCGTGAGCCGGTCAGCGAATTGGGGTCGAGCGCGGCCAGGCTGGAGATCGGCGCATAGGCGAGCAGCAGCCCGATCAGCATCGCGCCGGTATCCCCCATGAAGATGCGGGCGGGATGGAAGTTGTGCGGCAGGAAGCCCAGGCAGATCCCGGCCAGGACGGCCGACACCAGCGCGGGGCCGGTCTGGCCACCCAGGCCGAGCCGGTGGGTCAGCGTGTAGTAGTAGATGAAGAAGGACGCGGCCCCGATGCCGACGATCCCGGCGGCCAGCCCGTCGAGGCCGTCGATGAAGTTGACCGCGTTGATGGTCATGACCACGACCAGGATGGTCACCACGATCTGCTCGTCGCTGGTCAGCACCAGGTATCCGCCGTGCGGCGCGGGCAGCCAGGTCACCTCGGCGCCGCTCCAGACCAGGATCACCCCGGCCGCGACCTGGCCGGCCAGCTTGCTGATCGCCCCCATGCCCCAGCGGTCATCGACGAAGCCCATGATGACCACCAGGGCCCCGGCCAGCAGCAGGCCCTTGGCCATGTTGGTCTCGGCGAACACCGATTTCAGGTTGACCAGCCGGCTGGCCACGAGCAGCCCGGCAACCAGGCCCGCGTACATGGCGAACCCGCCGAGCAGCGGCGTGGGAACTTCGTGCACGTCCCGGTCGCGGGCGGCGTGGATGGCGCCGACCGTGACCGCGAACCGCCGCACCAGCGGCGTCAGCAGATAGGTGACCGCCGCGGCCACGAGCAAGGTCAGGACGTACTCACCTTGCATGGCTCACCACAGCTGGTCTGGTTCTGCGAGCATCGCGATCCACTCTAGGGCACTTGGGCCCCGCTCACGTGCCGCTGCCCGCGGTCGGCCGCGGCGTCCCCGCGCGCTAGCCTCCCCGCCGCGGCCAGGCTTAACCCGCCGCCGCCTCATCTTCGATGATCAGGTTGATGACCTGCCGCAACCGCTCGACCGGCACCACCCCGGCCCGCAGCAGCCGGGGGACACCGCCGGTGATATCGACGATGGTGGACGGCACCTCGCCGGGGCAGGGACCGCCGTCGAGGTAGACCGAGATCGCCTCGCCCAATTGCTCCTGCGCGCCGTCGGCGGTGGTGGCGGGCGGCGCGCCGGCCCGGTTGGCGCTGCTCACCGCAAGCGGGCCGGTTTCCCTGAGCAGGTCGAGCGCGAGTTCGTGCAGCGGCATCCGGACCGCGACCGTGCCCTTGGTGTCCCCCAGATCCCAGACCAGGCTCCGGCTGGCCCGCACCACGAGGGTGAGCCCGCCCGGCCAGAACTCCTCGATCAGGTCCTTGCCCGAGGCGTTCAGGTCCTCTATCAGGGCCGTGGCGGCGCGCATGCTCCCGACCAGCACCGGCGGCGGCATGTCCCGGCCCCGGCCCTTGGCCGCGAGCAGCCCGGCCACCGCGGCCGGGGAGAACGCGTCGGCGGCCACCCCGTACACGGTGTCGGTCGGCATCACGGCCAGGTCACCCTGGCGCAGGGCGGCGGCGGCCGCGGCCAGGCCGGTCGCCCGCTGGGCCGGGTCAGTGCAGTCAAACCGTGCGCTCATGGCTGCCCATCCTGCCACTGAATCGCGTGTTCCCCGCGCGGCGCTCTCCGGCCGGGCCCGTTGGCGGCGAGGCGGCTGGCCCGCACCGGCAGGCGCTCCGGCCGGTGGGCGGGGCCGCCCGCCCGGGAACGCGCGGGCACCCCACTACCGAGAACTGCCGACACTACCGGCGCTACCGGCGGGCGGTGACGAAACGGTCGCGGCCGGCCAGGTCCCGGTGGTTGCGGGTGTCCCGCCAGCCCCGCTCCTCCGCGAAGATCCAGTAGACCGCCGCTCCCTGCGGCGCCCCGTGCTCGACCGCGACCAGCCCGTCCTCCCGCAGCAGCCGCCGCGCCGTCCCCTCGATGACCCGGACCGCGTCCAGCCCGTCCGCCCCGCCCCACAGCGCGCCCGCGGGATCGTATTCGGCCACCTCGGGCGGGACCGCCGCGCCCACCGGGATGTAGGGGGGGTTGCTGATAACAAGATCAACAGCGTCGCCCAGCGACCCCAGGGCGCTGGCGAAGTCGCCCTGGTGCAGGGTGACCCGCCCCCGGGTGTGCGGAGCCGCGGCGGCCCAGCGTCCGATGTTGCGCTCGGCCCAGCTCAGGGCCAGCGGGTCGGCCTCCACGGCGTGCACCCGGGCCCGGGGCACCTCCTGGGCGATCGCCAGCGCGATCGCTCCGCTGCCCGTGCCCAGATCGGCCACCACCGGCTCGGCCACATCCATGGCCCGCAGCGCATCGACCGCCCAGCCGGTCATCACCTCGGTCTCCGGCCGGGGCACGAACACGCCCGGGCCGACCTCGACCTCCAGATAGCGGAACCCGGCCAGCCCGGTGATGTGCTGGAGCGGCTCGCGCGCTTCCCGGCGGGCGATCTCGTTCCAGAACCGCGGGTCGAACCGGCCGTCGGCCACCCGATGCAGCTCGGTCCGGCTGACCCCGTGCACGTGTGCGGCGATCACCTCGGCGTCGGTCCGTGGGGAGTCGATGCCCGAGTCGGCCAGCCGGATGGTGGCGACCGCGATCTCGTCCAGCAGCAGCGTCACCGGCGGTCAGGTCCCGTTGTCACCGGCCGCCCGGCTGGACCGGTCGCCGTCGATGAGGGCCTGGATCACCGCGTCCAGGTCACCGTCGATCACCTGGTCGAGGTTGTGCGCCTTGTAGCCGACCCGGTGATCGGAGATGCGGTTCTCCGGGAAGTTGTAGGTCCGCACCCGCTGCGATCGGTCCACCGTCCGGACCTGGCTGCGGCGCTCGGCGGCGGCCTGCGCCTCGGCGTCGGCCTGGGCCTGCGCCAGCAGCCGGGCGCGCAGGATGCGCAGGGCCTGCTCCTTGTTCTGGAGCTGGCTCTTCTCGTTCTGGCAGGAGACCACGATCCCGGTCGGCAGGTGGGTGATGCGGACCGCGGAGTCGGTGGTGTTCACGCTCTGGCCCCCGGGCCCGGATGAGCGGAACACATCGATCCGCAGGTCAGCGGGCTCGATGGTGACGTCGACCGGGTCGGCCTCCGGCATCACGAGCACGCCGGCCGCGGAGGTGTGGATCCGCCCCTGCGACTCGGTCACCGGCACCCGCTGCACCCGGTGCACGCCGCCTTCGTACTTCAGGCTGGCCCAGACCCCGTCGCCGCCCCGCGGCGACTTGACCGCCACGGTGGCGTCCTTGCAGCCGCCGAGGCCGGTCATGGTGGCGTCGAGGATCTCGGCCTGCCAGCCCCTGCGCTCGGCGTACCGCAGGTACATGCGCAGCAGGTCGCCGGCGAACAGGGCGGACTCCTCGCCGCCCTCCCCCGCCTTGACCTCCAGGATCACGTCCTTGCTGTCGTTGGCGTCCCGGGGCACGAGCAGGGCCTGGAGCTGTTGTTCCAGCTCGGCCCGGCGGGCGGCCAGCTGCTCGGCCTCGGCCGCGAAGGAGAGGTCGTCCGCGGCCAGTTCGCGCGCGGTCTCCTCGTCCGCCACCGTCTGCTGCCACTGCCGGTAGGCGGTCACGATCGGGGTCAGCGCGCCGTAGCGGCGGCCGAGCGCCCTCGACCGCTCGGCGTCGGTGTGGACGGCGGGGTCGGCGAGGTCACGCTCCAGCCGGGCGTGCTCGTCCGCAAGTTCGGCGAGCCGCTCGAACATCGTGCCTCCTCTCCCAGGCGTAGCTCTCTCTCCCAGGCGTAGCTCTGCGCTGCCCGGCCGCCGGGGCCGGCCGTCCGCGCACATCAGCGGGACGGGACGATCCCGCCCGTCGACGGCCAGGATCACCGCACCCGGACCGGCGATGCCGGGTCCCGGGCGCGGTGATCCGCGGAAGCTACTTGCCGGCTGCCTTCTTGCCGAACCGGCGCTCGAACCTGGCCACCCGGCCGCCGGTGTCGAGGATCTTCTGCTTGCCGGTGTAGAAGGGGTGGCAATTCGAGCAGACGTCGGCGTGGATAACGCCGTTGCTCGAGGTGGACCGGGTGGTAAAGGTGTTCCCGCACGTGCAGGTCACCGTGGTCTCCACGTAGTCCGGGTGAATGTCAGGCTTCACGTCACTACTCCTGCCTTGGCCGGTCGCCGGGTCGCCGCGGCGGTGGGCCGCCGGGCGTGAACCGGTACCGGGCTATCTTGGCTTATTCAGTGTGCCAGACCCCAGAACGCGGCCCGGGGCCTGGCCATTCCCGTCAGCCGCTGACGGTGGTCTTCTGCACCTGGAGCAGGAACTCCGCGTTGCTCTTGGTGCCCTTCATCCGCTCCATCAGCACTTCCAGCGCCTGCTGCGGCTCCAGCGAGTGCAGCACCCGGCGGAGCTGCCAGACGATCTTCAGCTCCTCGGGGCTCAGCAGCAGCTCTTCCTTGCGGGTGCCCGACGCGTCCACGTCGATGGCCGGGAAGATCCGCTTCTCCGCGAGTTCCCGGCGGAGCCGCAACTCCATGTTGCCGGTCCCCTTGAACTCCTCGAAGATCACCTCGTCCGCGCGGGAGCCGGTCTCGATCAGGGCGGTGGCGAGGATCGTGACCGAGCCGCCATGCTCGATGTTGCGCGCCGCGCCGAAGAACCGCTTCGGCGGGTAAAGGGCCGTGGAGTCCACGCCACCGGACATGATCCGCCCGCTGGCGGGGGCGGACAGGTTGTAGGCGCGGCCGAGCCTGGTGATCGAGTCAAGCAGGACGACCACGTCGTGGCCCATCTCAGCCAGGCGCTTGGCCCGCTCGATAGCGAGCTCGGCGACGGTGGTGTGGTCCTCGGACGGCCGGTCGAAGGTCGAGTAAACGACCTCGCCCTTGACCGTGCGCTGCATGTCGGTGACTTCCTCTGGCCGCTCGTCCACCAGCACGACCATCAGGTGGCATTCGGGGTTGTTCTTGGTGATCGCGTTCGCGATGGCCTGCAGGATCAGCGTCTTGCCCGCCTTCGACGGCGACACGATCAGGCCGCGCTGGCCCTTGCCGATCGGGGCGAACAGGTCGATGATCCGCGTCGTCATGTTGCCCGGGTCGCCCTCGAGCCGCAGCCGCTCCTGCGGGTACAGCGGCACGAGCTTGCCGAACTCCGGCCGGGCGCGTGACTGCTCCGGGTCGAGCCCGTTGACCTTGTCGAGCCGGACCAGGGCGTTGAACTTCTCCCGCCGCTCGCCATCGCGCGGCTGGCGGACCGCGCCCTCAATGACGTCGCCCTTGCGCAGGCCGTGCTTGCGGACCTGGGAGAGGGACACGTACACGTCGTTGGGCCCGGGCAGGTAGCCGGTGGTGCGGATGAACGCGTAGTTGTCGAGCACGTCGAGGATGCCGGCGATCGGGATGAGCACGTCGTCCTCGGTGATCACGGGCTCCGGCTCGCCGCCGGTGCGCTCGCCGCGCCGGCGGTTGCGGTTGCGGAACCGGTCCCGGTTGCGGCGCCCGCCGCGGTCGTCGTCGTCACGGTCCTGCTGGCCGCCGCCCCGGTTGCCCTGGTCCTGGGCCGGGCCGCGGTCCTGGCCGCGCGGGCCGTTCTGGTCCTGGCGCTGCTCACCGGCCTCGCCGTTGCGCCCCTGCTCGCCGGGCCTGCCGTTGCCGCGCCGGCGCTGGCCGCCACCACGCTGGCCGTCGCCGCCCTGGTAGCTCTCGCCGCCACGCGGGGCCTCGCCCTGCTGATCGTTACCGGCGCCTGCGGCCGCGGCGCTGCCAGTCCCGGCCGGTGCCGCACCCGTGCGGGGGGCGTCCGTGGCCTGCCCGGAGCGCTCAAACGACAGCTGGCTGTCCGCGCCGCCGCTGGCAGCATCCTCCCGCGGGGCGCCTGCCTGCGCTTCCCTGCTGGAAACCGCTGGATAGGTGGCCTCCCCCGGGCCCGGCTGAGTGGATCTGTCTGGTTCCATGGCGTCCTGCTCACGGTGGCGAGGTGCGTCGGCTCCCGCGGACGCGCCCCGCTGGGCTGAATTGTCGAGTGCCGCATCCCGGTGGGCGGCCTGCGTGGCGGTGGTCCCGCCGCTCTGCCGGTCCTGGATCGCCGCCACGAGCTGGCTCTTGCGCATCCGGGCGGTACCGGTGATCCCCATGGACTGCGCCATCCGCTGCAAATCGGGCAGCAGCATGCCGGACAGTCCCCGGCCGGCGCCGCTGGCCTCCCCGCTCGTCACCGCCTCAGCCGCTGGGCGCGGGCCAGGAGTTTCCTGCCCGCTGGCCGAAGCCCCGGGCGTGACCGGGGAGCCGGTGAAGAGATCGGTGGTTTCGCTGCTCACGAGGGGTCCTTCCCAGAGCGCGGGAGCCGGCCGAAGGGGTGACCGGGCAACCCGATGCCGCGGCCCGGCGAACTGGCCGGGCCAGATTATGCACCTGCTGTCTTGCCGCGCCGCCGCTGTGGCCGGCGGTCCTCCGGGCGTCTAATCCGGCGTCTGCGGTCAAGGCAGAAGGCTCAAAACACACCCAGGTGGCCAGGCTGGCACCCCCGGGCCTCCGCTCCGCTCCCGGTTCTCCATGCCGTCTCCAGCGCTGGCGTACGCGGAGAGGAGGGAGTGATCCGGGGAGTTGATGGAGAATCACCGGCCGCTGCCGGCCATATGGCCGACCTCGCGGCAAGTGACAGGCGAGCACCTGTGCCCACAGCGGGGCATCTGGTGCGGCACCCAGCTTAACACCAAGAGAGCCCACGGCATTCCCTCGACAGTGGTCTGTGTGTCGCGCAGGAAGCTGACCGGTCATGCGGGGACCCGCCCGCGTGACTTTGCGCCCGGCCCCTGACCCTGGTTCCAGGACGGTTCTTCCCGGGCGCTCTCTGGCAGTTGCACCCCCGGTCCACCTTGCCGGACGTGCCCACCCTGCCGATCTATGTCCAGGGGGATTACTTGCCAATCGATACCCGTTTCGTGACCGATTGAATCCACCGCCGCGGCCGGTGGCCCCTGGCTGTCGAACGACAGGACCAGCACCGCCGGGCCCGACCCGGACACCACCGCGGCCAGCCCGGCGTGCCGCAGCCTGCTCACCAGATCAGCGGTTTGCGGCATAACGGCGGTGCGGTACGGCTGGTGCAGGAAGTCCTCGGTCGCGGCGAACAGCACCTCGGCCGCCCCGCTGAACGCCGCGACCAGCAGCGCGCTGCGCGCGGCGTTAGCCGCCGCGTCGGCGTGCGGGATCACCGCCGGCAGGGCCCGCCGCGCCGCCTCGGTGGCCAGCGGGAACGGCGGCACACACAGCACCGTCCGCAGCCCGGCCGGCACCGGCAGCCGCAGCATCCGCGGCCCGGGGCCCGCATCCGCTGGCCCGGCGGCTCCGGCCGGCGCGCTGGCGGGCGCGCCCAGCGCCCCCGGCCGGGGTGTCCAGGCGATCGTGAGGCCGCCAGCCAGGCAGGCCGCCACGTTGTCGGGGTGCCCTTCCAGCTCGGCCGCGAGCCCGAAGAGTGCGTCGTCCGGCAGCGCCGTTTCGCCGCCAATGACCAGCGCCCGGGCGGCCAGCAGGCCCGAGCAGATGGCCGCCGCCGACGAGCCCAGGCCCCGCCCGTGCGGGATGGCGTTGGCGCAGTGCAGGGCGATCCCTGGCGGCTGGCCGCCGAGCGCGGCAAACCCCGCGCGCATGGCCCGGACCACCAGGTGCGCCTCCCCGGCCGTGGCGCTGCCCGCGCCCTGGCCGGTCACCTCGATGGCCAGCCCGCCGCCGGTGACCCCGGCCTCGACCTGGTCGTACAGCGCCAGCGCGAGGCCCAGCGCGTCGAAGCCGGGCCCCAGGTTGGCGCTGGTGGCCGGTGCCTGCACGCGCACGGGCCGTGGCGACCAGTTCACGCAGTTCCCCCTGGAAGGCTCGGGCCCGGGACGGGTGGTCAGGCCAGCCCCAGCGCGGCCGCGGCAGCGCCCGGGTCGGCGGCCACGGTCACCGGGGCCGGAGCGGCCGAAACCGCCCAGTCCGGGTCCTTAAGTCCGTTGCCGGTGATGGTACAGACGACCCGGCATCCGGCGTCAAGCTGCCCGTTCTCGCGGGCCTGCAGCAGCCCGGCGACCCCGGCCGCGGAGGCCAGCTCGCCGAACACCGCCTCCTGCCCGGCCAGCAGCCGGTAGGCGGCCAGGATCTGGCGGTCGGTCACCGAGTCGATCAGGCCACCGGACTCGTCGCGCGTGCCCTCCGCCAGGGCCCACGAGGCGGGGTTGCCGATCCTGATCGCGGTCGCGATCGTCATCGGGGCCAGCACCGGCTCACCGCGCACGATCGGCGCCGCGCCGCTGGCCTGGAAGCCGAACATGCGCGGGGTGCGGGTGGCCAGCCCGGCCTCGGCGTACTCACGGTAGCCCCGCCAGTAGGCCGTGATGTTGCCCGCGTTGCCGACCGGCAGGCAGTGCACGTCCGGGGCGTCGCCGAGGGCCTCGACGATCTCGAAGGCCGCGGTCTTCTGGCCCGCCAGCCGGTCCGGGTTGACCGAGTTGACCAGCGCCACCGGGTAGTCGGCCGCGAGCTTGCGGGCCAGCTCCAGGCAGTCGTCGAAGTTGCCGTCCACCTGGAGCAGCTTCGCGCCGTGCACCAGGGCCTGGGCCAGCTTGCCCAGCGCGATCTTGCCGCGGGGCACCAGCACCGCGCAGGTCAGCCCGGCCCGGGCCGCGTAGGCGGCGGCGCTGGCGCTGGTGTTTCCGGTCGAGGCACACATGATGGCGGTCGCGCCGCCCGCGGCGGCCACGCTGACCGCGACCGTCATCCCCCGGTCCTTGAACGAGCCGGTCGGGTTCGCCCCCTCCACCTTCAGGAACACCTCGCACCCGGTGCGGGCGGACAGCACCGGGGCGGGCAGCAGCGGGGTGGCACCCTCGCCCAGCGTGACCACCCGCGAGTCGGGCACGGCCGGCAGGCGTTTGGCATAGTGCCTGATGAGTCCGGGCCAGGCCACCCGCGCGGTCATACCTCCCCGTCTCCCTCCACCCGCATCACGCTGGCGACCGCGCGGACCACGTCCATCGCGCCCAGGTCGTCCACGCAGCTGGCCAGCGCGGCGTCCGGCGCCGTGTGGGTGACGATGACCAGCTGGGCGTCGTCACCCCGGCCCTCCTGCCGGACCGCCTGGATAGAAACGTCGTGCCGGGCGAACGACTCGGCCACCCGGGCCAGCACGCCCGGCCGGTCGGCCACGTCGAGCGCGACGTGGTAGCGCGTCAGCGCCTGCCCCATCGGCAGCACCGGCAGCCCGGCGTAGCTGGTGGTATCCGGGCCGCGGGTGCCGGCCAGCCGGTTGCGCGCCACCGCGACGATGTCGCCGAGCACCGCGCTGGCGGTGGGCACCCCGCCCGCGCCGGCCCCGTAGAACATCAGCCGCCCGGCCGATTCGGCCTCCACGAACACCGCGTTGTAGGCCTCGCGGACCCCGGCCAGCGGGTGCGTGCGGGGAATCATGGCCGGGTGGACCCGGACCGAGACGCCCGCGTCGTTGCGCTCGCAGATGGCCAGCAGCTTGACCACCTGGCCGAGCGCGCGGGCGCTGGCGATGTCGGCCTGGGTGACGCTGGTGATCCCCTCCCGGTAGACCCCGGCCGCCGTGACCTCGCTGTGGAAGGCCAGGCTGGCCAGGATCGCGCCCTTGGCGGCCGCGTCGAAGCCCTCGATGTCGGCGGTCGGGTCGGGTTCGGCATAACCGAGCGCCTGCGCTTCCTCCAGCGCGTCGGTGAAGCCCGCCCCCGAGGTGTCCATCCGGTCCAGGATGTAGTTGGTGGTGCCGTTGACGATGCCGAGCACGCGGCGGACCGCGTCGCCGGCCAGCGACTCGCGGAGCGGCCGCAGCAGCGGGATGGCGCCCCCCACCGCCGCCTCGTAGTACAGGTCGGTGCCGGTGTCCCGGGCGGCCTGGTGCAGCATGGCGCCGTCCTCGGCCAGCAGCGCCTTGTTCGCGCTCACCACCGACTTGCCGTTCTTCATGGCGGCGAGCAGCAGCGAGCGGGCGGGCTCGATGCCGCCGATCACCTCGACCACGATGTCCACGCTGGGGCTGGTGGCCACCGCCATCGCGTCGCCGGTGAGCAGCGCCGGATCCACCTCGACGGCGCGGGCCCGGCCCGGACGCCGGACCGCGACCCCGGTCACCTCCAGCGGGGCGCCGATCCGCGCGGCCAGGTCGGCCGCCTGCTGGCCGAGCAGCCGGTACACCTCCGAACCGACCCCACCGCAGCCGAGCAGCGCCACCCGCACTGGCTGGCTCACCTTACGCTCACCCTTCCCGGTCACCCTTGGTCCAGTCCTGCTCACCCTTGGTCCAGCGCCAGCAGGTCGGCCAGGGTCTCCCGGCGCAGCAGCACCCGGGCCGGCCCGTCGCCGACCGCCACCACCGGCGGCCGTGGCAGGTAGTTGTAGTTGCTCGCCATCGAGCGGCAGTAGGCGCCGGTGGCCGCCACCGCGAGCAGATCCCCCGGGGCCAGGTCGGCGGGCAGGTAGGTGTCCCTGACCACGATGTCCCCGCTCTCGCAGTGCCTGCCGACCAGCCGCGACAGCATGGCTGGCGCCGCCGACTCGCGGGAGGCCAGCACACAGGTGTACTCGGACCCGTACAGGGCGGTGCGGATGTTGTCGCTCATCCCGCCGTCCACGCTGACGTAGCTGCGCAGCCCGTCCACGTCCTTGACCGTCCCGACTTCGTACAGGGTAACCGTGCCGGGCCCGGCGATCGCCCGTCCCGGCTCGACCGTGATCCGGGGCACGTCCAGGCCGGCCGCCGCGCACCGGGCGCGGACGATGTCCCGCAGGTTCTCCGCGATGATCTTTATGTCGGTGGGGTCGTCGTCGCTCGTGTAGGCGATACCGAACCCGCCACCCAGGTTCAGCTCATCGATCCGGGCACCGTGCTCGGCGAGCATCCGGGCGGCCAGGTCGAGCACCCGCTGGGCGGCCACGTCGAACCCGGCCGCGTCGTAGATCTGGGAGCCGATGTGCGAGTGCAGCCCGGCCAGGTGCAGCCCGGGCGCGGCGAGCACCCGCCGGACGGCCTCGTCGGCGGCGCCGGAGGAGAGCGAGAAGCCGAACTTCTGGTCGTCGTGGGCGGTGGCGACGAACTCGTGGGTGTGCGCCTCGACCCCGGTGGTCACCCGGACCAGGAGCTTCGGCGCCGGCGCGGCCCGGCCCCGCCGTTCCGCTTCCTCGGCCAGGTAGGCCAGGCGCGCGATCTCCTCAAACGAATCAACCACGATGTGCCCAACGCCTGCGGCCAGCGCCTGCTCCAGCTCCGGCATGAGCTTGTTGCTGCCATGGAACGTGATCATCGCCGGGTCCACCCCGGCGGCCAGGGCCACTGACAGCTCCCCGCCGGTGCAGACATCCACGCCCAGGCCGTCCTCGCTGGCCCAGCGCAGTACCGCCCGGCAGCAGAACGCCTTGGCTGCGTAGAACACGGCCGCGTCGTCGCCGAACGCCTGCCGGAAGTCGCGGCAGCGGCTGCGGAAATCCGCCTCGTCCAGCACGAACACCGGGGTGCCGAACTCGGCCGCCAGGTCCCTGACGTCGGCACCGCCCAAGGTGAGTACCCCGCTCACGCGGCGGGCGCCACGCGGCCAGACGGCCGGGTCGATCGCGTTGAGGTCCGCGGGCGGGGCCGGTGGGTGCTCGGCCGGGAGCACCTCGGCATGGCGCGGTCCGGCGGGGTGGGCGACGCGGCTCATGATTGTTTCCCTGGGTTCCTGGTGGTCAGCGGCCAGAGCGAGGACAGCGGCCTGGCGCAGGGCGGGCGCGGCATGCGCGTGCCGCTCAGCATAAGCGGCATGGTCAGCACGCAGCATGGTGAGCGGCAGGCATGGTCAGCGGCAGGCGGCGCGGTCAGGACGCGTCTGGCTCGCCGGGCCCGTGACCGGCCAGCTCGCGGACCACCCGGATCATCTCGGTCGGGTCGAACGGCTTGGTCAGGTAGGCGTCCACGCCGATCTGGCGGCCGCGCAGCTTGTCGTCCTCCTGCGCGCGTGCGGTGATGAGCACGACCTTGATACTGCTGGTCTGCGGGTTGCGGCGGAGCTGGCTGGCGGTCACCCAGCCGTCGAGGCGCGGCATCATGACGTCCAGGGTGATCACGTCGGGGTCGATGGCCGTGACCTTGTCCAGGCAGTCCTGCCCGTCCACGGCGGTGGCGACGTCGAAGCCCTCCAGAGTCAGGTTGACCGCGATGAGCTGCCGGATCACTTCGTCGTCGTCCACCACAAGCACGCGTCCCAGTCCCTGCGCCACGGGCGCGAGGTTAGCGTCTGGCCGCGGTTTCATGCGAGAACTTAGCTGGGTTGTTCACCGGATGACCGGCGTAACCGGGCATCTGGGTCAGCCCGGCGTGCCTTCGCCCGCATGCCGTCGGCGGGCGCATCGTCGCCCGGTGCACCGTCACCCGGTGCGCCGTCGCCGGGCCCGGGCAGGCTGGCCCCGGCCGGTTCCACGGCGGCCCAGCGCAGCAGACCGATGTCGGCGACCATCGTCAGGTGGCGGCGCATCGCTTGCCGGGCGCCCCCCACGTCGCCATCCCGGATGGCGGTGGCGATCCGCCGGTGGGCCATGAGCGAGCGCGGCGGCCGGCCCGGTTCCCCCAGCGAGCTGCGCCGGGTCTCGCCGATCTGGGCCGCCAGCAGCTCCATGAACTCAGCCAGCAGCGGGCTGCGGGCGGCGCGGGTGACCGCCCCGTGGAACCGCCGGTCCCCCTCCTCCCCCAGGCCGCCAGCGGCGATGTCGGCCGCCATGGCGTCGAGCGCGGCGTCCATCTCGGCGATGTCGGCGTCGGTCCGCCGGGCCGCAGCCAGGGCCGCAAGCTGGGTCTCCAGTGCCTCTCTCGCCTCCAGCACCTCGGGCAGCCGGTGCCGGCGGGTCAGCAGCTCCATCACGTGCGCCGAGTCCCCCGGCGCTGACTTCAGGTAGATGCCGTCGCCATGGCGCACCTCGAAAATCCCGCGTACCTCCAGCGCCACCGTCGCCTGGCGGACCGACGCCCGGCTGACGTGCAGGGCCTGGGCGAGATCGCGTTCTGATGGCAGCCGGTCGCCGGCCTGCAGGCCGGTGACCTCGACGTAGTCGATGAGCTGCAGCACGAGCTGCTCATACAGGCGGCGACGGTCCGGGGCACGGAGCGACTCCGTGCTCGGCGGCCCATTGTGGTTGCTAGCTGGCATGTCCCGCCCCGATCAGCTGGTCGCGGTTCATTCTGCCGTATCGGGCCAGGACGTAGGGGTGTGGCCCGGGCGCGTGGCGCTGGCGACCTGGTCACCGGCGGAGACTGCGGAAGCCGCCGGGACTGGTAACCTTGCTGCGTCCTCGAGCCCCCGTAGCTCAGGGGAGAGAGCAACGGCCTCCGGAGCCGTGAGCGCAGGTTCGAATCCTGCCGGGGGCACTGGTCAGAGGCATAAATCCGAAAACTCTGACAATCTGAACTGCCCGGGGACGAGCCCTGTGACCTGCGGAAACGCGAACGCGTTCGGGGCTTCGCCCCCGAACCGCCCCCGGCCGCAGCACCCCCAGCGGCACCAGGCCCAGCTCAGCGGCCAACCGTCCCGACGGCCGCCAGGCCGTTGCCCTGGCCGGAGGCCGTTGCTCCTCAATCAATATCCGCAGCTACACAGCGGCAACTGACACAGCGTCGGCGTTCCGGGGGCGGCCGCCCTGCCGCCGATCGCCACAGATGCCACGTGGCCGACGTCTCACACTCGGTCATAAGCGCGTCGCATCCTCACGCGCCTGATCCGCCGATCGGTGCGCCTAGCCGCAGTCGGTGTCGGGCGTCGCTTCGCGCGCATAACGGTCATTCTGCCGTGCCGATGCTGTAGCTGACACTTTTGCGCGAGACCGCTGGGCGTGGCCCTGGCGGTCTGTCCCACGGCCCGGTGCTAACTTGGATAGACGCTGCGCACCCTCACCGGCGCCCGGCAATTCTGCGCGATCCGCAGCTACCTATCCACCGCCGCCAAGCACGGCCTCAGCTTCCTTCGACGCCCTCGTCATGCTCGCCGAAGGGCAGCCCTGGATGCCCTACCCTGCCGAGCCAATTACCGGGACCTGACCAGTTACCTCATCGAGATGGTCCGAAGGGGCATTTGTGAATGCGTGCAGACGGATACGGCCGTTCCGTCAGCGCTTTTAATGCGGGTGGGATACTTCCCACAACCGCGCGGTGCCTGTAGCGGTCGGTGGTGCCGGCTTCGCGGTGAGGGCTGACTGTCTTGCCACCGATCCCGCATATCTGCCCGCAGCGGCCAGACGGAGTCCAGCCCGATCGCCTCCTCGGGCCTTGGCGCCCCCACGGCCTGGGGCGGGTGACGTTCGTGCCTGGCGGGAGTACCATCAGGCGAGAGAGCCTGGCCGGCTCTTGGGGTGATCTTGGATGAATACGTGGGGGATCAGCGGGTCTTTCTTTTTGCTGATTTATGCGGGGCTGCTTATCGCAACCTGGGCTTGGGTGCTTGCCGCGCGCCAGCGAGCCGGGGGGACGGCAGGAACATCTGCCGCTATCGGCGGAGGCTCGCCTGAGTTCGGCCCATATGAAGTGGCGATGCTGAACGGCGGCGGCCGGCTAGCGCTCGCCGCGGCCGTGTGCCAGCTGAAGGAGAACGGCAGCCTCACACTGAACGCGGACGGTAAGTCCCTAAGCGTGTCGGGACCGCTCCCGGCGAACGCTGATCCCGTCGAGGAATGGATGTACGACTGCGTGAAAAACTTCGCAGCCGCCGCGGCACCGCAGGTGCTGGATGAGGTTTCCGCCGAGGGAGTGCTCGGCCCGATCCGGGACCGCCTTAGGGGACTTGGGCTGATGCCGACCGATCGCCAAGTGGTATCGATGCGGTGGCAGGTTCTGTGGTTCGCCCCGCTGCTCATCCTGGGAGCCGCCCGCGTCATCGCGGGAACGGCGAATCACCATCCGGTGCTCTACCTCGTCGTGCTTATGCTCGTGAGTCTTGGCATTGCGGTCAGTCTCGCCCGTCAGCCGCCGGATAGGGTGCTCAGCACCAGTACCGCAGCCGGGCTCTTCTTCCTTCCCCGCACCACCGGGGCCGGGATGAGCCTGCTCAAGAGCCTGCGCACACAGGTTCCGGGTGGCCAGGACTCACCCGGGCCCGGCTCTGGCCGGCTGGCTGGTGAGGTCGCCCTGACGGGGATTGGCGCGCTGGTGCTGGCCGACGCCGCGCTCGCCTCGATGCTCGGCCCCGTCGCCGGATCGGGCTGGTCGGGCGGAAGCGGGTTCGGCGGAGGCGGGAGTTGCGGGGGCGGCGGCGGGGACGGCGGCGGGGGTTGCGGCGGATGACCGGCCCGGGCAGCGGCCCCAGTGTCGGCCTCGGCCCCAGCCCTGGCGTTGGTATTGGCTGGCGCGCCGAGTTGGCCCGCTTCATCGCGGGCACCGATGATCTGCGCTTTGTCGAAGTCATCGCCGAAGGCCTGACCGCGGGCGGGCCACTTCCCCGCCCGCTGGCGCAGCTCAAGGCCCGTGGCGTGCGGGTCATCCCGCACGGTGTGCGTCTGTCGCTGGGCGGGGCGGACAAACCCGACCGCCGGCGGATCGCGCACCTGGCCAGGGTCGCGGAGCTGCTGGACGCGCCGCTGGTGAGCGAGCATGTGGCGTTTGTGCGGGCTGGCGGCACCGAGGCCGGGCATCTGATGCCGGTCCCAAGGACCCGGGAGGCGCTGCAGATCGTCGCCGAAAACGTCCGCCAGGCCCAGCAGCAGCTACCGGTGCCGCTGGCACTCGAACAGATCGCCGCCCTGGTCGACTGGCCGGAGGCGGAGATGGACGAGGCGGCGTTCCTGTGTGAGCTTCTCGACCGCACCGGCGCCTTGCTGCTGCTCGATGTCGCGAATCTGTACGCCAACGCCCGCAACCACCGTTACGACCCGCTCAGCTTCCTGGACCGCCTGCCGCTGGACCGGATCGCCTATGTGCACGTGGCGGGGGGCTTGGAGCGCGATGGCGTCTACCACGACACGCACACCCGCGCCGTCCCCCCCGGCGTGCTGCAGCTACTCGAAGAACTCTGCGCACGCACGTCCCCCCCAGGTGTACTCCTCGAGCGTGACGATGACTTCCCGCCAGACTCGGAACTCGCCGCCGAGCTCGACCGGATCCGTGCGGCGGTGAACCGCGGCGCCCGCGGGCGCGCCGCAGTGCCATGACGGCTGAGCGGAGGGCCCGGCTCGCCGCGCGCCAGGCCGAGCTGATCACGGCGCTGTACGGGGGCCCACCAGCCGAAGGCCTCGACGCACGGCTGGTGACACTCACCTCGGACTCGCTGGCACGCAAACGCGCACGGGCGGTAGCCAGGGCCTGGCCCGCCCTGGCCCGGGCCCTCGGAGCCGACCTCGCCGATCAGTTCACTGCGTTCGCGCGGGTCACCCCGCCACCCGAGGGCGGCGCGCTGGCCGACGGGCTGGCCTTCAGCCGGGTGATCGCCCACCAGCGGCGGCTGCCTGACGACGCACGCATCGAGGGCATGCTCGCGACATCGCGCGTCATGCTCCGCCACAACCGCCTAGTCCCCCGGCGAGGCCCGCGGCTGGCGGCGGTCACGACCGGCCCGCCGCGCCGCCTTGTGATCATCGCCAGCCTGCCGCCGGTCGGGACACGCATTGTCACGCTCGGGCCGCTCACACGCGCGCGAAGCTCCCAGCCCGGCAGGCGGCCTCGCTGATACCAGCACGACATACTCAGCGCTTCGCCAAGGCCATATTCGATGCCGCCGCAAGCAACCGGCTGCTCCGCCGCCAGCGTGCGGCCGGCGCCGAATAGGGCCAATCGCGTGGCAGGACATAGAACGCCCAGAATTGGAGATCTGGCCGCTCCCATCACAGTTAGCCAGCCGACTGACCACGCGCGCCGATTCGGCGTTAGGCGCGACCTCGCGGCCTGCTCAGGTCCCGGCCAATTGGGGCGCCGGGCGCCACAGGCCACCTTCGGGGTCGGCAAGGCGCGCGTTGTTCACCCTGTCAGGCTGACGGACCGGATTCAGGGCCCCAGCGTCCCGCGCTCCACGGGGATGAGTTCGACGTGGACGCCCGACGCCTGGGCCAGTGCCCGCAGGTCGCCGGGATCAGAGGTGAGGATGTCATCCCCGTCGCCGGCCAGGCACACGACCGCGGCGTCGATCGCATCGGCCAGGCCGGTGCGGGCCAGCAGCATGCCCGCCCGCCGCCCCAGGCCATCATCCAGCGCCGCGACGTCCACCCCGGCCAGCAGCCGGGCCACCGGCACCTGCCGCCCGGTACCCCCGCGCCACACCTGGGCGACAACACCGCCATGGCTCACCGGCACCCGGCCCGCCCGGCGTTCCCGCTTGATCAAGGCCACCACATCCCGGTCACCGCGCTCGACCGCGACGAACGCCCCGGCATCCAGCACCAGCACCTCAGGCGGCCCCGCGCTCCCCCGGCCCGCCCTGGTGGTCCGGGCCCGGCTCGCCCCGCACCACCACCGCACGGCCACGCGCACGGCGGGCCGCCTCGCTCATCTCCGCTTCAGTGATCTCGCCGTGCCCGGCCTCGAACCCGGCCACGAACTCATCCAGCGCGCGCAGCCGCCGGTCATGCGCCACCTTCAGACGCAGCGCCTCATTCACCCACGCGCTGACGCTCTCCGCCCGCCCCGCGGCGACCGCCTCCTGGGCCACCGCCACCAGGTCCGCGTCGACCGACGCCGACAACCGTCCTTTCACGCTCATACGAACATGCTACAACCATGCCACCATCGTAGTAACCAGCCGCCGCGCACCGCGCCAAACCACATCCGCCCGGCACCGGCCAACGCATCATGCGATCAGGGCGAGGCAGCCCCCGACCTGCCGCTCCCGGCTGGCCATCCGCGGCCAGCCGGCCAGCGGCGCCAGAACCCCACTCTCAACGCCGGCACACCGGCCCCGCCGACCGGACTGGGCTGCCCCCGGTCCGCCCCCGATCATGGTGTGCAGGAACTCGTTTCCGCTGGTCAGGGACGTGCACAGCAACCCTCTCCGGAGCCGTGAGCGCAGGTTCGAATCCTGCCGGGGGCACCAGCTGAACCTACCAAATTCGAACACGCGGCCGGACAAATGCCGCCCGCGGTACACCCCGCTGACCTGCGCCTTTACGAACGAGCAACCAAGATCGCGCCCCATACGCGCCCCAACAGCCGTGGCCGCTGGCCGCTGACGCAGGTCACAGCGCACGGGCAGCAACGGCGGTCAGGCCGTTTACCTGCTGCAGGCCGTGAACGTACGCGACGCCCGGACAGCGGCTTCTAGTTCCCGGCTCCAGGCAATAATGAACAGAGCCATGCACGCAGGGGTGTCTGACAAGGGCCATCTCGTCTGCGCAGGCTCCTGGGCGCAGGCGCGCCCCGGCGCTTGACGCTTCGGATAGATTGTAGATATCTTCAGGTTATGCGAAGCGCCGCACCGGCGTTGCTACCGGTGTTCCGATCGAAGCTGCAAGCTGACATTCTCGCCGCGCTGCTGCTCAACCCTGAGCGGGAGTACAGCCTGACAGACCTTGCGCGGCGCTTCGATGCTCCGCTCAGCACAGTCCACTACGAGGTAAAGCGCTTGACCGAGGCAGGACTGCTGCGTCGCCGCAGCGCCGGGCGATCCACGATGGTCCAGGCAAACTCAGGCAACCGTCTTGTCGAGCCGCTGGCGGAGCTACTGTTCCTTTCCTGGGGGCCCATGCAGGTAGTGGCTGATGAATTCGCGGAGTTGGATGGCGCGGAGCGGGTCCTGATCTTCGGCTCGTGGGCAGCCCGTTATCTCCAATGGCCCGGCCCGCCTCCTCATGACCTGGATGTCCTCGTGGTCGGGCGGCCTGCGCGAGAGTCGGTCTACGACGCGGCTGACCGTGCCCAGCAACGACTGGGGATGCCCGTCAATCCCGTGATCCGGACTGGCGATGCATGGCGCAACGCGACCGACCCTCTAGTCCAGCAGATTCGGTCTGGCCCTTTCGTAGCGATCCTCGTGCCAGACAACGCAACCGGCGAGACTCCAGCAGCGGCAAGGGCGAACGGTGGCTAGATGGCAGATGGGCGAGGCCGAGGTAGAGCAGCTCATCCGTCAGAGGGAACTGGAACATGTGACTGGAGCGGCCGCTGACGGTGCCCCGTTGCTCACTCAAGCACGAAAAACGGCTGCCGCGGCTGGGGGCCTAGTCCAGGTCGACGCCTACAGCGCTTACGTCCTGGCCTACGACGCCGCGCGGTTCGCCTGTATTGCGTTGCTGGCGCAGCAGGGCATGCGTGCCACCACCAACGGGGGTCACTACGCGGTGGAACGCGCGGTCAGGGCCCAGTTTGGCGGGGGTTTCCGGCCATTCGCTGACCTGCGGCGCCGACGGAACGAGTTGGAATATCCTCGCCTGCCCGCAGATACCGCCACGGTTGACGAAGCTCAGCAAGCTGTCCAAGTCGCAGAACGCCTGATCAGCGCTGCGGACGCTCTGCTCGGTCAACTCGCTTTCTTCGCTCAGCCAGGAGATCCTGAACGATAGCGATAGACCCGGAAGAACACCTGCGCCGTCCAGCGCTGGGCCAGCGCCAGGGACGCGATCGCAGCGGCATGGGCCCCACGCCAGAACTGGATGCAAGTTGATCTACGGGCCAATTGCAAACATGTATGCCGCCACTGGATTGGCTACAGCTAATCTGGATGACAGATCCCTGCCCCTGCCCGGCTTTGCCCGAAGCCTCGCCGCCGTCCGTGAGCCAGGTTCGCCCACCCGCTCAGACTATCGATGCGATAGTCGCCTTCTCGGCGCCTGATACCACTGGTCTACTGATTCTGGGTCTTGACGATCACTCCCCCGAAGGTTGTGATGGTGCGTATAGGACTTCCAGTGGGCACGGATGGCGGAGCTCCGAGAGGCGGGTCGAAGCATAGGCTGCAGACGATGACTGAATTCTGGGGCATATGAGTCGTCAGCGTTCGCTGACGAGGATCGCCCCGACTGAGACATGGGCGAACTAAGCTCTTATCCGAAGAATACCGGCACAGGGATATAGTTCAGATTCATTCGAACGAGAATGTTGTCTGGGGGCCCAGGATGTCATCGACTGACGATGGAAGTAATCCTGAAGACTTTCAGGCAACATATTCGGCAGCTCGTCCAGTCTTTGATCAGCCCCACTGGGATTATACGGCTTGCAGGCGCATGTGTGCCGGGACATATCTGGATTCCAGTTCCGTGATCGACTGCTGCGTGAGGTCTATAACACGCGAAGCCGTAGGGTAGCACCCTCCTATGGCTACGATGTTACTCCTGTCCTGGCTCACGCTTGGCGCGCTTGGTGGCTGGAGATGATTCAGCATGCGGCTGTATTTCTCATATTCTTGGTCGTATTAGTAATCTTCCCACTGGACGCAATAATTTCTGGCGCTATTCTTGTTGTATTGCATTTTGCTTATAGACTGGCCCGGTTGCTCATTGACTTCTCTGCATATTATCGTGGGCTAGATTCAGCCCTCGAATACCACCGGCTCCGAACGCGGCGGAGGGTCATCACATTGGGGATGCTCGCATCTCTCCTTACAATCGGGGCAGCCACTCTCGCAGTTCTACATTATGGTCACAATAATGGCGGTCCACCCAAATGGCCTGCCCATGGCAGCCTTGCAGGCTCAATCATCGTAATGGCCGTAATGATCGTTGTGGTCGTGGCGAGTGCCGCTATGCGGCAACTGAGCATTACCCGCCTCCATACGACAGGGCTACATTCGTGGCATCCCTGGGGGCGTCGGCTCTCCACAATCAACCTCCAACAGTCGCACCCATTCACAGTATATTCAGGGTTCAAACCGTTCGTCGGAAGCGGCACCAATATTCGTATCTGGTCTTTTGCGCAACGCTTGGTGCGAGCAGATGCAATGGGTGAGGGGGCCAGTGACTACGGTGAGATCCTTCCCTTTACCACCCACGAGCTCATCGGATCCCTAAAAGAGTCGTTCCTTGCTCTATGCAATGACAGGAACCCCGAAACTCGGCTTCCAGGGCTCACGGTGACTGACCACGTGCTGCTTGAAGGCACTCACTCGATCCCCTACACCGATGTGCTGGGGAGTGACCCTGAAAGTACTGCAGTAGTTACCGCGATAAATGGTGTGATCACACATTCAAGCGATGTCGCGCGGCATTACCTTGCATGCCAGGTGCCTTCGTGGGGTGGTGAGGTAGTGACTAGTACGGCAGCGTCATTTCGTTATGGGCCGCGTTCGGTGGCGAGTCTGTGCTGGTAGTGGCTGCGGCGGGCTTGGCCTTGGTGGAGGCGGCGCCAGCTGGACCAGTGCTGGATGCCGTTGATGGCGCGCGGCGGCGTTATGAGCGGGGCGATGACCAGGCCGTGGAACAGGCGGCGGATCTCGGCAGCGGTCAGCGCGGTCGGCTCGCCGTGGCGGGCGTGGTGCCAGGGATCGGCGGGCGGGGGTGGTGCCGCGGCGGAGGCGCTGGCCATCAGGAAGGCCAGGGCGAGCATGGCCAAGGTGACGTGCCGGTGCCAGCCGGCCCAGGTGCGCACCTGGTAGTGGTCCAGCCCTGCCTGGCTTTTGGCCGCCTGGAACTGTTCTTCCACGCTCCAGCGCGTGCCAGCGATCCGCACCAGGGTGGATAGCGTGACCGGGCCCGGTGACCAGCACCGGTAGAAGGCCAAAGTGCCGTCGCTGCCGCGGCGGATCAGCAGGCTATGCCCGGGCTGGTGGGCGCTGGCCCAGGCCCAGTCATACCAGCGCGGGCCCTTGGAGCCGGTCCCGGCGCTGATCCGCTGCCAGCAGCCATGCGGCACGGCGGCCGCGGCCTGATCGGCGCGCAGCCGGCGTTTGCCGCCGGGGAAGGCCGGGATCCGGTGGTCGCAGGAGACCGCCAGCACATAACCCAGGCCCAGCTCGGCGACCCCGGCGCGGAAGGCGCCGTTGTCGCCGTAGGCCTCGTCGCTGGCCGCCCAGGCGGCGGGCATCCCCGCGGCTACCGCATCGGTGATCATGTCCAGGGCCAGTTCGGGCTTGGTCGCGAACTTCACATCAGCCGGGACACCGGCCGCTGCGCACCGCTGCGGGTCATCGGCCCAGCACTTCGGCAGGTAGACCCTGCGGTCAATCAGCGCCCGGCCCC
This sequence comes from Streptosporangiaceae bacterium, assembly GCA_036522155.1. Taxonomy (GTDB): domain Bacteria; phylum Actinomycetota; class Actinomycetes; order Streptosporangiales; family Streptosporangiaceae; genus UBA9676. The sequence continues at coordinate 44,339 of DATDGI010000079.1, forward strand.
GCGCCGAGGCATAGGACAAGAACACGCCGGCCTGGGAGTTCTCGATCCGCCCGGCGGTGCCGCTGTACTGGCGCTGCACCCCCACCGACCCGGTGCCCTTCTTCAAGAACCCGGTCTCATCACAGATCAGCACCCCGTCCGCATGACCAAGCTGAGCGGCTACGAAGCCGCGCAGGTCGTCGCGGACCTTACCGGCGTCCCAGGCCGCGGTGCGCAGCAGCCGCTGCATCGCCTGCGGATCGGCGTGCCCGGCCTGCTCCGCCAGCCACCAGCAGTTCTTCCGCTCCACCGGCGACAACAGCCCCAGCACGAACTCCCGGGCCGTGCGCCGCGGCTCTGCCCGGCCAAACCGGCCCGCGACCAGGGACATCAGCTCATCGAACAGGACCCGCCAGCCGGCGGGGTCTACGCTGTGGCCAGCGGCCACCGCATCATCATCGGGCGCCGGCACAACCCCGCATGATCACGCGGTGGCCGTGCTATCGACCGGGTTACGTCAAAGATCACGAAGTGACGCTGCCGTACTAG
>DATDGI010000080.1:0-33128 GCA_036522155.1 Streptosporangiaceae bacterium
CGCGGCGATCCCGCTGGCGAACGCCACCGCGCCACAGCCGCCCTCGAGATTCGCGACCCGCTCCTCGAACACCGCGACGGTCGGGTTCATGATCCGCGAGTACGTGTTCCCGTACTCCTGCAGGTTGAAGTACGCCGCCGCGGATTCCGGGTCCTCGAACACGTAGCTGGTCGTCTGGAAGATCGGCACCGCACGTGCGCCGGTGTTCGGGTCGGGCCGTTGCCCGGCGTGCAGCTGCCGTGTCTCGAATCCGAACGCGCGGGCTTCCTCGGCACGGGAGCCATTGTCGGTCATTGAGGCCTCTTCCTTGAGGTCACCGGCCAGCCCCGCCTTCGGCCAGGAAGCGGCGGATAATGGGCGTCTGCCGCGCTTCCTCCAGCAGGAAGCAGTCGTGGCCGTACGGCGCCTCGATCACATGGAACTCGGCCGGCTTGCCGAGAGCGCGAAGCGCTTCCTCGACCTCCCCCGACGCAGACGGCGGGTACAGCCAGTCGGAACTGAACGCGATCAACAGTGTGCGCGCCGAAATGCCTTTGAGCGCCTGTGCGAGCGATCCGCTGCCGTGCTGCCGCGCGAGATCGAAATACGTCAGCGCGCGCGACGTGTAGAGATAGGTGTTGGCGTCGAAGCGCCTGACGAACGAGTCCGCCTGGTGCCGCAGGTAGCTCTCGACCTCGAACTCCGGTTCGGTGATCGTGTAGCGGATTTCGTCGGCGAACTGCAGCCGCCGGCCGAACTTCTCGCTCAGCGCCAGTGCGGACAGGTACGTGACGTGGCCGACCATCCGCGCCACACCCATGCCGGCATCGGGCGTGCGGCCCGTGCCGTAGTAGTTGCCGCCTTGCCAGGCCGGGTCGCGCATGATCGCGGCACGCGCGATCGCGTTCCAGGCCACGCCCTGCGGGTGGAGGGCGTGCGTGCTGGCGATCGCCACGACGGCATCGACCTGATCAGGAAACAGGATCGCCCACTCGAACGCCTGCATCCCGCCGAGCGAGCCTCCGGCTACCGCCGCAAGCCGCTCGATACCGAGTGCGTCCAGGAAGGCGCGCTCGGTCCGCACCATGTCCGCGACAGTGATCACGGGGAATTCCGGCCCGTACGGCCTGCCTGTCGCCGGGTCGATCGATGACGGCCCCGTCGTCCCCCGGCAGCCGCCGAGCAGGTTCGTGGACACGACGAAGAAGCAGTCGGTGTCGAAAGCCTTGCCGGGGCCGATCATCCCGTCCCACCAGCCGAGCCCCTTGCGGGCCGCGCCGTCACGATCTTCGGCCCCGAACCCGTCACGCGTGCCCTCTTCGGGCGGCGTGTTCGCGAAGCCCGCCGCATGGGCGTCGCCGCTGAGCGCATGGCAGACCAGGATGACGTTGTCGCGCCGGGGTGAGAGGGCACCGTAGGTCTCGTACGCCACGCGAATCGGGTGCAGTTCCCGCCCGCAGTCGAGCCGCACCGGCTCTGGCAGGTCGAGGTACTGCGTTTCGACAGTGCCGACCGAGCCGGCCGCGAGCGTTGAGGCTGGCTCTGCCATGGGGGCTATGGTAGCTGGGCCTGGTCGGTGTATTGTCAACCATCTCCATAGGAAATAAGCGGGAATGAGAGTTGAGGGGGTAGCGCGACATGACCACGGTTACCAACGGAGTCAACGTACAGGCACTGCTCGACGCGCGCGAAGTGCTCAAGGGTGCGCCTGAAGCCGCTCAGTTCACCTGGCGCGCGTCCGCCAAGTGGCAGAGCGGCGTCCACAGTACGATCAAGGTTCAGAGCTTCTTCGGCCTCGGGGAGGAGCACAACCACAAGGAAGAGTGGACATTCGAAGCCGACCACCCCGAGGTCTTCGCGGCGGAGGACAACGGCATCACGCCGATCGAATACCTCCTCGTCGGCCTGGCGAGCTGCCTGACGGGGGGTATTGCGTCCGTGGCGGAGAACCGCGGCATCCAGCTGCGCTCGGTTGAGTCCACGGTCGAGGGCGGGCATGACATCCGCGGGATCCTCGGTGCCGACAGCGACGTCCGCAACGGCTACAACGACATCAAGGTGACATTCACCATCGACGCGGACGCGTCGAGGCAGGAGATTGAGGCACTGGTCGCCCAGTCCCAGAAGCGCTCCGCCGTGTTCGACGCTCTCACGAATCCTACGAACGTCACCGTCGAAGTCGCCTGAGGGCCAAGCCATCGAACGCACCACCACCGTCGTCATCGGCGGGGGGCACTCGGGCCTCGCCGCCAGCCACTTCCTCAGCGACCGGTCGATCGACCACGTCGTCCTTGAGCGCGGCGAGGTGGCGAACTCCTGGCGGCGCGAGCGCTGGGACTCGCTGCGGCTGCTCACCCCCAACTGGCAAAGCCGCCTACCGGGCCTTCGCTACGAAAGCCCGGACCCCGACGGCTACATGACGATGGGGGAAGTGATCGAGTTCATCGAGCGCTTCGCCAAAGGTTCGGGCGCTCCCGTCCGGACCGGCGCGAACGTCACGTCGGTTCGGCGCACCGACGACGGGTACCACGTGACGGCAAGCCACGGCGAGATTCACTCCCGAACCGCGATCATCGCGAGCGGCGCCTGCAACAAGCCAGCGGTGCCGCGGTTCAACGATGCGATCCCGGCGTCCGTCGAGCAACTGACGCCGTTCGGCTACCGCGACCCCGCCCAGCTCCCCGACGGCGGCGTGCTCGTCGTGGGAGCCTCGGCGACCGGCGTGCAACTGGCCGCCGAGCTGCAGCGGTCGGGCCGGCCGGTGACCCTCTCGGTGGGGGAGCACGTGCGGTCGCCGCGCACGTACCGCGGACGCGATGTGCTGTGGTGGATGGACGCGTCGGGCGTGTGGGACCAGCGGTACGACGAGGTCGAGGATCTCACGCGGGCGCGGCGGCTGCCCTCGCCCCAGCTCGTCGGGACTCCTGAGCGGACGACGCTCGATCTCAACGCGCTCGCCTCGATGGGCGTCGAGCTGGTGGGCCGCTGGGCGGCGGTACGTGACGGCCGCGCGCTTTTCTCCGGCGGCCTGCGCAACGTGTTCTCGCTCGCGGACCTCAAGATGGTGCGCCTGCTGGACACCTTCGACGAGTGGGCCCGGACGTGCGGGTGCGACGCAGAGGTTGGCCCTCCCGAGCGCTTCGCACCGACACGCGTGCCCGAATCAGCGCGGTTGCAGCTTGACCTGCGAAGCGGCGAGATCCGCTCGATTGTATGGGCGACGGGTTTCCGGCCTGACTACGAGTGGCTGGACGTGCCCGTGGTCGGCCCGAAGGGCCAGTTGCGCCACGAGGGCGGTGTGGTCGACAGCCCGGGACTGTACGCGCTGGGGCTGCCCGTGCTGCGGCGGCGCAAGTCCACGTTCATTTACGGTATCGAGGACGACGCGCGTGAGGTGATCGAGCACCTCGCGCGGTACCTGGCCGTGCGCCGGTGATCCTGACCGCCGGGTCAACCGGGCCGGCTCTCAGGCACCCGCTCAAGCCGCTGTCAGCCCTGCCGTAGTCAACCTCGCGACCCGGCTCGGCCTCCAGCGCACGGGCAAGCGGGGTTGGAGGCAGCAGTTGGGGCGAGATGTCTCGGCTTTGGGCCGGGGCGGCGCAAGGGGTGGCCCTACGGAAGGAACCTGTCGCATGTGGCCAGAAGTCATCCGACCTCGGTGTGGGTGCGGACGTCAATGTTGGCTGGACCGGCGGTGGGCGATGTGCACTGCGAGTCCGTTCACGGCTTGCGGCAGGTCAACGGCCCGCCAGGCCGTTGCCTCCCACGGTGCGTGACCTGCGTCAGCGGCCAACGACCACGGCTGTTTGGGGCGCGCATGGGGTGCGATCTTGGTTTGCCCGTTCGAAAAGGCGCAGGTCAGCGGGGTGCGCCCGGGAGCTGAACTTGCCCGGCTGTGTGTTCGAATTTAGCAGCTTCAGCTGGTGCCCCCGGCAGGATTCGAACCTGCGCTCACGGCTCCGGAGTGCATTGCTGTCTAACGCTGTGACCAGGGGTTTCCCTGCTTGGACGGATGGCTTGGGACGCGTATGGGGCGCGGCTTTTGGCAGTTCCTGGCTCCCGCAGTCACTGCATGTCTTCGGCTTCCCAGGAGGCGTTCCACGCGGCGACCTCTACGGCCAGTTGCCGGCAGCCGCTGGCGTGGGCTTCCTCGGCCGGCCGGATGCGCTGCTTGCGGACTGCGGTCGATAAACGTGCTCTGGCGCACGTCGGGCACACCCAGGCAAAGGATGCCCGCCCGAACCCAGTCGTGCCAGCGGCGTAATTGGGGGCGCGGGATTCCCGCTGCTGGCGCTCACTGTGGCGCGCGCGGTCAGGGCATGGTCAGGCGCTCGGCCGGCTGGCCGGTGACCTGGGCGATGACGTCGAAGTCCTTGTCGGCGTGCAAGACGGTGAGCCCGGCGAGCTCGGCGGTCGCGGCGATGATCAGGTCGGGGACCGAGGGAGCGCGGTGCTGGCCGCGGTCGGCGAGCAGGGTGAGGACCTCGACGGCCCGGTCTTCGATCGCCGGGGTGAGGTATTCGACTGGCATCGATGACAGCGGCGGCTGCCGCAGTCCCGCGCGCAGGTCGGGGCCGGACCGGGCTGAGTATCCGACTTCCAGGCGGGTGACGGTGGTGATCCGCACCAGCCCGCGTTCGATCCGCCCGGCCCACTCGGCCGCGTCGGGGCTGGCGGCCAGGCGGGCGAGCGCGGATTTGTCGATCAGCCAGCTCACTCCCAGGCCTGCGCCATCACGTCCGGGTCAGCCAGGTCGCTGAACCGCTCGGTGAAGCGCGCCAGATCCTGGACGGTGACCGGGGATCCGGGCACTGCTGCGTCCTGGGCGAGCCGGCGGCGCACGTACTCGCTGCGGGACAGCCCCAGCCGGCCGGCATGGGCATCCAGCGCCGCGACCACATCGTCGGGCACATCACGGATCAGCACGTCAGTCATCCCAGCCCTCCCAAGTGATATCTAATGATAGCATCCGTAGCCGGACTACCAGAGCAGCGAGCCTTTGCGTGATGACCTGGCGGGCATGTGGCCGGCCCGCCTGTCAACCTGCGGGGCCAGGTACCGCATCTGCGGCGGCGCCTGCAAGATCATCGCCTTGCCGCTGAAGCACCGGCGCGATGGCTACCAAGTGCCTGTATCACAGGATGCGCCATATCAGTCTTAGCGGCGGACCGGCATTACCCTTTGCACGTCCCGCACATCCGCTCTTGCTTGATATGCGGGTGATCTTCATGGACATTTCGATGGGCCTGCTGCGGCCTGATCTGCCGTTGCTTCCCCCGCGCTGTGACCTCCGTCAGCGGCCGGCGGCCACGGCTGTCTGGGGCGCGTATGGGGCGCGATCTTGATTGCGCGATTGCAAAAGTGCAGGTCAGCGGCCTACGTTCCGAACCATGCTCGCTCGTTCACGTATTCGAATTTATGCCTCTGAGCAGTGCCCCCGGCAGGATTCGAACCTGCGCTCACGGCTCCGGAGTGCATTCCTGTCTAACGCTGTGACCAGGTATTTCCCTCCTTGGACGGATGGCCTGGGGCGCGTAGGGGGCGCGGCTCCTGGCATCTCCTGGCCGCAGTCACTGCATGTCTTCGGTTTCCCAGGAGGCCTACCACGCGACCGGTAGCCAGAATGATCGCGCCGGTCGCGGCCATGCCTGCAGCTGCGGCTGCATCCGCGATGGTGTCGAGCAGGACGGCTGCTACGGACAGGTCATGCTCCTCAGGGCGAAGATCGCTGCCTGGACGCGGTCTTGCAGGCCGAGTTTGGTGAGGATGCTGCGGACGTGGGTCTTGACGGTCTGCTCGCCGATCGCCAGGTCCCGGGCGATCTGCCGGTTGCTGTGACCGCGGGCGATCAGCCGGAGTACGTCGCGTTCTCGTGGTGAGAGCGGCTGTAGCGGGTCCGCCGGCGGTGGCCGGCGCAGCGCCTGGGTGAGCCGGGTCAGCAGTTCGGGGCTGAGGCTGGCGGTGCCGGCGGCGGCGTCGCGGACGGCGGCGATGACGTGCTCGGCCGGGGCGGTCTTGAGCAGGTAGGAAGTCGCGCCGGCATGCATGGCGCGGACGAGGTGCTCGTCGTCGGTGGCCGAGGTGAGCACGACGACGGCAGGCCGGTGCGGCGCGTCATCCAGTGCGGCGAGCACGGCGTGCCCGTCCAGTCCGGGCATGTACAGGTCGAGCAGCAGCACGTCCGGGCGGGTGGCGGCGACCACGTCTACCGCCTGCCTGCCGTCTCCGGCTTCGCCGGCGACCTCAACGTCTGGTTCCTGGCCGAGCAGGTAGCACAGCCCATCCCGGACGACACGATGGTCGTCGGCGATCACCACGCGGATCGTCATGGCACCGGCACCCGGACGGTGAGCGCCGCGCCGCGCCCCGGTGCGCTGTCGATGTCCACGGTGCCGCCGAGTTCGGCGACCCGGTCACGCACGTGGGCCAGCCCGGAGCCGGCATGCGGGGCGGCCGGGTCGAAGCCGGTGCCGGTGTCGCGGACGGCAAGCTCGACGTGCCCGTCCTGGCGGGTCATGGACACGGCAAGCCGGCGGGCGTTGCCGTGCCGGACGGCATTGGCGCATGCCTCCTGGGTGATGCGCAGCAGGGCGTGCTCGACGGGCGCGGGGACGGCGACGTCGTCCAGGCTGGCCTCAACGGTGACGCCGAGCCGGTCGTGGTAGGCCACGCAGATCTCCTGCAGAGCCGGGGCGAGCCCGGCACCGTCCAGGCTGGCCGGGCGCAGCTCGATCAGGAGCGCCTGCATGTCGCGCAGCGCCTCCTCGCTGATCCGCTCGATCGCGCGGGCCTGCTGATTGCCCGGGTCGGCCCTGCGCATCCCGGCGGCGATCATCCGCAGGGCGAACAGGTGCTGGGAGATCGCGTCGTGGACCTCCCGCGCGATCCGGGCCCGCTCCGCCGCGCGCGCGTCGCCGCTGGCCCGCTGCCGTTCGGCGGCCAGCGCGGAGCCGAGCTGGCGGGTCATGGTGGTGAAGTTCGCCTCCAGCCGGCCGACCTCGTCCCGGCCGGAAACGGGCAGGGTGACGGTGTAGTCGCCGTCCGCGACCGCGACGGTGGCTCGTTCCAGGCGGCGGACCCGGCGGATCAGGCGGCGCGAGGCCAGCAGCCCGAACAGCACGCCGACCGGCACGGTGGCGAAGAGCAGCGCGGAGGGGGCCGACAGCAGCGGGCCGGTCTCGCCGAGCTGACGCAGCTCGCCCCAGGCGCGGATGGGGCTGATGAACCCGGGCGACGATGGCGCCTGGACATAGACGTAGGCCACCAGTCCCGGCGCGCTGCGCGGCGGCTTGCTGATGCCCGCGAGGCCCGCCCGCCAGACCATCTGGACCACGCTGCCGTACGGCGTGGGCACGCTGCCGCCCTTGTCGATGCCGCCTGCGATTGCCGAGCTCGCCGGGACGGGGAGTTCGCTGGCCGCCGCCCGGCCGGGCGGGTACCGGGATGGCGCGGAGGACGCGACAACCATGCCGTCGGCGGCGACTGCCACGACGGCGGTGACCGCCTGGTGGCTGTGGACCGGGCCGGTGATCGCCGGAACGACCAGCGTGCCGTCCGGCGCCGTCCGGGCCAGGCCCGGCTGCGCCCGCTGGCTGGGGTCGCCGAGCACGGTTCCGGCCGGCACGCCGCGGGGATAGCGCTGGGCGAGCTGCTGGCCGTAGCTCTTCGCGGCGGCGTCCACCTGGGCCTGCAGCCGGGCGCCGTTCACCAGCTGGGGTACCTGGAAGCCGAGCACGAGCGCCTCGACCAGCACCACGACGGCGAGCGTGACGAGAATGTAGGACGCGATCAGCCGGCCCGACAGCCCCCACGCCCTGCGTCGCACCCGGTCCAGCACACCTGCACGCTACCTGCGCGCAACCCTGCGGCGTATCCATCCAAGGAGGGACCCGCGGCTACCTCCGGCGCGTGATGCGCCCGCCGCCGCCGGCCGGGACTCTGGCTGCCATGAATTCACAGTCACCCTGTCCGGCCGCGAACAGGCACGAGATGAACAACTGTCCCCCCGGCCGCGGGCACGGCCCGCGACGGCCCTGGCCCCGGCGGGCGCGCGTCGCAGCCGTCATCACCGTCATGGCCGCCGCCGCCGTGCTGGCGGCGGCATGCGGCGGAAGCCCGTCATCCGCCGGTTCCGGCGGCTCACCGAATGCGGGAGGGTCAGCGAACTCCCGCTCAGCGCTCGCCTACTCCCGCTGCGTGCGCGCCCACGGGATACCGAACTTCCCCGACCCCGACAGCAACGGACAGATCCCTAAGCAAGAAATACTGCAACTCGGGGTCAGCGATTCCCGGCTCCGGGCGGCCACGGGAGCCTGCGCGCAGCTGAACCCGTACAACTCGTCTGGCAGCCAGCCCACCGCTAGCGCGCAGACAATCGCCGAGAGGCTGAGCTTCTCCAGGTGCATGCGAGCCCACGGGGTGCCGAACTTCCCGGACCCCAACAGCACGGGAAACTACGATTTGCGCGGCATCGACCCCCACTCCCCGGTGGTCAAGTCCGCCGCGCTGACCTGCCTGCATGTGCTGTCCCCCCATGACCAGCAGCGCGTCCGGACGGCGGTGGGAGGATGAGCAGGGCTGCTTCCCGGGATCGGGCGGCCGACCGGGATCAGGCCGCCGGGCCGCGGGCCGCGGAAGCTGACGTCGCGCGACCGCGGCGCGGCCGGGGCAGGCCGGTAGCCGCCGGGCTGGCGGTCGTGGTGGTCCTGGGCGCGGGGGCGGCGGGCGCGTGGCGTGCGGGGGTGTTCCGGTCGCATGGGCCGTCCGGGGGGAGCGTGGGCGCGCCCGCGCCGGCGACGAAGACGGTGGTGCGGCGGGATCTGTCGGCGACGACGCCGGTGACCGCGACGCTGGGGTACGCGGCCTCCTACACGGTGACCGGGAAGGGCGGCGTGACGCTGACCTGGCTGCCGTCGGCCGGGCGGGTGATCCGGCAGGGGCAGGTGCTGTACAAGACGGGCAACGGCTCCCCGGTGGTGCTGCTGTACGGCAGTGTTCCCGCGTGGCGGACCCTGGATGAGGGGATCACCGGCCAGGACGTGACCCAGCTCAACCACGACCTGGCGAAGCTCGGCTATGCCGGCCGCGCGGATATCGTCGCGCTGGGCTGGGATTACTACTCGTGGGAGACGGCGCAGGCGGTGCAGCGGCTGGAGGAGCACCTGGGGGTCTCCAGCCCGCCGGGGAGCCTGTCTTTGGGGCAGGTGGTGTTCGAGCCAGCCGCGCTGCGGGTCGCCACTGTGACGGGGAGCCTGGGCGGCCCGGCGTCCGGGCCGGTGCTGGCCGCGACGTCGGACCGGCATGTGGTGACGGTCGCGCTGGATACCTCGCAGGAGTCGGAGGTGAAGGCGGGTGACGCGGTGACGGTGACGCTGCCGGACGGGGCGACCACGCCGGGGGTGGTGTCCTCGGTCGGCACGGTGGCGACCACCACGCCCGCGTCGCAAACCTCACAGCAGGGGCAGAGCCCGGTCACGACGATCCCGGTGCAGGTGAGGCTGACCGATCCGGGGGCGGCGGGGACCCTAGACCAGGCGCCGGTGACGGTGAACATCACCACCGCCACCGCGCACGACGTGCTGGCGGTGCCGGTGACGGCGCTGGTGGCCCGGTCGTCCGGGGGCTACGTGGTGGAGGTGGCCGGCTCGGGGAACACGCGGCGGTACGTGCCGGTGAGGCCCGGGATCTTCGACGACGCCGACGGGCTGGTGCAGGTGTCCGGGGCGCTGGCCCCCGGGCAGCGGGTCGTGGTGGCGGCGTCGTGAGCGCCGGCGCGCAGGCGGCCCTCGCGGCCGGGACGGCTGCGGCCCAGGTTCTGGCGGTTCCGGTGCTGGAACTGGAGAACGTGTCGAAGGAGTATCCGGGGTCGCCGCCGGTGCGGGCGCTGGATCAGGTGAGCCTGGCGGTGACCGCCGGGGAGCTGACCGCCATCGCGGGCCCGTCCGGGTCGGGCAAGTCCACGCTGCTGCACCTGATCGGCACCCTGGACAAGCCCACCACCGGGACGGTACGCGTCACCGGCCTGGACGTGGCGGCGATGACCGACCGGGAACTGTCCGCGCTGCGGGCATCTCGGATCGGGTTCGTGTTCCAGCAGTTCTTCCTCGCCGAGCACCAGACCGTGCTGGGCAACGTCGCCGACGGGCTGCTGTACGCCGGCATCCGCCGCGACCAGCGGCAGCGGCTAGCGGCGGACGCGCTGGACCGGGTCGGCCTGGGGCACAAGGCCGGCGCCCGGCCGACCCAGCTGTCGGGCGGGGAACGGCAGCGGGTCGCCATCGCCCGGGCGATCGCCGGCCGCCCGCCGGTGGTGCTGGCCGACGAGCCCACCGGCAACCTCGACTCGGGCACCGGCGCGGCGCTGCTGGCCCTGCTGGAGGAGCTCAACCAGCAGGGCACCACGATCATCATCATCACTCACGACCACGCGGTCGCCGCCCGCACCCGGCGGCGCATCGAGATGCTCGACGGGCACATAATCGCCGACACCAGCCCCGTCACCGGCCACCCGGCCGCAGACGGCGGCCGGACCAGCGGCAGCGGCCCTGGCGGGCGGCCCGCCCGCCGCCAGCGCGGGCAGGAAGGACCGTCATGACCACCACATCGCCGCGGTCGGCTGCCCCGCCCGCGGCCCGGCTGCGGCCCGCCGACCTGGCCGCCCTGGCCAGCATCGGGCTGCGGACCCGCAAGCTGCGTGCCGGGCTGTCAGCGCTGGGCATCGCGATCGGCGTCGCGGCGATCGTCGCGGTCCTGGGCCTGGCCGCCTCCTCCACCGCCACGCTGCTGGCCGAGATCCAGGCGCTGGGCACCAACCTGCTGACCGTCACCAACGGGCAGACCCTCACCGGCGACACCGCCGAGCTGCCCGAAGCCGCCCCCAGCATGATCGCCCGGCTGCCCGGTGTCACCGCCGACCAGTACACCGGCACCGTCAACGGCGTCAACGCCTACAAGTCCCCCTACATCCCCCCGCTCGAAACCAACGCGCTGACCGTGGCCGCCTCCAGCCTGGGCCTGCCCGCCGCCGCGGGCACCAGCCTCGCGCAGGGCAGGTTCCTGAACGCTGCCACCGCCCGCGAGCCCGTCGCCGTGCTCGGCGCCGCCACAGCGCAGCGGCTGGGCATCGACCGCATCCGGCCAGGGGAGCGGATCTGGGTCTGCGATCAGAGCTACCAATGCCCGGTGGGCGGGATGTGGTTCTACGTGACCGGCATCCTCAACAAAGACACCTATGCCCCCGAGCTCGACTCGGCGGTCCTGGTCGGCTTCCCCGCCGCCGAGCACTACCTCGGCCTCGACGGCCACCCCTCGCAGATCTACGTCCGCACCGCCAGCAACCCGGCCGTCACCACCGCGGTCGACAGCCTGCTCGGCGCCCAGGCCAACCCCGAAAACCCCAGCCAGGTCAACGTCTCCCAGCCCTCGGCCGTGCTCACCGCCCAGGCCGACGCCAAGGGCGCGCTCGACACCCTGTTCCTCGGCCTCGGCGCGGTCGCGCTGCTAGTCGGCGCGATCGGGGTGGCCAACATTATGATCATCTCCGTCCTCGAACGCCGCTCCGAGATCGGGCTGCGCCGCGCGCTGGGCGCCACCCGCGGCCAGATCCGCGCCCAGTTCCTGGCCGAGGCCATCCTGCTATCCCTGGCCGGCGGCGTCATCGGCGTCATCGCCGGCGCGGCCGCCACCGCCGCCTACGCCCGCGGCCACGGCGAGCCCGTCGTCATCCCCCCCGACGCCTGGGCCGGCGGCCTCGCCGCCGCCCTGCTCATCGGCGCCCTCGCCGGATTGCTGCCCGCCATCCGCGCCGCACGCCTGTCACCAACCCAGGCACTCTTGAGCATCTGACAGCACAATGTCCGCCTCGGGGCCAGCCCCGCCGGGGATGGCCACGAAGTGAAGCCCCGGGAAAGTGGCGGCAGCGACCCGGCTACGGCGAAGGCCTCATATTGCTCGTCAGGCAGGACCACAAGTGCGCCGCCATCGGCGAAGGCCACGGCAAGCCTGCTGTCTTTGCGGATCTCGGCTGAGGTGACCGTCGCCTGGTGAAGCCCGAGCAGTGGCGCCAGGCTGGGGTGTGTCGGATGGCTCGAACTGGCGTGGGACGCCGTGCGCGCCGCAGGTGAATGGCCTCGATCCGGATTCAATCCACGCGTCCAGCACGAGGGTGAACGCGTAGTCGATCCAGGGTTGGGTGATCTTCCCTTCGCCGGTAGGCAGCACCCACTTGCCGGTGGCCTCAATCAGCCCGGCATCGTCCTCTTGAGATGCCACCTCCCCATGGCGCCGTGGCCGATCCGGGCATTGCACGCTTTCATCCGCCATCCCGGCGGCGCGGTGCGTTCACGGCTTGCAGCAGGCAAACGGCCTGACCGCCGTTGCTGCCCGTGCCCTGTGACCTGCGTCAGAGGCCCCGGCCAGGGCCGTCTTGGGGCGCGTATGGGGCGCGATCTTGGTTGCCCGGTTGCAAGAGCGCAGGTCAGCGGAGTGCACCCCGGAGCCGAACTTGCCCGGTCACGTGTTCGATTTGTATCGCTTTTACTGGTGCCCCCGGTAGGATTCGAACCTACGCTCACGGCTCCGGAGGCTGTTGCTGTGCACGCCCCTGATCAGCGGAAATGAGTTCTAGCACACGTTGATCGGGGGCGTACCGGGGGCAGCCCGCCTGGCTTGGGCTGCCGGGTGCGCCTGGCACCGGTGATGCCTGGTGTGCGGGCGGGCGAGCCGGCTGGTCTGCCTGGCCAGTTGCTGGTGCGCGTGCGGTGCCTGGCCGGGCCCGGCGGCCACGCGCGACAAGCGGGCCAAGGAACAGGGCGGGAGACGATATAGGGCCGGGACCGGTGCGCGAGTAATCTCCAGGTGCACGATCGTGTCATCGCCCGCGGGCCCGAGGCCGGGGACCTGACCGACGGCAGCGATGTCTGGATCGCCAGCGGCGGCGAGGGGCGCCTGGTGTGATCTGGGCCCGTCCACGGGTCCTATCGGGGAAGTCCAGATGCAGCCGGCCGTGACTGAGTGTGAGGGCCACTCGGTCATGCAAGCAGCCCGAAGCTACGCAGAACGCCGACTCGCGCTGGTGATGCTCAAAGCGTCCGGATCTCGGGAATGCACAGATTAACCATTGCGGTTAACCATTCCGGCGCCAATTACCTCTCGGTTCTCTGGTGCGCTGTGGGCACAAGCCAGTGTCCTGCGGATCTGGGCACGTTCCGCAGGACCGGCTGGGCTTGCGGTCAGCTGGCCACTTGCGCTGCTTGCTCGATGACCTGCGCGACGGTCTCTGGGTTGGAGATCAAGGACAGGTGGCCGGCGTTCACGTCGGTGATGTGGGCGCTGGCGCGCTGGGCCATGAACGTCAGTTCGGCGGGCGGGATGACCCGGTCGGCGGTGCCGATCACGGCCCACGACGGGATGGTCTTCCAGGCCGGGGTGCCGGAGGGCTCTTGCAGGGTGCTGGCCGCCAGCGGCCGCTGGGTGGCGGCGATGACCGCGGCCTGGCTGGGGGGCAGCCCGCTGGCAAAGCAACTGGGGACCAGGGTCGGCTTGATGTAGGTATCCACATCGCCAGCCGACCAACCGGGGTAGGGCACGAAGTTGAACACGTTGGCAGGGTTGCCGCCGAGGCAGGAGCCGGGCTGGGCGGTGACGAGCTGGAGGAGGGTCTCGCCCTGGTCAGGGATGAATGCGTCCACATAGACCAGCGCTTTGACCTGGGGGTCGCCGACGGCGGCGTTGGTGATGACCGCTCCGCCGTAGGAGTGCCCGACCAGGACAACCGGCTGCCCGGCCAGGGCCGCGTTCTGGGTCAGGAAGTCGTGCAGGTAGGCGGAGTCCTGGGGCAGGCCGCGCAGCGGGTTGGGCGGGGCGTAGGTGGTGAAACCGTCCTCCTGCAGCTGCCGGATGACCTTGCCCCAGCTGGAGGCGTCCGCCCAGGCGCCGTGTTCCAGCACGATGATGGGCTTGGCCCCGCCGTCCCAGCGGAAGACGTGATGAGTTGCCGGGGTGGCGGCGGCCTGGCTGGTCGTGGCCAGGACGCTGGCCCCGGCCAGGATGGCGGCGAGGATGGTCAGGCGCAGCTTGGCCAGCCGTACGATTCGGGCGAGGTTCACTGGTCATTCCCTTCCTAGGCGGCTGGGTCTGGTCTGAGATCTGCTGGCGTCAGTGCGCCAGGAGGTTCAGCAGGGCTGGCTGACGACCTCCGGATGGCTCCATGCGATGCTGTGCAGGCCGCCCTCGATGTCTGCGCTGTTGTCTTTCTCGACGGTGATGAACGGCATGGCTGGTTTTTCGTGACAGCGCGACGTTACGGTGCCTAATGCGGCGCTCGCATGAGTCGGATGACTGCTCCCGGTCCGCAGTCCCGGGTCCTGCCGCGCTGCGCGGCGGGGAGCTACCGCTGGTCCCGGCGGAGGCGGGGGAGTCTTAAGTGCGGCCGGAGATGCCGCGGTCCAGCACGTGTCGTAGTTCGGCCCGGGAGGTGATTCCCAGTTTGGGGAAGACCCGGTAGAGGTGTGAGCTGATGGTGCGGTGGGATAGGTAGAGCTTCTGGCCGATCTCGCGGTTGGTCAGCCCGTCGGCGGCCATCTGGGCGATCTGCAGTTCCTGGGGGGTGAGCTGGTCGCGTGCCTCGGGGATCCGTGGGCGGCTGGTCTCGCCGGTGGCACGAAGCTGCTGGCGTGCCCTCTCCGACCAGGGGATCACACCGAGTGCGTCGAATGTCTCAATGGCGGCGCGCAGCGGCACCCGTGCGGCAGCGTCGTGCCGATGCTGGTGTAGCCACTCCCCGTGGGCAAGTTGCACCCGGGCCCGCAGGAAAGGTCCCGCGGTCATGCCTGACTGCAGCGCATAGCCGAACAGCCCGCCGGCCTGGCCGTCGGTGGCAAGCAGGGCGCGGGCATACCGCATGCCACCGTGCAGCGACGGGGATGCGGTCTGCCGCGCTGCTGTTTCCATCTCCTGCATGACGACACCGATGCCTTGCGGGTCGCCGCTGCGCACGGCGGCTTCTGCAAGGTCGCCGATCGTGTAGCACCGGATCGCGTAGTGGTAGGCCGGGTCGGCGGGGTCATGGATGCGCCGCAGGTGCGCGAGGGCATCTGCGGGCCGGCCGGCACCGAGACAGGCCAGCCCGCGGGCCAGCTGCGTCGCCGCGAGTACGGCGCTGGCCCGCAGTGGTACACAGGTCTGCTCGGCCTGCGCGGCTGCCGCGTCGGCGGCCTCGACGTCGCCGCGCAGGGCCGCGAGGATCGCCTGGACCGCTCCCGCTGTTGCCATGATCAACGGTTGTCTGGTCTCTTGTGCCAGTCGGCGTGCCTCGTCGGCGGCGGGGATCGCCGCGCCAAGGTCGGCGAGATGCGCGGCGCTCCAGGCCTGCAGGGCAAGCGCCCGGGGCAGCAGGCCGAGGCGGCCCTGCGCGCGCAGGCCAGCCGCTGCGGCCGCGAGATAGCCCGCGGCCATGTCGAACGCGCCCACCGCCATGGCGGCGTTGCCGGCCAGCCGCACGGCTCCCGCATCGGCCCTCGCGGTCGGCACAAGCTGGGGCAGCCGGTCGATAACCGCGGCGCCCCGCCCGATCGGGGCGGCGAACGCGAGGACCACCAGCAGCCGTGGATCATTTTCCTCGACATCGAGCCGTTCTGCTGCGGCGACTACCTGATCGCGTGCCGCCTCACCCGGATCGGCCCACCAGCACCGAAGGCCCGCACCGTACAAGAGCTTGAGCGCCAGGTCAGTGTCGCCGTCAGCGCCTGCCTGGTCTGCGGCCGCGGCTAGCAAAGCCGCCTGCGCGGCATCGCCGGGGATGCCGTCGGTGAAGCTCTCCCTGATCCACATGGACCGCGCCTGTTCCCGGGATGACAGGCCGAGCCGCTCGGCCTCAGCCAGCAGGCCTAGCACCAGATCGCGCTGGCCCATCTGGAACCCCAGTTCGGCCGCGCGAAGCAGCCGCCCGGCTCGGTGCGGGCCATCGCTTAGGTCTGCCGCACGCTGGAGGGCCGACACCGCCACGGCGGTCCCCCCGCGCAGCAGCGCCTGCGCCGCGGCCGCCTCCAGTTCGCAGGCCACCGTCTCGTCCGGCCCGAGGATTGACGTCGCCCGGTGCCACACCCCGCGGCCGGGCTGGTCGGCCAAGACATCGGCCAGCGCGGCGTGCGCGGCCTGCCGCTGCGCGGCGCTCGCTTCCTGGCGGATCGCGGCACGCATCAGCGGGTGGCGGAACCGGAACTCGCCGCCGTTGATTTCGGCCAGCTGCGCGCTAACTGCCGGACCCAGCACATCAATCGACATCTCCCCGTTCACAAGCAGCGCGGCAGCTTCCAGCACCTCGCTTATGAGCGGGCCGTCATCCACCGCGGCCACCAGCAGCGCGGTGCGCGTATCGGCGGGCAGATCGAACGCACGGGCGGCAAACGCCCGTTCCAGGCGGGTGGTGAGCGGCAGCCACGCAGGCACCCTCGCGCCTTTACCGAGCTTGGCGTAGGCGACCGGGAGTTCCATCAGCGCGAGAGGATTGCCTGCGGCCTCCTCGAGCAACCGGGCCCGCACCGCATCCGGAAGACCACGAGCACGAGCGTCGAGCAGCGCCACGGCCGCCGGAGCCGACAGCGCCTCCAGGTGCAGGATCGGCGTCCCGGCGCCGAGCGGGCTCTTGTAGCCATCCAGGACCGCGGTGACCAGCACGACCGGCTCGAATTCCAGCCGCCGGGCGATGAAGGCCAGCACATCGCGCGTGGGCCGGTCCAGCCATTGCGCATCGTCGGCGATCACCAGTACCGGGGCTTGTGCCGCACTCTCGGCAAGCAACTCCAGCGCCGCCAGCGCCGTCAGGAACAAATCTGGCGCGTGCCCGTCGGCCAGGCCGAAGGCCGCCTGTATCGCGTCGCGTTGCGGCGCCGCCAGCCGGTCCAGGTAGCTAAGGATGGGGTGCAGGATCTGGTACAGCCCGGCGAACGCCAGCAGTGCTTCCGATTGCACGCCCGTTGCCTGCAGTACCAGCATCCCGTGACCTGTTGCCCGTGCTGCGGCCTCGATCAGCAGCGCTGACTTTTCCGACGCCCGGCCCCCCGGTCAGCGCCAGTGCGCCGGCCCCGGTCATGAATGTCATCGAGCAGCCGGTCCAGCACGTCCAGCTCGGACTCCCGCCCGAACAGCGAGCTGGCAGCTGGCATCGTTTCATCCATCCACTCAGGCCCCGGCGTCCATGGTCACACGGTGCCAGCTGCGGCGCACCCTCACCCAGCGCGGTCACTCGCGCCCAGCAGGGGCCGGGTGGCCTGTCAGCCCGCCCGCCCGGCGGGTCCGGCCGCCATGGTCAAGAACAGTCACGTGACCCAAGCGACCGCCCGGCCCGCCGCTCTAGCGTTCTGCCATGCCCTGTCCACGGCAACCATCCCCACGATGAGCCACGCACCGCCGAGGAACGGCAGCACCCCGACGGTGCTGCTGGTCCATGGCGGGTTCGCCGACGGATCGATGTGGGCAGATGTCATCACTGAACTGCGGGACGCTGGCATCGAGGCCGTTGCCCTGGCCAACGCGCTGCGCAGCCTGGCTTCCGACGCTGCCTATATCGCCAGCGGCGCGGGCGAGATCGATGGGCCGGTTCTGCTGGCGGGCCACTGCTATGGCGGCGCGGTCATCACCGCAGCCGGATCCGCCGCAGGCAACGTGGTCGGTCTGGTGTACGTCGCGGGCTACGCCCTGGACGAGAGGGAGAGCGTGCTGGACATCACTGGCCGCTTTCCCGGCAGCCAGCTCCTGACCGCCTTGCGCCTGGCTACCTTCCCTGGCGCCAACGGCAGGCCTGGCGTGGAACTGTACCTCGACCGGGACGCCTTCCCGCAGGTGTTCGCTGCCGACCTGCCCTACTGCCAGGCCGCAGCCGCTGCCGCCGCCCAGCGCCCTATTACGGCCGTCGCGCTTGAGGAGAAAACACCGGCAGCCGCCTGGAAGACGGTGCAGAGCTGGTACGTGATCGCCACGGAAGACCAGGTCATCCCGGCCGGGGCTCAGCGGTTCATGGCCCAGCGTGCCGGCTCGCACGCCACCGAGATCCACGCCTCACACGCCGTCGCGCTGACCCACCCAGCCGCGGTCGCCGAACAGATCGCCGCCGCATCCGCGCCTCACCGGGCCGGCCCGGTGAGGCCGCCAGAGCCCAAGCAGCCCGAGCGTTAGCTCAAGCAAACCGAAGGAGCACCAGTCATGTCCACTGAGACACCCAACGAAACCGCCACCATCACCGAACACGAGGCCGCTCAGGTCGAGCGCGCTAATGCCACCACGGCGACCCCCGTGATGTTCGTCCACGGCCTGTATCTGCTGCCGAGCAGCTGGGACCGGTGGGCCGAGGTGTTCGAGGCCGCCGGGTACGTGGCGCTGTCCCCCGGATGGCCCGATGACCCGGAGACCACCAGTGAAGCGAGAGAGCACCCGGAGGTCCTTGCCGGCAAATCGGTCGGCCAGGTCGCCGGCCACTTCGCCGCGATCGCCCGCGCCCTGGACCGCAAGCCGGCCATCATCGGACACTCCTTCGGCGGCCTGATCGCCCAGATCCTCGCCGGCCGCGGCCTCGCTGCCGTCAGCGTCGCAATCGACCCGGCCCCCTTCCGCAGCGTGCTGCCCCTTCCGCTCTCCGCGCTGCGGGTGGCGTCCCCCGCGCTGGGCAAACCGGCCAACCGGCACAGGGCCGTGCCGCTGACCTACGACCAGTTCCGCTACGCCTTCGCCAACGCCGTCGCCGAGGAAGAAGCCAAACAGCTCTTTGAGACCTACGCGGTGCCTGCCCCCGGCCTGCCGCTGTTCCAGGCCGCCGCCGCCAACCTCAACCCGTGGACCGAGGTCAAGGTCGACACCAACAACCCCGGCCGCGGCCCGCTGCTGATCATCTCCGGGGAAAAAGACCACACCGTACCGCCCGTGATCGCCAACGCCTCCTACAAGCACCAAGCGCACAACAAGGGCGTGACCGAGATCACCGAGATGCCGGGCCGCGGGCACGCCCTCACCATCGACAGTGGCTGGCGGGAGGTCGCGGACGCGGCACTCACCTTCGTGCAGCGGTTCACCCAGGCCTCCCCGGCCAGGTAGGAACGGCGCGTCATGGATCTGGGTCTCCAGGGGAAGGTGGCGGTTGTCACCGGAGCAGGCAAGGGCATCGGCCTGGCCACAACCAAGGCCCTCTCCGCCGAGGGCGCACACGTCGTTGCAGGCTCACTGACGACGACCACCCTCGATGGCCTCAACGGCGTTCTGCCCATGGCAGTCGACCTGGCCACACCCGGCGGGCCGGCGCAGCTGATCCGGCGAGCCATCGACGAGCACGGCCAGCTCGACGTCCTGGTCAACAACGTCGGAGCCGTCCGGATGCGCACGGAAGGATTCCTCGGCACCAGCGACGAAGACTTCGCCTGGGCAATGCAGATGAACTTCTTCATCGCCCTGCGCGCCAGCCGGGCCGCCCTTGCCGCGATGGCCGGACGCGGCACCGGAGCGATCGTGAACGTCGCCTCCGTCAACGCCTTCTTCCAGCCCGACGCCGCCACTATCGACTACGGCGCGGCCAAGGCCGCGCTGGTCAACCTCACCAAGACCCTGTCCCAGGAATTCGGGCCACGCGGCATCCGCGTCAACGCGGTCTCCCCTGGCCCCGTGGCCACCGACTTGTGGCTTGGCGAGCACGGGGTGGCCCAGACGGTGGCCGAGGCGACCGGCGTCGACGCCGACACCGCCCGCAAGACGATTATCGCCGGCATCGGCGGGTTCGCCACCGGCCGGTTTACCACGCCCGGGGAAGTCGCCACGCTGATCACATTCCTCGCCTCCGGCCGCGCCGCCAACATCACCGGCGCCAACTACCTCATCGATGGCGGCCTGATCAAGACAACCTGAGCCCGCAGTTACCCCCGCCTAGCAATACCTCGCACAGAACGCACGTTCGGTCGCAGCTGAGATAGCGGGCCAAGAACGGGCCCCGCGCCCAGATCAGGCGGATCAGGCGCGTAAGGATGCGGACACTCATGACGGTGAGTGAGGCTCGGCCAAGTGGCATCTGAGACGACCGGGCAACTGGGCCGCTGCCGCGGCCATGTCAGCGCGACTCCGGCCACCATTGCGTGGCTGCAGATATTGGCGGAAGAGCAACGGCCTCTGGGCAGGCAACGGCCTGATGGCCGTCGTTACTATTTGCCGGTGAGCTGGGCTTTCCGCGGCTGGGGTGTTGGTGCCGGGGGCGACCCGGGGGCAAGGTCCGGAACGCTTCCGCGTTCCCGCAGGTCACGAGCGCGGCGCCAGCTGCGTCAAGATTGCCAAAGTGTTCGAATTTATACCTCTGAGCAGTGCCCCCGGCAGGATTCGAACCTGCGCTCACGGCTCCGGAGTCCGTTGCCCGGTATGGCTCTGACCTGCCAGAACGTGCTCACTGATGTCCTGCCCGGGCGCGTATCGGGCGTTGTGCGAAGACCCAAGCCCGCTGTCTGCCACGCTCGGCGGCAGCCGGGAGGTGGGCGGTGAACGTCGAGGCAATCTGATGGAGTCAGCCTCGGCCCGATCCGGTTGCGGGGCGCTCTGTTGTTGCGGGGAATCATCCGGCCGTATGACCGTGGTGTGCCTGCTACCTGATCAGGCATGGGGGGCGATGGTCCATACGGTGGATATCGGCCAGGCGCGGAGTCGGTCGCCGAAGGGCAGGGGCGCACCGCCCGCATAGAGCACGATCCCGGCTACGAGCTGGTCACCGACTCGCCGGGCCAGCCGCTGGATGCCGCGGAAGTCCTCAGACCGGACGGTTTCTGCGGCTTTCACCTCGCAGGCGATGATCTCGCCGGATGCCGATTCGAGAACGGCGTCCACCTCGTACTGGTCCCGGTCTCGGTAGTGGTAGAGGCGGACGGGCTGATCGGTGAAGGTGAGCTGGCGTGACAGTTCACCGAGGACGAAGGTCTCGATCAGCGGCCCGACTGGCGCGGCGGGGTGGCGGGCGCGTTTGAGGCTCATCCCGGTGAGGTGGGCGGCCAGCCCGGAGTCGTTCAGGAGCAGCTTCGGTGTCGCGACGGCCCGGGTGGCGAGATTGCTGGACCAGGCTGGGATGCGTCGGGTGATGAACAGCAAGTCCAGAAGGTCCAGGTAGCGCTTAACCGTGCTCGCAGGGGCCTGCAGGCGGCTGGCCATACTCGTCGGATTCACGAGCGAGCCGGTCGATGCGGCTATGAGGTTGACCAGGCGCCGCATGTCAGCGGGCCGTTCGATCTCGGTGAGCTGCCGGACGTCCCGGTTGATCACATCAGAGATATAGGACTCGAAGAAGCGTGCGCGGCGCCCGGCGTCGATGCGGCGAACCGCCTCGGGGTATCCACCGCGCAAGGCTCTCTCAAGGTAGTCGTCACGTCGCAAGGCGGAAGACGGCACTATCAGCCTGGTCCCGTGCTGGAGCACGGCGTCCACGAAGCCGTCGGGGCTTCGGTCGATCTCGCCCTGCGACAACGGCGACAGCTCGATCGTTTCGGACCGCCCGGGCAGCAGGTCAGGGATATCGCGCAGCCCGGTAAGGCGGGCCGATCCGGTCAGCAGGAACCGCCCGGGCCACGGGTCGATATCCACCTCGTGCTTGATGGCGAGGAACAGGTCAGGCACCCGCTGAACCTCGTCGATGACCAGGAGCGCATCATGCCGTACGAACAGGCTGGGGTCCGCCTGCGCCGCGGCCCGCACCGGCGCTTCATCGAGATACCGCAGTTCAGATCCAGGGAACTCCGCCGCTACGAGCCTGGCGAGGGTGCTTTTGCCGGTCTGCCTAGCACCATTGATCACCACCACCCTGGTGTCGGCGAGCGCGCTCGCGACGGCACGCCGAGCATGCCGGGGGAAGAGTGCGCCGGCAGCTTGCATGTGCTGGACACTACCGCATGAGTGGTGGATCTGCCGACGGTGGAGCGGTTCGATTGCCGAAAGCATAGTGGTGGATCTGCCGACTACCATCTGGCGACTTTGCCGAACAAGAGGCGTTGCCGGTTCTTCCCCATGCGCGGGCACATGAGTCCCGTAGCGCATCCTGGCCGAAGAGGGGTTGCCACAGACGTGACCGCTCGCGGCTGCCTGCCGCGTCATTGCCTGTGAACACGCGGCGTCACCTTTCTTGAACACGAGCAAGACCGGAATCGCTTGCTTGAAGGCGACAACTTCATGAAAACGGCACCTTCATTCAGCGATCTGCTCGGTTGCGCGATCAGGCCGGGACAGGCGTTCGTCACAAACAGTGAACAAGTCGCCGCTCACAGTGCACTCGCGGAGTCCCCAGGTGCGCCATCCATAGCGGTGCCCGAGTCCTTGTGCGGACAGTACGGCCGTCATGCGATTCCCTCCGCGCCGCGCGTGCCGCCCGCATCGTCAGCAGGCTCATCCAGGGCCACCGCGACCAGCACGCGGATCTGCTCGGCCGACAGCCCCGATTCCCTGGCCCTGCGGACCCAGCGGGCCAGCGAGTTCAGCAACTGGGGAGACGCGGCCAGCGCGGGCATAGCCGGCGCGGCGGCGACGAAGGTCCCCAGGCCCTGCCGCCGCACCACGATCCCCTCATGCTCAAGCTCGCCGTAAGCCTTCACGACCGTATTCGGGTTGATGGCGAGCGCATCAACGACCTCCGTCACAGACGGCAGCTGCTCACCCGGCTGCAGCCGGCCCAGCATCACGTCCCGCCGGACTTGCTGGACGAGCTGACGGTAGATGGGAAGACCTGACCCGCCGTCGAATCGGAACAACGGCCACCTCCTCACCCAGTCACTCCACTAGAAGAATAGTAGACCATAAGACCGTGCGGGACAGCGCTCCTGCGCTCTTCCCTCGTGGCAACCTGGCCGGTACGAGTCGATGACCCCCGGGTCCTCGCTGCGGCAAGCGCGTCAGCTGGCCAGTGCTGCCCATCGTCCAGCCTGGGCCGCTGAGAAGCTGACTCAGCCCAACGCGCGGCCCCGGACGGTGGTCATGCGCGGCAACCACCGCCCAGATCGGCGGGTCGGCGCGCGGTTATCAAAAGGACCTTCGCGATGTCGGCGGCCCAGCAGACCCGCGGTCAGCTCAACATGCAGCCGCCCGGCCTGGATATTTATGCATCGCAGTCCTGCACGGAGAATGCCCGCACATGCCGCTGGGCGAGCGTAGCTACTGGTCGCCGGGTGACCTGGGGGCATGGCGGTCGTCGCGGCGGGACACTTGATCTGTGCCGTGCAGAAGAGCCGCCCTCGCAGTTATGGAGGTCGGGATGGCAACGAAGGATGACCGTCGCGCTAGAAGACGATCTTGACGGAGGCCCGGCAGAGGAGACGATACGGTGCGGGCTCGGTGGCGCAGAGTATGAGATCGAACTGGACAAGAAGAACGCCAGGGCATTCCGCCAGCAACTGGCACCCTTCATCGAGCATGTGCGTAAGGCTGGGCGGGGACCGCGCCGCCGGGCGGTGCGCACCGTGTCAGGCCGTGAGCGCAGCAGCGCCATCCGGGCCTGGGCAAAAGAGCCGGGGGATCCCGGTGAGCGGCCGCGGCCGCATCCCGGTATGCGTTACCGAGCAGTACGAAGCCGCTGCCCAAGGACGTTGACACAGGCCTGAGTACGCCTCCAGGCGGCGCCAGGGCACAGTGGATGGCATGACCGATGGGCTGGTGACGCTGTTTTTGTGCGGTGATGTGATGCTGGGCCGCGGCGTCGACCAGGTCCTGCCTTATCCCGGGGACCCGGAGCTGCGGGAGGGCCATGGCTGTGACGCACGGGCCTATGTCCGGCTGGCCGAACGCGCCAACGGCCCGATCCCGCAGCCGGCCAGCTTCTCCTGGCCCTGGGGTGATGCCCTGGCGGTCCTCGACCACATGGCACCTGACGTCAGGGTGATCAACCTGGAGACAGCCGTCACACGCAGCGACGATTTCGCGCCGGGCAAGCCTATCCACTACCGGATGAGCCCGGACAACCTGCCCACGGTGACCGTGGCGCACCCGGATGCGTGCGCGCTGGCCAACAACCACGTGCTCGACCTTGGCCGCACCGGGCTGCTGGACACCCTCGGCGCGCTGGCCGGCGCCGGGGTGCCGGCCGTCGGAGCCGGACGGGACCTGGCGGAGGCCCGGCAGCCCGTTGCCGTCCCCGTGCCAGGAGGTGGCCGCGCCGTCGTCTTCGCGTGCGGTGCCGCCTCCAGCGGAATCCCGCCCAGCTGGGCCGCGACCGCCACCCGGCCAGGTGTCCATTTCCTGCCTAGCCTTTCCCGCGCTGCCGCCGATGACCTCATCGCCCGGGTGCAGGCAGTCAGGCAACCGGGTGACATCGCCGTCGTGTCCATCCACTGGGGCTCCAACTGGGGATATGGCGTGACCAATGACCAGGTCCGCTTCGCCCACCGGCTCATCGATGGCGGGGCCGACCTGATCCACGGCCACTCCGCGCACCATCCCCGCCCAGTCGAGGTCTACCGGGGCAGGCTCGTCCTGTACGGCTGCGGCGATGCCATCAACGACTATGAGGGCATCGTCGGCCACCAGGAGTTCCGCAGCGACCTGCGCCTGCTGTACTTCGCCTCGGTCGCGGCCGGCACCGGCTTGCTCGCAACCCTGCACATGGTGCCCATGCAGGCCACCAAGATGCGGCTGTGTCACGCCGCTAGCGCCGACAGCGAGTGGATGCGGGCAGTACTCGAACGGATCAGCCACCGCTTCAGGTCCCGGATCAGCCATCAGCCCGACGGTGCCCTCATCCTGCAGCCCCCAGCCAGCGATCACCCGCGCTGACCACACCAGGCACAGAACGGCAGACCCCGGTGTGCCTATCTGTTGGCCAAACGGTGCATGACTCAGCCTGTTGCACAAAGACTGCCGTCGAGCCTCGGTGGGGGGTGATGGCTATCACCGTGGGCTTTTCGGCTGCTGAGTGGGGCGACCGCGCCTCACCCGAAGCCCGCTGGCGCCTTCGTGGAGATCGTTTTCGGTCGGTATCCGTTTATGCGACAGGCTGGACTGAGCCCGTCGCGTAAACGGCGCGCCTGCCCGCTCGGACCTGAGGTTTGGGATCATGGTGCATGCCGCCAAATTTCATTTGCGCGTTAGCACTCGCTGCGGTCTTCGTCGGCATGGTCATATTTGCTCTTATTTCACTCTGAGTGGCGACGCCCCTTGCGCGAGTGCTACCGCAAGGGCGAGGGTGGCATCGCTTTCCCCGCTTTCGACCGTGCTAGACGCGCGCATGCATCCTCATTTTGCCGCCGTCCGGGCGTCGCGGTACGTTCACGGTCTGTGGCAGGTTAACGGCCTGATCTACCGTTGCTTTCCGCGCGCTGTGACCTGCGTCAGCGGCCGGCGGCCACGGCTGTCTGGGGCGCGTATGGGGCGCGATCTTGATTGCGCGATTGCAAAAGTGCAGGTCAGCGGCCTACATCCCGAACCATGCTCGCTCGTTCGCGTATTCGAATTTATGCCTCTGAGCAGTGCCCCCGGCAGGATTCGAACCTGCGCTCACGGCTCCGGAGTGCATTGCTCACTACGCTTTTGACTTGCAGTAATGCCTTCATGGGAGTGTGCTTGGGGCGCACCTGGGGCGCGCGAAGTGCCGGGGCAGATGCGAGGGGACTCGTGGACCGCGGCGGCCTGATCGATAGCAAACTTGTGGGCACAAGGTACTCAAGTTTGCTATCATTTGTGGCATGGGGTTACCGGTGGTGTACCACCCGGGGTACGAGGCCGAGTGGCGGGAGCTGCCAGCGGCGGAGAGAGCGGCGCTGGCGACTGCGGTGGAGAAACTGCGTGCGGACCCGCTGCTGGGGTTCCCGCATACCAGCCTGGTCCGTGGCCGCCGGCTCGGGGTCCGGGAGTTGCGGCCGCGACGGGGACGGTCGCGTTGGCGGGCGCTGTACCGGCGGGCCGGGGCAGCGGTGGTGGTGTTAGCCGTCGCGCCTGAGGCGGCCACCGACCGGCGTGGCTTTGAGCGGGCGCTGGCAGTAGCCGAACGGCGGCTGGCCGAGGTGGAGGAGTAGGTCATGAGGATCAGCGAGATGAGCAGCCACGAGCAGGCGGTCGCCGCCGAACTGGAGCGGGATCCGCAGTTCCGCCGGGAGTGGGAGCGGATGGCCCTGGCGCGGGAGGTGGCGGTGGCGATCATCGACTACCGGGCCGCGCACAAGCTGTCCCAGCGTGCCCTGGCCGACAAACTCGGCTGGAGGCCCTCGGTCGTCAGCCGGCTCGAAGCCGCCCAGCACAACCCCTCTATTGAGACGCTGCTGGAACTGTCTCGCAAGCTCGGGCTGAAGATGAGGATCGAGGTCGCCCCGGAACCAGGTGTCTCGGTCAAGGTCACCAAAACCAGAGCCGCCTGAACGACGCTGCCGAGCGGAGCAAAGGCCAGGCCCGAAGGGCCCACTCGAACTCGCTCTCTCGTAGCCGCCTATAGCATTCGACGGGCGCCAGCTCACGCTTGGCTCGGTGCCAGGGTCACTGCCAGTGCGGGTCACTAGCCCCGGCGGCAGTCAGGGCCTGCTCGCGGGTGCGGTAATCGCGCCAGCGGACGACCTTCCCGCCGCTGAGGGTGAACACGTTGTAGATCTGGCCCACCGTCTCCAGGTCGCCGGGGACCCCGTTGAACCCCGGCCCGCGCAGGCCCACGACGACATGCTGCCCGGCATCGATCACCTCCAGGGCCTCCACCGTCAGCGGCGCGGCGGCGAACCGGTTCGCGATGACGCCCATCGCCTGCTCCGGGCCGTCACAGCGCAGCCCGGGCTCAACGCCCTCCCACACCAGTTCGTCGGCCAGGAATCCCCTGATGTGGCCGGGATCCTGGGTGCGCACGGCGGCCGCCAGCCCGCCCACGATGATTTCGATGTTCCCGGCCATCCGCCGCCTCCCGCGTAAGCACCTGCTGCCACTATGCCGCCCGGCCCGGCTGCATGCCGCTCCCCGCCCCGCCCCGCGCCTGGGGCTCATGAAGACGGTTGGGTGAGAATGACAGCAGAAACCCGGTCCGGATGATCGCCCGGTTCTGCCGCAAGCTGCGTGCTGCGGGCTGGCCATCAGATCACGAGGCTCAGGGCGCCAGTGATGGGACTATCGATGGCTGGCGCGCACTGCCTTCGCCAGGCGCGTCACAGCACCAGCAGCCGGTCCAGCACAGCCGGATCAGCGTCCGCAACGTCGATTATCTTTGTCCTGCTCGCTATGCCCGCCACCAGCGTTACCGCGTGACGGCGGACGCCAAACGCCTCGGCCAGCGCCGCCAGGGCGGCGGCTGTGGCCTGACCACCTGCCGCACGGGCGGTGACCCGGACGACCAGCGCGCCGTCGTGCTCGCCGCCGACGCGAGTATGGGCTGATCCGGGCCGGACCCTAACAGTAATGCGCACCACACCAGTGTGCCCGGGTTCCGTGATCCCGCCCGCCGGCAGACGCCAGCCACGCAGGCGCCAGAGTCGGCCGCATCTGCCGCCGTCCGGGCGTCGCGGTACGTTCAGGTCTGTGGCAGGTCAACGGCCTGATCCACCGTTGCTTTCCGCGCGATGTGACCTGCGTCAGCGGCCGGCGGCCACGGCTGTCTGGGGCGCGTATGGGGCGCGATCTTGATTGCGCGATTACAAAAGTGCAGGTCAGCGGCCTACATCCCGAACCATGCATCGCTCGTTCGCGTATTCGAATTTATGCCTCTGAGCAGTGCCCCCGGCAGGATTCGAACCTGCGCTCACGGCTCCGGAGAGGGTTGCTGTATCCGCGCCTTACCAGGTAAAACATGCTCGCTGGAGTCCTGCCCGGGCACGTATCGGGCACAAACATGCCTGCCTGAAGGCCGGGGCGCCCCGGCGGCACAGCGTACCCCGCGTGGGCGAACTGGTGACGCCGGAACCTGGCCTCGGCCTGCACCGGCAGCCGGCCGGTGAGCGTGAAGCGCTCGATCTGCCTAACGCGCCTGCCATCGGGTTCATGGGCGAGCCAGACTTCGTGGTCCGCGCCGAGGAGCAGCCGGCGTGGGCCGAGATCGTGCGCCGGGCCGAGCGCGGCGAGTCGGTGCCTGTCATCGCCCACGGCGATCACGTCGCGGACATTGTGCCCTCCGGGGAACTGGGCCGGCTCCGCGAGACGATTGAGGTGTTGTCCGACACCGGGCTCGTTCGTGACCTCCGCGAGGGCCTGGCCGACGCCCGCGCCGGGCGGGTGGTCCCCGCCGAGGACGTCGCTGCTGACCTGGCCGCGCGCCGCGCCGCTGGCCGATAACAGGCGCGGCCCGGTACGCGATCACCTTCACCCCGGTGGCGCGGCGGCGGCTCGGTGCCTTGCCGCTGCCGGCCGCAGCCGCGCTGTATGAGCATCTGACTGGCCCGGTGGCCGGGAACCCGCACAGGCTGGGCAAGCCGTTAGATGCGCCCTTTGAGGAGTTGCTGTCCACCCGCCGTGGTGACTACCGCGCCCAGTACACCGTCGATGACCGGGCCCGCGTCGTTACCGTCCTGGCGGTCGCCCACCGGCGCGATGCCTACCGTCCACGATGAACCACTGCCCCTGATAGAAGGGCACCACACCGGCGCATGGCGCCGTCGTCACAGGGCAACCGGTCACCTAGCGTGATGAGATTCTGATCCCGGTGTGGCGTTCACGTCCCGTTCGTGGAAATCACCGCCTCGCTTGACCCGGCGGCCAAACGACAAGTCCTGCGCAAGATGCTGGTCACCGCGACGACGGTGGCTGTGGCGTTGATCGTGCTCGGCGAACTGCTGCGCACCCTGCTGCACTTCACGGTGGCGTCGCTGTCGATCGCGGGTGGCGTTATCTTGCTCGTGCTCGCGGTGTGGATGGTGCTCTCCCCGCCCGGTAGCGGCGGTCATGACACTGCAGGAAGGGACCCGATGCAGCTCGCGCAGTTCCCGCTGGCCGTGCCCTATCTGCTCAACCCGGTGGGCATCGTCGGTCTGGTGACGATCTCCGCGGAGGCGGAATCGATCGCCGTCCTGGCGGTCGCGATCGGTATTCTCGCGTTCGTCTTGCTGATCGACGTGGTGGTGTCCGCTGGGCGAACCATGTGAGCGCCAGGCTCGACGAAAGCCGCATGCTGGTCACCGAGAAGGTGTTCGGGTTCCTCATCGCCGCGATCGCGGTGCAGCTCATCTTGGACGGCCTGGCCTCGGCCGGGGTGATCGCATCTATCAAGCACTGAGCCAGGCCCACGGTTACGGTGATCGGCCCGGGAAGCTCAGCACGGTCTTGATGTCGTCTGGCTCGCGGGTGTAGGCATCGGCCCACCGGTCGAGCGGCACCTGGCGGGTGATCAGGTCGGCGAGCCAGCCTCGGTCGGCTTGGGCGAGGGCCGCGGCGGCCAGTTCATAATGGTGCCGGTTCGCGTTGACCGAGCCGAACAGCACGGAGTTCTGCAGCACCATGTTGCGGTTGAGCAGCCCGGGGTCGACGGTGGCCTCGGCACCGGCCGCCGAAACCCCGGTCAGGCAGGTTATCCGGTAGCGGACGTTTTGCGGGCCGGCCTCCAGCAGCATCTGCACGTGGCCGGTGCATTCGATGATGATGTCCGCTTCGGCGGCAGCTTCGCTGAGGTCTGCGCGATGGACGTAGCTAGCGCCGAGACGGCGGGCCATCTGTGGCTTGCGGCCCCCGGTCACAAGGTCCACGACGTAGGTCTGATAACCGCGCTGCACCGACAGCAAAGCGGCGAGAAGGCCGATCGGCCCCGCGCCGGTGACAAGTACGTTCTGCGGTGCCCAGGCCGCCCGGCGGCCGATCTTCTCGATGTGGTCCCAGGCCTTGGCCACCACCGTGGCCGGTTCGAGCAGGACACCGAGGATCCTCAGCGAGGGATCCACCGCGACCAGGTACTCCGGCTGAATACGGTAGCGCTCGGATGCGTAGCCGTGCCGGTCCTTGATCCCCCGCTCGGTGTACCGGCCGTTGGTGCACATGTCCCAGTGGCCAGCGGCACAAGCCGGGCAGGGCACCGGGTCGGGCCGCCGCACGATGCCCACCACCAGGTCACCGGGGCCGAATCCGCTCCCCTGGGGGGCCTCGGCCACCCGGCCCAGCGATTCGTGCCCGATGACGAGGCGGTCCTGGCCGGGCGGCGCCGATCCGTACTCGCCGTTGATGATCTCCACGTCGGTGCCGCAGATGCCGACCGCCTGTGTCTGCACCAGGACCGGCCCGTCCTCATCCGGCGGCTCGGGCATGTCCGTGAGGCCGACAGAACCTTGCTCCCCGGGAATGACCGTTATGGCGCGCATGGCCTCACCGTAACGAACACAGATAGGACTCTGCGGGAATGGCCGGCGGGCGGGTGGTCACCGGCGGGCACCAATTGGTTATCTTGCAGGCACCAGTTCCTTCACCTTGCCCCATGGGGACGGAGGCGGCGCGATGAAACTGCTGGTGATCGGCGGCGGGCCGGCCGGCGCCGCCGCCGCGCTGCAGGGGCGGGAGCTGGGCGCCGAGGTCACGCTGCTGGAAGCCCAGCAAGTCGGGGGAACCAGCCTCAACCGTGGGCCGGCGCCGGTCCGCACGCTAGCCCGGGCCGCCCGGCTGGCCCGGGACTGGTCCTCCTGGGAACGTTTCGGCCTGCAAGGCCCCCGGCCGGTACCCAACCTGCACGCCTTGCTGGCCAACAGCGCCCGGGTCGCCCGCTACGCCCATGACAAGAAAGACATGGCCGGGCATCTGCGTCACCACGGGATCGACCTGGCCGAGCACCTGGGCCCGGTCCGGTTCACCGGCCCGCACGAAGTGCGCGCCGCCGATGGCCGCAGCTGGCATGGGGACTGCATCATGATCGCGGTCGGCTGCCGGGCTGCCCCGCTGCCGGTCCCCGGTGGCGTGCTTGCACTGACCTACCACGACATCCTGACCCTGACCGCCCTGCCACGCGAGGTCGCGGTGATCGGCGGAGCCGACACCGGCTGCCAGATAGCCTCCATCTTCGCCGACCTGGGAACTGATGTCTGGCTCTTCGAAGCCGGCCCGCGGCTGGTTCCCAGCGTCGACGCGAGCATCTCGGCGGCACTGGGCCAGGCGTTCGAGGCGAAGGGCATAAAGCTGTGTACCGGCGCGAAGGTCCAGGATCTGCAACGTGATCACGACCAGGTCATCATCCACTTCACCCGCGGCGGCCAGACCGAAAAGGCCCGGGCCGGGGCCGTGTTCGCCGCCGTCGGCTGGCCCGCCAACCTGCAAGACCTCGACCTTGCCGCCGCCGGGGTGACCAGCACCCCACAGGCGATCCCGGTCGATGCCTACCTGCGCACCAACGTGGAGCACATCTATGCCATCGGCGACGTCAACGGGCGCACCAAACTAGTCCAGACCGCCCGGATCGAAGGCCGCATCGCCGCCTGGAACGCCGTCCACGGCCCCACCCGCCAGCCCGCCTACGACGTGGTGCCCAGCGGCAGCTTCACCGACCCCGAGTACGGCTCGGTCGGCATGACCGAAACCCAGGCCGGACAAGATCACGAGATCGCCGTCGGGATAGCCCGCTACGACGACCTGCTGCGGCCGGTGGCCGACGGCCATCCCGACGGTTTCTGCAAACTCATCGCCGACCGGCGCACCCACGCCATCCTCGGCGCCCATGTGCTCGGCGAATACTCCGCCGAAACCGTCCAGGTCGTCGCGACCGCCATGAGCGCGGGCATGAACGCCGAGCAGCTCGCCGAGATGCAATTCGCCTTCCCCACCTTCACCGAGGCCATCAGCATGGCCGCCCAGAAAGTCTGCCGCGACATCGGCACCGGAAACTTCCCCCCCGCCTGGAGCTACCTCGGCTCCCAGGAATGAGCCAGACCTGAAAGGCCCGCCCGGAAGCGACGACGGCCCGGCCCGTCCCTTTACCGGCCGGTCCGGCCGTGCCCGCTCAGGGCCCGATGGTGGCCACTTCCTAATGCAAGCAGGGGTCAAGGTTCCAGCCGCCAGCCCCATCAGACAGGCACGTCCTGCCCAGCAGCGCCGGGCTCGTCTACGGGGCGGAGCCGTCAGTTGGGGACTCGCTGTCGGCGCTGGCGGAGGGCTGCTGGGCGGGGATCCGGCGGCTGGTGAACAGGGCGATCAGGGCGATCAGAGCGAACACCGACAGTGACGAGCGGAGCCCGTCGATGCGGGCGCTGGCGTTCTCGGTGACGATCGCGTCGGCGGTCGTGCCGCCAGTCTCTATGACTGCTTCTTCGAAACGCGTTCCATCGTCAAGCTCTCTTGCCCGATATGTTCCGAGGCGGGCCAGAACGCCGGTTACCGCTCTCGTCTCCTCGGTAAGAACAGTGATCACGCCCAGATCCCATCGCATGCCGGGTTCAATATCGCGACGCTGGTCAGCGGTTTCCGCATCAGGTACCCTGGCTTGCTTGAATTCAACTGGAGCGTTAAAGTTGACAGTTCCCGGTCCCAAGTTGGCTATGCCTTGATTGATGTTCGGCCTATCCGGCTGGCTACTCACTTTCTGCACTCCATCTGGTTAGCCACTGTTGGATCCACCTGGGGGAGACGAAGCTGCTCCCTGGTTGAAGGATACGCCTGCGTTAAAGTTGACCGTGCCGGCACCAGCGTTGATTATTCCTTGGTTAAGGATTGTCGCTGCCCGCTGCCAGAATTCAGATCTATCAACACCGCGGTCCTTGAGGAACTCACCTACGGTTGCCACCAGCCGACGCTCGACAACTTTGGAGTGCTGCACGATGTCGCGAAATTGGAAATAGCTCTCATCTGCGTTCCCACACGCTATCTCACGAGCGCTGACCTGTGATCCAATGTCGTAGCCGCTTGCCGTCAGGGTGCCATCCTTCTGCGCGTGCAACGCGGCCAGCAGCTCCCCAGAAGCCCGGAGGAGCCGCCTCGGGGCTATGACCGCGTTCGGGAAGTTGAAGATGCTCCTGCATGCGGCGCGCGCAACAGCAGCGGGCCCGGTCCCTCCTACCTCATCTACGACCCGGTATTCCTTCCGTGTCGGCATAAGCGCATACACAGAGTACTCGAGGTACAGGGTGCGGCCCTGAAGTGAGACATGGACGAAGATGCTAGTACGGCAGCGTCACTTCGTGATCTTTGACGTAACCCGGTCGATAGCACGGCCACCGCGTGATCATGCGGGGTTGTGCCGGCGCCCGATGATGATGCGGTGGCCGCTGGCCACAGCGTAGACCCCGCCGGCTGGCGGG
>DATDGI010000081.1:0-6307 GCA_036522155.1 Streptosporangiaceae bacterium
CGGGCTCATCTGGGCGGTCGGGGTATGGGTCCGTCCGTGGCGGCAGCGGCTCTTCCCCGACGATGAGCGCCGCCGCCGGGCCGCGCAGATCGTCGGCCGATGGGGCGATGACACGCTGGCACCGTTCGCACTGCGGGCCGACAAGGACTGGTTCTTCACCGGCCGGGCGCTGATCGCCTACCGGGTCGTCCGCGGCGTCGCGCTCGTCAGCGGTGATCCCATCGGGCCGCCAGAGGCCGCTGGGCCGGCCCTGGACGCGTTCCTCGCCCGAGCCCGGGCCAGGGGCTGGCACGTGGCCGTGCTGGCGGCATCCGGCCGTTACCTTCAGGCCTACCGGGACCGGGGACTGCGCCCGCTCTACCACGGTGACGAGGCAGTCATCGACACCGGCCGGTTCTGCCTGGATGGCCGGCCGATGCGGGCCGCCCGCCAGGCCACCCACCGGATGGAGCGGCGCGGATACCACGCGGAGGTCGTCCTGGCCGGCGACATCACGCCGGAGCTGCGGAACGAGCTCCTCGCGACCGAGAAAGCGTGGCTCAACGGCGGCGCCCGGAAAGGCTTCAGCATGGAACTCGACAGCCTGTTCCGCCTCGGCCGTGACAATGCCATCTTCGTGATCGGCCGCGACACCCAGCAGAAAGGCGCTGGATTCCTGCACCTGGCCGTCTGCACAGGCCGGTCACTGTCGATGTCAACCATGCCCCGCCGGACCGGAACACCGAACGGGCTCGACGCATGGCTGATCGTGAATGCGGTGTCGTGGGCCCGCCATCACGGCTTCGCGCAGATCTCGCTGAACTTCTCCCCGTTCGCGGGCCTGCTCGGCACGGACAAGGCGCTACCACGCGCACAACGGTTCCAGCGCCGCATGCTGCTCCAGCTGAAACGGGCGCTGGACCTGCAGCTGGACAACCTGCTCCGGTTCAACCGGCAATTCCAGCCCGGCTGGCACCCCCGGTATGTCATCGTCGAGCGCTGGGCCGATCTGCCGCGAGTAGCGATCACCGCGATGGCCGCCGAAGGCTACCTGCCCCACGCCTGGCTCATCCGCGGCCGAGACTGGTCACCAGCCCAAGGTGAGCACAGGACGGGCCCGTTGCCGACCGTCGTCAGCCCGCAGCAGCCAGCTCCACCCGCCCCGCCCCCGGCAACGCGGCCGGCCGGGCAGGACATGCGCCGCCCTGCCGGGCAGGGCCAGCGATGAAACTGAC
This sequence comes from Streptosporangiaceae bacterium, assembly GCA_036522155.1. GTDB lineage: Bacteria > Actinomycetota > Actinomycetes > Streptosporangiales > Streptosporangiaceae > UBA9676. The sequence continues at coordinate 1,215 of DATDGI010000081.1, forward strand.
CGCCGGGCTCCTGCTCGCCCTGATATCCACCGCCACCCTCAACTACGGCTTCTACCTCCAGCACGCCGCCACCGGCGCCCTGCCCGCGCTGAGCCTGCTCCACCCCGCCGCATCCCTGCGCGCGCTGTTCACCAACCGGATATGGGCCGCCGGGTTCACCAGCGGCATCGCCGGATGGGCACTGTACATCATCGCTCTGGGCCTGGCGCCACTGTCCCTCGTCCAGGCCGCCTCAGCCGGCGGCGTCGGGCTACTCGCCTTGCTCACCTGGGCCAGCGGGGCACGGCTGTCAAAACGGGAATGGGCAGCAGCAGCCGCCGCGGCCGGCGGGCTGCTCATGCTCGGCCTCTCCCTGCCCGCAGGAGGCGCCCACACCACTCCCACGAGCTGGGGACCACCCCTGGCCTGGGTCCTTGCCTCCGTCCTCCTGGCAGCCGCCGCGGCCGGGCCCGCCGCGGCCGTCCTGGCACCGGGCTCCGGGCTGGCGGTCGCTGCGGGCCTGCTCTATGCCGCTGGGGACGTCGCCACCAAAGCCGCGATCGGCGGCACAGCCCCGCTCATCCTGTTCGCCCTCCTGCTGCCCGCCTGCCACGGCCTGGCCTTTACCTGCCTCCAGCTCTCATTCCAGCGCGGAACCACCCTTGCCACAGCGGGCGTTTCCACCCTGCTCACCAACACGCTGCCGATCCTCGCGGGGATCACCATCTACGCCGAGCACATGCCAGGCGGCATTCCCGGCATCCTGCGCGGCTTCGGCTTCGCCGGTGCGGTACTAGGGGCAGCCATGCTCGCACGCCCCGGGCCGCCAGCCCACGACGACAGCAGTCGGCCCGGCAACGGCCACCAGCGCCAAGCGCGCATCACATTCCAGACCCCCACGCAGAATCGGATCACGGTGGGTGGAGCTGGGTGATCAGGCCGGGTGTTGATCGCTCACTATCCTGGCCGGGTCGCCGCAGGCTGAGACGGAGCCGGTGATGGGATGCGCATCCTCGTGGCGCAGATTGCACTGCAAATTGCTGAAAGACCGGTTTGCGGGACGCACGTCATACGCTCACTCTCATGTGGCCCGCGGACCAAGCGCCATTTCCCAGGCCCTCGGCTCTCTATCGCCGTGTTCTGACTCTCCTGATCCTCACATCCCATCTTACTGATCTTCACCCATCCTGATCTTGATCCGTTGTCCTGCCACCCTTGAATCATGATCCGTTCGCCTTCACACCTCTGCACCATCTGATGATCATGGCGAACCCTGCGGCTCCTCCCAAGTGCTCGGTAGTTCTGCCGAACGCTCAGCACAGCGGCCGCCTCCTCTGCAGCAACACGCCGCGGCAGAGATCAAGATTCTCAATATCCGTACACCACCACCTCGGCGGGCCTAACGACAATCGGCGCGGTCAGCCAAGAATGACAGCTGGCACTACTTTTCGTGCTTGTACGGCACTATCTGGGATAGTTTCTCTAGCGCATGCCGTATGATGCGAGTTCTTCATGCGATGAAACCCGCAACAGAACGGGCAAGATATACGTAAACCCGGGATATCTCTGGACCGAACGCGGTCCAGAGATGCACCATTAATCCCGTGGGACATGCCTCTGGCAACTCCGTTAACGGGCCAGGGTGCTCGCGGTGATCGGGAAAGTGCTCCGCGGCACCAATGCCAACGGTTTGCTTCGATACTTGTACGGGCCGGGCCGGGCGAATGAGCACACCGATCCGCACCTGGTAGCAGGATTCTCTGATCCGGCGGAGCTGGAACCGGAACGCCGTCCCGGCGGATCACCGGATCTGCGCCGCCTGGCGGGGCTGCTGGCCCAGCCGATAACGGCGCTCGCCTGCCAGGGCATGGACAAGCCGGTGTGGCACTGCTCGGTGCGAGCGGCGCCAGAGGACCGGGTGCTGTCGGATGGTGAGTGGGCGCAGGTGGCGGCCGGGATCATGCACCGCACGGGGCTGGCGACGCAGGGTGATGACCTGGGGGTGCGGTGGGTCGCGGTCCGGCACGCGGGCGATCACATTCACATCGTGGCCACCCTGGCCCGCCAAGACGGGGGCAAGCCCAGCACCTGGAACGATTTCTACCGGGTGCGGGAAGCCTGCCGGGACGCCGAGCGCCGGTTCGGGTTGCGCCCCACCGCCCCGGCGGATCGCACCGCCGCCCGGCGCGCGACCCGCGCCGAAACGGAGCAGGCAGCCCGCCGCGGATGGGACGAGACGCCCCGGGCCGCGCTGCGCCGGGAGGTGTGCACCGCGGCGGCCGGGGCGGGCACGGAGCAGGAGTTCTTCACCCGCCTGCGGCAGGCTGGGGTGCTGGTCCGGCTGCGGCACAGCACGGCCAGCCTGGGCCGGGTGACCGGGTACGCGGTCGGGCTGGTGCGCCATACGGCCAGGGATGGCGGTGTGATCTGGTATGGCGGCGGCAAGCTCGCCGCCGACCTGACCTTGCCCAAGCTGCGGGCCCGCTGGCAGCAGCCCGCCGGACACGACCCGCTCTCGGCAGCGGAGCTGCCAGCTTCCGCCGTGCGCGCCGTGCTCCGGAACAAGGTCACGCTGGCGGCGCAGCAGGCGCGGGATGAGGCTGGGTTCTTCGCCCGGTTGCGGGAGTCCGGGGTATCGGTGCGGGTGCGGTTCAGCGGGACCGAGCCGGGCCAGGTCACCGGGTACGCTGTCACGCTCGCCGGCCACACCGGCGCTGATGGGGAACCGCGGTGGTATGGCGGTGGGCGGCTGGCCGCCGGGCTCACCTTGCCGCAGCTGCGCCACCATTGGGCCCGGGCACCCAGCCCTGCCCCGGGGCGCGGTGCGGCGTTCTGGTTCACTGCCCCGGAACGGGACACGATCTACCAGCATGCGTCCCGCCAGGCCGCGCGGGCCGCGGAGCACATCCGCCGTTGCGCCTACAGTGACCCGGCCGCAGCGGCCGATGCCGCGTGGGCGGCGGCTGACACGCTGCATGTCGCGGCGCGTGCTTTGCGCAGCCCGGCCCTGCGGTGCGCGGCCGATGCCTATGATCGCGCCGCCCGCGCCGGTCACGGCCGGATCCCCCGCCGCAGCCATGACGGGAACCGCCTGCGCGCCACGGCACGGCTGCTGGCCATGACCGGTGACGTCGCCGACGACACCACCTTGCTCACCGCAGCGCTGATAGCAAACCTCACCGCGCTGGCAGGCGCCGTTGCTGAACTCCGTCAAGCCCAGCAGCACGCCGCCCAGGCGGCCGCCGCCCGCTCGGCGGCGGAGCACATGCACAGCGCCCTTACCCAGGCCCGCTCCCAGGCGCCTCGCCCAGCCAGGGGTGAGGCGCCGCGACGAGGGAAAACAGCGAGACCAGCCAACACCGCCCGAACCGATTTCCCAGCATCACCGGGGCCCAGGCTCCACTTGCCCGCTCACCAGAGCCCGGGGCGTCCGCATCCGTCTCCCAGCCGCGCGCCGCTGCCGCCTAAACGCGCCGGGCCCGGCCGATGACCCACCGGGCCCTTCGAGGTTCACGCTGACCGCTCCTTGCTCCTGTTACGGATCTTCGCGAATGCATCGAGCGCCGTGTCATCAGCGTCGGGAAGAGTATGCAGATACTTCTCCGTGGTGGAGATGCTGCTGTGCCCGAGCCGTTCTTTGACCACCTGCAGATCGGCACCCCCAGCCAGCAGCCATGACGCATGCGCGTGACGCAGGTCATGACCCCTGACATGGAACGTTATGCCAGCCGTCGCGAGGGCTGGTCCCCAGACGTTCTGGCGGAACCAGTCGCGCGGAATATGGCCATCGGTGTCCACCGTCCGCTTCCGCAGCGATCGGTCCTTATCTGCCGCGCGACGCTCGGCCCGGTAGATCGCGTACGCCGCCCTGCAATGCTCGCACCGGCACCTGCCCGCCGCATAGCCGCTCAGGCTGCCATGCCGGTAACGGTGGCCGACGGTGTCTGGCTCGGTCAACCCGAGCGTGGCCGGGTCGGGGAGCCCGCGCAGCGGAGATGACGGGGTGTCCCGCTGTGGCATGGTGAACAGCAGGTAATCATCTCCCAGCTGGTAGGTCTCGATGTGGGCGACGAGCTTGCCGACGAGCTGCTGGCTGAGCTTGAAGCGCCGGTACTCCTTGTCCTTGGGGTATGGCTTGACAAGAAATCGCACGCCGTCGGGGTGGAACTTCGGGTTGACCTGCACCACCGCCCGGCTGACCGTGAGCATGCGGGTCGCGGGATCGAGGTCCTTCGCCCGCAGTTCGGTCAGCTCGCCCCAACGACAGCCGCTTTCGATGTCGGTCTCGATGAGCAGCCGCGAGACGGGGTCAGGAAGTGCCTCGTAGATCTCGTCGAACTGCTCGGGCGTAATGATCTTCAGGGGCTTACGCGCGACGGTGGGAGTCTTCACACCTTTGCAAGGGTGCAGGAAGATGACGTCGCCCAAGGCAGTCGTGAAGATCGCGCTCAGGACGAATCTGAGCCTCTTAACGGTCACCGGGGTGACTCCCCTGGCCTGCAGGTCGGTCACCCACTCGCGGACATGGCTCGGCATGATCTCGTTCATCCGCATCGGGCCGAACCACGGAAGGATGTGCTTGTTGATCTGGTAGGTGTGTGCCTCCCGGGTGGTGGGCTCCATCACGTGATGGGGGAGCCACTCCTCGGTGACATACCGGTGAAAGGTCTGCCTGCCACGGCGCAGGTCGTTCAGGCGGCCCTCAGCGACCTTCGCCTCAGCCCTCTGCCATGCGGTGTTGGCGTCCTTCTTACTGGAGAAGGTGCCTGCCGATCTCCGCTCCCCGCGTAAGTCGTGATACACGGCGGTGTAGCGGGGCTTGCCGTCTCGTCCGGCCCGCTTCTGCGCGTATCCCATGTCGCCATCCATCAAGATCATTTGTTGGCCATCTGTTGGCGGCTGATGTACCAGACCCCGGCATCCGCTGTCACCATTCGACATCAGTTTATGGCCTGTGACCAGCAGCTTAGCAATAATGAGCCCGGCTGAGCAGAATCAATTTGAACGCCAAAACTTCGTTCGGGACGAAGAGGCCGCCGGTTCAAATCCGGCCACCCCGACCCAGGTAGTTCTGATTTTTCGAACACTCACACGGGCCAATTGCTGGTGAGTGA
>DATDGI010000082.1:0-27837 GCA_036522155.1 Streptosporangiaceae bacterium
GAGGAGGTCACGCTGGCCCACCTGGTGGCCCGCGAACTCCCGCCGCGGGTCAGGGAGCTGGCCGACGACCCACGGGCGTGGGCCAGCGGCCCGTCCTGAGCGGGCATGCCAGGCCAGGCCGGACCGTGACGGCCGGGCGGAACGGTCAGGCCGGGACCATGTCGGTCAGGTCGCTGATCTGGCGGGTCACCTCGTCGCTGATCTGGCGGGTCACCTCGTCGTCGAAGGCAGGTGCCTGGCCGGGCGGCAGCGGCACGGTCAGCACATCGCCACCAGCGCCGGTGAAGACCGGCGGCGTGGCCGGGGCGTCCCGGCCGGCCGCGGCCGACGCCTGCAGTGCTGGCTCCCTGGCTCCGGCAAGCACGGGCTCGTTCTGCAGTTCGGCGAGCGCAAAGTTGTCCGACACTTCCCGGAACACCTGGGACAGCGGCGTCCTCAGCGCGGAGCAGATGGCGGCCAGCAGCTCCGAGGACGCTTCTTTCTGGCCGCGCTCGACCTCGGACAGGTAGCCCAGCGACACCCGGGCGGCAGCGGAAACATCACGGAGGGTGCGACCCTGCCGCAGGCGCAGCCGCCGCAGCGCGTCACCAAGCAAGTGACGAAGCAGGACCATGGTCGCGCTCCCTTCGCGAGCCCGTCTGATAGCTCCACGGTACCTGGCTCCACCGACAGTACGGGAGAGCGCAGCCTGCCGTGTTCGCTGTTGACGTAACGCTGTAATCAGGGACCTTCTTCCCAAATCACGCTCCACATCAGCCGCAGGCACCGCGCCACCGTCTGCCGCCGGATGTTCTCGCGGCTCCCTGACAGCGCCAGGGACTTGATCACCGTACTGCCCCCGGCCCGGACCGCGATGTGAACCGTGCCCGGCGGCTTGCCCTCCGCCGGATCGGGCCCGGCTACCCCGGTGGTCGCCACCCCGATCTCGGCCCCCAGCCGCTGCTGGACGCCCGCCGCCATGGCCCGGGCCACGTCAGGATCCACCGCGCCGCGGGCGGCCAGCAGCTCGGCTGGCACCCCGAGCAGGGCGGCCTTCAGGTCGGTCGCATAGGCGACGACCCCACCCCGGAACACCACCGACGCGCCGGGCACGGCGGTGATCGTGGCGCCGAGCAGGCCGCCGGTCAGGGATTCGGCCACCGCGATCGTCCGCCGCTGCCGGGTCAGCAGCGCCACGATCTCCTCGGCCAGGGAAGGATCGCCCGCGCCAGGGCCGGTCCAGGCCGCCGCCCCGGACACCACCGCCGGCCCGGTCCCGGCCGCTGCCCCGGACACCCCCACAGGCCCGTACGCCCCCGCTGGCCCGGTCATGGCCCTGCCCGGGCCGGGCCGCCCGGCGGCCGCCGGTGCAGCCGCACCGCACGTACCCCGTAGTCCGCCCCGGTGACCACGGTGACCACCACCGCGGCCGCCATCGTCACCTCCCGGGCCACCGCCAGCGGCCCGGGCAGCACGTACAGGGCGATGGCCAGCACCTGGAGCAGGGTCTTCAGCTTGCCGCCCCGGCTGGCCGCGATCACCCCGCGCCTGATCACCCAGAACCGGAGAACCGTCACCGAGACCTCCCGCACCAGGATCACCACGGTTACCCACCAGGGCAGCTCGCCCAGCGCCGAGAGGGTCACCAGCGCCGCGCCGGTGAGCGCCTTGTCGGCGATCGGGTCCGCGATCTTCCCGAAGTCGGTGATCAGGCCACGGCTGCGGGCGATCCGGCCATCCAGCAGGTCGGTCGCCGAGGCCACAGCGAAAATGGCGAACGCGCCCACCCGCCAGCCGTCCCCGCCCGCCAGCAGGCAGGCCACGAAGACCGGGACCAGCGCCAGCCGCAGCACGGTGAGCGCGTTGGCCGCGTTGACCAGCCCCGGCGGGGCCAGCGCGGGCCGCGGCGCACCCGGGGACGGCGGCTCACTTCCCGGCAGCACCCGCGCGGCCCGCCCGGTCAGCGCGGCTGGCCTGGCCGCGGCGCGGCGGGAAGGGCCTCCGCCACCAGGTCCACACCCTCGGACCCGGTCACGGCGGCAGCGGCCATGCTGCCCACGGCCAGCGGCACCGGCGAGCGGACGCTGGTGACCCCGTCCGCCTCGGGGGCCTGGTGGGCGGCACGGCCCTGGTAGAGCTGCCCGCCCAGGGCGGCCTCGATGAGCACGTCCACGGTGCTGCCGACCCGGTCGGCGGCCCGCTGGGCCATCAGCTCTTCGGCCAGATCCGACAGGTCGTCCGCCCGGCGGGCGATCTCCCCCGGGTCGAGCTGCCCGGGCAGCCCGGCGGCGGCGGTGCCGTCCTCGTCGGAGTAGCCGAACACGCCGATCGCGTCCAGCCGGGCCCGTGACAGGAACCGCTCAAGCTCAGCCAGGTCGTCCGGGGTCTCGCCGGGAAAGCCCACGATGAAGTTGGACCGGACGCCTGCGTCCGGGCACGCCTGCCGGATCTGGTCGAGCAGGGCGCAGAACCGGTCACCGTCGCCGAAGCGGCGCATGGCCCGCAGCACGCTGCCGCTGGCGTGCTGGAACGACAGGTCGAAGTAGGGGGCGACGCCGGGGGTGGCGGTCATCACGGCCACCAGGCCGGGCCGCATCTCGGCGGGCTGGAGATAGCTCACCCGGACCCGGGCGATGCCCGGCACCGCCGCCAGCGCGGGCAGCAGCTCGTCCAGCGCCCGCAGGTTCCCCAGATCCTTGCCGTAGGAGGTCGAGTTCTCGCTGACCAGCAGCAGCTCGGAGACCCTCTGGGCGGCCAGCCATTCCGCCTCGGCAATCACGTCGGCGGGCGGGCGGGACAGGAAGGCGCCACGGTACGACGGGATGGCGCAGAAACTGCACCGGCGGTCGCAGCCGGAAGCGATCTTGAGCGGGGCGACCGGGCCGCCGTCCAGTCGCCGCCGGATGGTCCGCGGCCCAGACGCCGGGGCCATCCCCGGCGGCAGATCGGCGATGCCGCCGTCCAGGCCAGCTGGGCCCGGGCCGGGCATGGCGTGACCGGGTACATGCGGGTGAGCCGCGCCGGCGCGCTGCGCCGGGGCCAGCGGCAGCAGCCGCCGCCGGTCGCGCGGCTGGTGGGCGGGCCGCCGCTCACCGGCGAGCACGGCGTCCAGCCGGGCGGCGATGTCGCCGTAATCGTCAAAACTCAGGACCTGCGCCTCGGGCAGTGCCTCCGCGAGCTCGTTCCCGTACCGCTCGGCCAGGCAGCCCACGGCCACCACCCGGGCGGTGCCGGACGAGGCATCGAGCAGCTCGGCGATCGACTCCTGCTTCGCGGCCTCGATGAACGCGCAGGTGTTGACCAGGACGACGCTCGCGTCCCGGTCGTCGGTGAGCGTCCAGCCGGCCGCGCTGAGCCGCCCGGCGAGCTCCTCGGAATCCACCTCGTTACGCGCGCAGCCGAGTGTCACCAGGCTCACGTTCCGCGTCCCGGCCTGCGTTTTCCCCTGACTCGACGGCACACCGGCAGACTACGGTAAGCCCGGCCGTGCCAGGGCCTGCCACCCGCCTGGTAGGGCCGGGTGTCAGCCGGTCACGGTGCTGGGCAGCTTCCGGTCCGGGCCGAAGCTGAGCGTCACCGGCTGGCCGGGCGAGCCGGGCCGGCCCAGTTTCCTGCCGTTCACGGTGAGCAAGATCCCGCCTGGATTGCCGATCTGCATGGTCACGGCGTGCCGGAAGGTCCAGGTCTTGCGGCTGCCGCCGACCACGTAGTCCTGGGACAGGTACTGGCCGCTGGGCTTGGTGAACTCGACCCAGCAGTCCTCGATGGCGGTCAGCTGGATCACCACCGTGTGGCTGGCGTGGGCCGGGGCGGAGCGCGCCGGCCCGGCGTGAGCGGCCGCGGCCGGGTGGTGGTGCGCCGCCGGGTGGTGGCCGCTGGCGGCCACCGGATGGGACGGGGCCGCCACCGCGCTCACCGCGCGGTAGATGCCATAGCTCAGCACCAGGGCGAGGACCAGGATCATCGCCAGGCTCCAGTTGGGCGAGCGCCGCTCCTTCAGCTTGATCGGGGTGGCCGGTTGGAAGACATCCACGGCCCGGATCGCCTGCGGCGCGCCGTGCGTGGCGTCGTACTCGTGGACGAGCTCCTCAGGGTCCGTCCCGACCACCCGCGCGATGCTGCGGATGTGGCCCCGGGCATAGAAGTCACCGCCGCAGGCGGAGAAATCACCGCGCTCGATTCCCCGGATGATCGTCTCCCGGATACAGGTCCGCTGACTGACCTGTGTGATGGTGAGACCGGCCTGGCTGCGAGCCTGGGCCAGAGCGTCACCGATGCTCACACCGCGCCTCCACTTGATTTGTGGCCCTGCCTGCCGCCCGGGGCAGCGGCCCAGTAGCCAAAGCCGAACCGGCCCCGACGGCGGGACCGGTAACCAAGTGTAGACATGCCCCCGATTCGCCGTCAGAACCAAGCTCGCCCCGATCAGCCGTCCTGTCCGCCGCGCAGCGACATCAGGAGTCCGGGCAGGTCATCGGGGCGAACAAGGACATCCCTCGCCTTTGATCCCTCGCTCGGGCCGACCACGCCGCGGCTCTCAAGCAGGTCCATCAGCCGACCGGCCTTGGCGAAGCCGACCCGGAGCCGGCGCTGCAGCATCGAGGTGGAGCCGAACTGGGTGCTGACGATCAGTTCGGCCGCCTGGATCAGCAGTTCGAGGTCGTCGCCGATGTCCGCATCGATCTCCCGCCGCTGCCCTTCCCGTGCGGTCACGTCCTGGTAGACCGGCTGCGCCTGTTTCTTCCACTCACCGACGACGCTGCGGATCTCCCGCTCGGAGACGAAGGCGTTCTGCAGCCGCAGCGGCTTGCTCGCCCCCATCGGCAGGAACAGCGCGTCGCCCTGGCCGACCAGCTTCTCGGCGCCGGGCTGATCCAGGATGACCCGGCTGTCGGCCAGCGAGGCGGTCGCGAAGGCCAGCCGCGACGGCACGTTCGCCTTGATCAGCCCGGTGACCACATCCACGCTCGGGCGCTGGGTGGCCACCACCAGGTGGATGCCGGCCGCGCGGGCCAGCTGGGTGATCCGGACGATGGCCTCCTCCACGTCCCGGGGCGCGATCATCATCAGGTCGGACAGCTCGTCCACGATCACCAGCAGGTAGGGGTAGGGCTCCAGCACCCGCTCGCTGCCCGGCGGGGCGGTGACCTTGCCCGACCTGACCGCCTTGTTGAAGTCGTCCAGGTGCCGGAACCCGAACGTGGCCAGGTCCTCGTAGCGGCGGTCCATCTCCCCCACCACCCACTCCAGCGCCTCGGCCGCCCGCTTGGGGCTGGTGATGATCGGCGCGTACAGGTGCGGGGTGCCGGCGTAGATGGACAGTTCCACCCGCTTCGGGTCGATCAGGATCATCCGCACGTCGTCCGGGGTGGCGCGGAGCAAGATGGAGGTGATCAGCCCGTTGACACAGGTGGACTTGCCGGCCCCGGTCGCACCGGCGATGAGCAAGTGCGGCATCTTGGCCAGGTTCGCGATGACCGTGTTGCCCTCGACGTCCTTGCCCAGCCCGACCACCATCGGGTGGTGGTCGGCCGCCGCGACCGGGGCCCGCAGCACGTCACCCAGGCTGACGATCTCCCGGTCGCTGTTGGGGATCTCCACCCCGATCGCGGACTTGCCCGGAATCGGGGACAGGATCCGGACGTCGGCACTCTTCACCGCATAGGCGATGTTCTTGGACAGCTGGGTGACCCGCTCCACCTTGACCGCCGGCCCCAGCTCGATGCCGTACCTGGTCACCGTGGGCCCCCGGCTGAACCCGGTGACCCGCGCGTCCACCTCGAACTGCTCAAGCACCCCGGTGAGCGCGGCCACCACGGTGTCGTTGGCCGGGGTCCGCGCCTTGGGCGCGGTGCCCGGGCGCAGCAGCGCGAGCGGCGGCAGGGTGTAGCCACCATCGCTGGACCCGGCCAGGGTGAGCTGCTCGCCCCGGGTCGCCAGCGGGCCGGCCGCGGCCGCGGGCCGGGCGGCAGCCGGGCCGAATCCGAGCACCTCCAGCAGGCTCTCCTCGTCCGGCGCGGCCGCACCGGCGCTGCCCTGGCCATCCGCGCCCCCGGTCAGGTCCCGGTCGGCCGCCCCGGCCCGGCCGGTCCCGGCCACGCCCGCCGGCCCGCTGGCCGCGGGCAGCGCCGCGCCCGGCGCGTTCTCGCCCTTCAGCAGGGGCGTGTCGTAGGGCCGGCTGTGGTCGCCCGCCTCGATCGCGGCGGCCCGCCGCCGCCAGGGGCGGGCACTCGCGCCCGGCGTGCTGGTCCCCGCCGCGCCGGAGCCGTCCCCGGCTGCCCCGCGCCCGGTCAGGCCGCGCAGTTCGGCCAGCCGCTCAGGCACCTTGTGCAGCGGCGTCCCGGTGATCACCAGCAGCCCGAACCCGCACAGCAGGGCCAGCAGCGGCGCCGCGACCCAGGGGGTCACCGCCGCTACCAGCGGGGCCGACGCGGCATAGCCGATCAGCCCGCCGGCCGCGCGCATGGCCCCGGCCCCGTCGGCCGGGCCCGGGGTGCCGTGCGCGATATGCACCAGCCCCAGCCCGCCGACGATCAGCGCCGAACCGCCGATGGTGATCCGGCCCGTCTCCGCATTGCGGTCGGGGTGGCGCAGGAACCGCCAGGCCAGCAGCCCGAGCAGGATCGGCACCAGCCACGCCAGCGAACCGAACGCACCGCTGACGATCGCGGTCATCACCCGGCCGGCGATGTTCGGGATGCTCAGCCAGGTGGTGGCGGCCACGACGATCGCCGCCGCCAGGAGGGCCAGGCCGGCGCCGTCCCGCCGGTGCAGCGGGTCGAGGTCGCGGGCGCTCCGGCCGAACGCCCGGGCGGCGAACCCGGCCGCATGGGCGGCCAGCATCCAGACCGCCGTCACCGCCCCGGCTATCCAGCCGAACAGGATGATGATCGGGTCGGTGGACGGCTGGGGCCGGGCCTGGCCGCGGCTCTTCCCCCGGCCCCGGCCCGCGCCCGGCCCGCTGCGGCCCCAGCCACTGCCCCGGCCGCGGCGCGAACTGGTGGTGCGCTTGCGCGCCGGCGCGCGGGCGGCCGGCATGCTGTTGCTGGCCCGCGTCCGGCCGGACGGCGGTGCCGGGCGGGGACGCGCGCCCGTACCGCCCTGGGGCCGGGCACCGCCCTTGGGGACACGGGTAGCCATGATGGCCACGTTAGCCAGAATGGTCCGGCGGCCGAAGGACCGAGCGGGGCGTGTCGCCGGGCGAACCCCCGTGCCGCCGGGTCACCGGTCGCCGTGGTGAACGGCGGGGGGCAGGCACATGGCGGTGCCTGGAAGACTCCGGCAACCTGGTTGGCATCCTCCAGCCTGGGCATTCACCCTGGAAGGAAGCTCCATCCCGGGTGTGTGGGCACGGCCCGGGCGGAACATAGACGGCACCGGCGCGGCGCGGCGCGCCGCGGCCGTCCGTACTCGATGGACGGAGCGGGTCTGTGACTTCTCTGCGCACCGGGAACCCGGGCATGGGGGGCCGGATCGCCGGGCCCGACCCCATCGCTGTGATCGCTGACCTGTTCGCGAGCGAGGGTGCGCGCGAGTACCTGGGCGAGCCGGTGACCCAGGCCTCGCACATGCTGCAGGCGGCCGCGCTGGCCAAGGCGTCCGGCGCCCGCCCGCCGCTGGTCGCCGCCGCCCTGCTGCACGATGTCGGCCATTTCACCGCCGCGGTCAGCGGCCACGACCTGATGCGCGGCACCGACAACCGGCACAGCGACGCCGGTGCCGACTGGCTCGCCCAGTGGTTCGGCGCGGAGGTCACCGAGCCGGTGCGGCTGCACGTGGCGGCCAAGCGCTACCTGTGCGCGGTCGAGCCTGGCTACCTGGACACCCTCTCCCCCGCCTCGGTCTACACCCTCGGAGTGCAGGGTGGCCCGATGGGCGCGGCCGAGCGGGCGCAGTTCGAGGCCCATCCGCAGGCCCACGACGCCCTGCGGCTGCGGCGCTGGGACGACGCGGCCAAGGATCCGGCGGCCACGCCGCCCGCGTTCGGCTACTACAAGCCGATGCTGCGCCGCCTGCTGCGCGACCAGGCGGCCGCGGCGGCGCGCCAGCGGTAACGGCGAGCCGCGGTCAGACCTGGATCACCACCGGGATGATCATGGGGCGGCGGCGGTAGTTCTCGTTCACCCACCGGCCGACCGAGCGCCGTACCACCTGCCCGAGCGAGTGCGCGTCGTTGATGCCGTCCGCTGCCGCCTTCCCGAGCGCGTCGTCGATGCGGGGCATCACGTCGGCAAACGCCGCGTCGTCGATGCCCGAGCCGCGGGCATGGATCGCCGGTGGCGCGGCCAGCTTGCCGCTGGTGGAGTCGACCACGATGACGATGGAGATGAAGCCCTCCTCACCGAGGATGCGCCGGTCCTTCAGCGAGGTCTCGGTCACCTCGCCGACCGACAGCCCGTCCACATAGACGTAGCCGCAGGGGACCACGCCGGTGATCGAGGCCTGCCCGCCGACCAGGTCGACCACGACCCCGTCCTCGGCGACCACGATGCCGCGGTCCGGCACGCCGGTCAGCGCGGCCAGCCGGGCATGCGCCCGCAGGTGCCGCCACTCGCCGTGGACCGGCATGAAGTTGCGCGGCTTGACCAGGTTCAGCACGTAGAGCAGCTCGCCCGCCGGGGCGTGCCCGGACACGTGCACCAGCGAGTTCTCCCGATGGAACACCCGCGCACCCCACCGGGTCAGCTCGTTGATCACCCGGAACACGGCACTCTCGTTGCCCGGGATCAGCGACGAGGCGAGGATCACCGTGTCCCCCTCGGCGATCCGGATGGGGTGGTCTCGGCCGGCCATCCGGGACAGCGCCGACATCGGCTCGCCCTGCGACCCGGTGGAGATCAGCACGATCTTGTCCGGCGGGAGCTCCTCGGCCTCCTTCATGTCCACCATCAGCCCGCCGCGGACGCTGGGGATCCGCAGGTAGCCGAGATCGCGGGCCACCCCCATGTTGCGCACCATGGACCGGCCCACGAACGCGACCTTGCGGCCGTGCGCCGCGGCGGCCTCCAGCACCTGCTGCACCCGGTGCACATGGCTGGAGAAGCATGCGACGATGATGCGCTGCCGGGCGCTGCCGAAGATCTGCGCCAGCACCGGCGCGATCTCCCGCTCGCTGGTGACCACGCCCGGAATCTCGGCGTTGGTGGAGTCGGACATCAGCAGGTCCACCCCGCCCGCCCCGAGCTTCGCGAACCCGCCGAGATCGGTGAGCCGGCCGTCCAGCGGCAGCTGGTCCATCTTGAAGTCGCCGGTGTGCAGGACCAGCCCGGCCTGGGTGCGGATGGCCACCGCGAGCGCGTCCGGGATGGAGTGGTTGACGGCCAGGAATTCCAGCCCGAAGGGGCCAAACGTCTGGCGCGTGCCGGCCTCCACCTCCACGGTCTGCGGTGTGAGCCTGTGCTCGGACAGCTTGCTCCTGACCAGGCCGAGCGTCAGCTTCGAGCCGACCAGCGGGATGTCAGGGCGCTCCCGCAGCAGGTAGGGGACGCCGCCGATGTGGTCCTCGTGCGCGTGGGTGAGCACCACGGCCTCGATGAGGCCGAACCGGCCATCCAGGTAGGAGAAGTCGGGCAGGATCAGGTCCACCCCGGGCTGGTCGGGCTCGGGGAACAGCACCCCGCAGTCCACCACCAGCAGCCGGCCCGCGTGCTCGAACACGGTCATGTTGCGGCCGATCTCGCCGAGACCACCCAGCCCGACGATGCGCAGGCCGCGCTTGGCCAGGGTGGGTGGGTCGGACAGGCCTGGGTGCGGGTGGCTCACCAGGCTGTCCCGCAGGCCGGGATGCCGGGCATCAGGCGGCCCCGCCGGGCAGCTTCACGCCGCCGGCCACCAGGTCGGCCCGCAGCTGCTCGATCTGGTCCGGGGTGGCGTCGATGAGCGGCCCGCGGACCGTGCCGCCGGGCAGGCCGAGAAGGCCCAGCGCCGCCTTGGTGGCGATCGCGCCCTGGGTCCTGGTCATGATCCCGATGTAGACCGGCAGCAGCTCGCGGTGGATGGCCAGCGCCTCGCCGGCCCGCCCGGCCAGGTAGGCGTCGATCATCTCGTGCAGCCGGTCGCCGACCACATGGCCGACCACGCTGACGAACCCGGCCGCGCCGATCGCGAGCATGGGCAGGTTCAGCATGTCCTCGCCGCAGTAGTAGACCAGGTCGGTCGCCAGCATCACCTGCGAGCTGGCCCCCAGGTCGCCCTTGGCGTCCTTGACCGCGATGATCCGCGGGTGCTGGGCCAGCCGGAGCAGGCTCTCGGTGGTGATCGGGATGCCGGTCCGGCCCGGGATGTCGTACAGCATGACCGGCAGCCCGGTCGCGTCGGCGACCTTGGTGAAGTGGGCGACCAGGGCGTTCTGCGGGGGCTTGTTGTAGTACGGCGTGACGACCAGCAGTGCGTGCGCGCCAGCCCGTTCTGCATCCCGGGCGAGTTCGCAGGTGTGGACGGTGTCGTTGGTGCCGACCCCGGCCACGACGGTGGCCCGGTCGCCCACGGCCTCGATGACGGACCGCAGCAGCCGGTCCTTCTCGGCGTTGCTGGTCGTCGGCGACTCCCCGGTGGTGCCGCTGATGACCAGGCCGTCGTTGCGCATGTCATCGACCAGGTAGGTGGCGAGGCGGGCCGCCCCGTCGACGTCGAGCGCGCCGTCGGCGGTCATGGGCGTGATCATCGCGGTCAGCATCCGGCCGAAGGGCGCCCCCGGCTGGGGAGCGCCGGGCCGGGCCGCGGGCGCCTGCGGTGTTCCTGTCATGCACCGAACGCTACCGGTCGCCGCCGCAACGGCGGAACCGGCTCGCGCGTCTGATGTTTGCCGGCCGGCCTCGGGCCGGTCCCGGCGCGCGGAACATGTCGCGCGGAACATGTATCGAGAGGACGCACCATGCGCGACGCAGTCAGCGGACAGCCCGCTCTCGCATCTCCCGCCCGGCCCCGCCTGCTCCTGGCCGTGCTGGCCGTGCTGGCCCTGCTGGCCGCCGCCTGCGGGCCGGCTCACGCAACGGGCGGATCCGGTCCGGCCGCGGGCGCCACCAGCCCGGCGGCGCGGTCCACCGCAGCGACCGCGCCGCTGCCCGCGGGCCGGGTGGGCCCGCGCTCCGCCGTGCCCTGGACCCGGGTCGGCCCGGGCTGGGTCCTCGCGCAGTACACCACCAGCGGGAACCCCGACACCGGCACGCCGGGGCCGGCCCGGCCGGTCGACCTTTACCTGGTCGACCCGGCCGGCGGCCGCTACCTGATGTACCGCTGGCCAGCCGGCCAGGGCCAGCAGTGGCAGCTGGTGGACTGGTCGGGCGACAAGGCCCGGGCGCTGTTCCAGATCGGCGGGACGGCCACCGTCGTGCAGCTGGCCCTCGCCCAGGGCACGATGAGCCGGTTCAGCCTGCCGGTGAACGTGTCGGCGCAGGCCTACACGCTGCCGGAGGGCACCAACCTGCTGGCGGTCACCCAGCCGCCCGGAGCTGGCCCGGCAGAACTCGAGCGTTTCGACCTCACCGGGGCGCTCCGGGCCACCCTGGCCCGCGGGCCCGACATCGGCCGCCCGGCCAGCTCGGCCGATGGCACCACCCTCGCCGTGGGGGCCAGCACCGGGGTGGAGCTGGTGAGCAACGCAGGCGGCCGCCCGCGCCTGCTGCGGGTGCCGGGCGTGGACCGGAGGCTCGGCTGCTCGGCCGTGCGCTGGTGGGATGCCAGCACGCTGCTGGCCCAGTGCATCCCCGCCCGGGCCAGCGCGCCCCAGCTGTGGCTGGTGCCGGATGGCGGCGGCGCCCCGTCCAGCCTGACCCCGGTGCGCTCGGGGCGGGGACCGGACCTCGGGGACATCAACGCCTGGCGGCTGCCGTCCGGGCTGTACGTGCAGGCGCTCGGCCCGTGCGGCACCGAGTTCATCGCCCGGCAGGCGGCGAACGGGTCGTTGACGCAGGTCAGCATCGCGGGCACCTCGGGCAACAACCGCGTGCTCGGGGTGACCGGCGGCCGGATGCTGGTGCAGGCCCAGGTGGGCTGCCCGGGCAGCTCCTCCCTGCTCTGGCTGGATCCGGCCACCGGGGCCGCCCAGACGCTGCTGGCCCCGGCCAGGGGCCAGCGGGGCGTGCTCGGTGCCGTCCCGTACGGGCGCCCGAACGGCTGACCCGGCTGACCCAGGGCAGCGAAGACGCGGCTGACGTGAGCTCGGGGGTACCCACGTCAACCGCGTCTACCTGGTCATCGGGTGGCTGCCTATGGGTGTTACAGATTGTGAAACTCATTTCAGCGATTCGTAGCCGGCGCCCGTTCAGGCGATCGCGGCGACCGCCGCCCGCGTTACGGCGATGCTCAGCCGTAACGATCTCCGAACGCTGACCGTGGACACTGCCGGGTGAGGGTTAACACAAGGGGAGGAATTACATGGCAACCAAGACCGGCGAAGCCGCGGTAACCCAGCAGCGGCGCGGTGGCGTCCGTGGCGGGTTCGACCTCGTCTACGGCTACGTCACCGCCTTCTTCGTACTCGGGGTGCTGGCCCAGGTGTTCCTGGCCGGCGTCGGCATCTTCGGCATCAACGCCGCCAAGGTCGGCAACGCGACCAGCCTGAACCCGCACCGGGCGTGGGGCACCGTGCTGATGGTGATCTCGCTCGTCATGCTCATCCTGGCCCTGGTCGCCTGGGCGTCCCGGGCCACGGTGATCTGGACCTTCGTGCTGGCGCTGCTGGTCATCGTGGCCCAGTCGGGGCTGGCCTCGGCCGGGGAGAAAAACAAGTGGATCGGTGGACTGCACGCCCTGGACGGGATGGTGATCCTGCTGCTGTCCATCTGGCTGGCGTTCGCCGCCCGGCGGCGGCGCCGCCTGCCCAGCTCCTAGCCGGCCGGGCTAGAACACGGGGATGATGTCCTCGGGGTTGATGTCGTCGGATACGTCGACACCCTCGATGTCCAGTTCGGGAATGGCGGGGAAGGCGATGCCCCAGCGGGTCACGATGGCCCGCACCCGGGCCATCGCCACCCGCCAGTTCTCGGCCTGCTGCTCATAGCTCAGCACGCCGAGCCCGGCGTCGCGGGCGTGGCTCATCAGCACCCGGTGATTGGGCAGGAAGTACGGCGGCAGTTCCCAGAACCCCTCCGGCGGCTCCCACAAGATCATTGACAGGAACACGAACCCGGCCCGGAGCTGGCGGGTGATCAGGTCCTTCACCTCTTCGGTGAGGCCCGGCCATTCGTTCTCCAGGATGGTCATGCAGATCTGCAGGTGCCGGGACTCGTCCCGGCCGATGCGCTGGAACATCTGGGCGAACACCGGGTGGGTGGTGCCCGACGCCATCCCGCGGAACAGGGTCGACGCCGCCATCTCGCCCATCATGAAGCTGGTGAACAGCACCGGCAGCGAGTACTTGCCGACCGCCTTGTTGTAGCCGGTCCAGTACCGGCCTCCGTTGTGGTAGAGCCAGCCGATGTTGTTATGCGCCGCGTGCTCCAGCGGGGTGGCCGGGGTCCAGTCCAGCGGGCCGCCCGGCCACAGCCGGGCGATGGTCCGCTGGCAGCACTCCTCGTGGTTCATCTCGTCCCGGGTGATCGAGAAGAAGCACTTGCGGACCGGGTCCTCCTCGTGCTGCTCGAACGCCTGGATGGTGGCCCGGGCGAACACCGCCGGGCCGGAGGCGTCGAAGTTGGCCAGCACCGAGAACCAGTACATGATGCCGAGCCGCTGCTCGGGGGTGAAGTCCTCCGGCCGCAGCCCGTCCCACGCCAGGTCGGCCGGGTTCCACAGGGTGGTCTTCGACTTCTCGTAGATCGCGGCCAGCTTCGCGGTCTCGACCCGCCACTCCATCGGGTAGATGTTCGGCTGCGGGATGGCGGGCGCGGGCCAGAACCCGCCGTCCGGGATGACCAGGTCCTGATTGTCGTCAGCCACGTTGCCGCTCCGTTCCTGCGTCCGCCCCGTCGTATGACAGGGTAAGCCGCGGTCTGCGGCCTGTCGTCACAGCGGCTAGGCCCGGCCCGCGGCCTGCGGTCATAGCGGCTGGCCCGGCCCGCGGTCACAGCGGGCGGCCCGGCCCGCGGCCGCGCCCGCCCGGTGCCGCCCGCGCTACAGTACGGATGTCCCGGGCCCCGCCCGGGATGGTGCCAAGCCAGCGAAGCCGGTGAGAGTCCGGCGCTGTCCCGCAACGGTGATGCCCCCGCAGGGGGATGAGCCCGGACGCCTGGCCGGTGCCGGCGTGCTGTCCTCGGAGGAAGGGCGGCTCGTTCGATGCCTCGCCGGGGCGTCGCAGCGGGCGCGGTCCGTCCTCCTCGACCCCGACGGAGGATGATCATCGTGCGGCGGCACGGCCAGTGAAGACCACGGGACTTGGTCGATTTGGGCTGCTGGCACGACCCAAATCGACCAGGTCCGGCCCGGGCACCGCCACACCAGCTCCGGCCGCACCACCGGTAACGCGGCGGGAGCGGCGGGAGCGGCCGGACCGGGACGGGCCGAGGCGGGTGCGGACCAGGCGCGCGGTCGCGGCCGCGTCCTCCGCGCTGGTGATCGCGATGCTCACCGGGGTTTCGGTCGGGCCGGCCGGGCTGCCGCTGTGGCAGGTGGGCGAGGCGCTGCTGGCCCACCTGCCGTGGCACCCGCACCTGGCGGTGCCGGCGATCGCGGTGGTCATCGTCTGGCAGGTCCGGCTGCCGCGGGTCATCCTTGGTGCCCTGGTGGGCGCCCTGCTGGCCGGCAGCGGCGCGGCCTACCAGGGCGTGTTCCGCAACCCGCTGGCCGACCCCTACCTGCTGGGGGTGGCCGCGGGCGGCGGCCTGGGCGCCACCTTGATCATCGTGGCCGGGGCGCCCGCCACGCTGCTGCCGCCCTGCGCGTTCGCGGGCGCGGTCATCGCCGTGGCGATGACGTATCTGCTCGGCTCCGGCGCGGGCCGCGACGCGGGCCGCACCGGCGGCACCGCCGGGGCCATCGTGCTGGCCGGGGTGGCGGTGGGCACGCTGTTTACCGCCATCCAGACCTACCTGCAGCAGCAGCACGCGCAAACCCTGCAGGCGGTCTACTCCTGGATCCTGGGCGGCCTGTCCCTGGCGTCCTGGTCCGACGTGGCGCTCATCCTCCCCTATGCCGCCGTCGCCGCGGTGGTGCTGCTGGCGCACCGGCGGCTGCTAGATGTGCTCCGGGTCGGCGAGACCGAGGCGGCCAGCCTGGGCGTGGACATCACCCGGCTGCGGCTGACCATCGTCGCCACCGCGACCCTGGCCACCGCCGCCGCGGTCGCGGTCAGCGGGCTGATCGGCTTCGTCGGGCTGATCGTGCCGCACACCGTGCGGCTGACCGCCGGGGCCAGCTACCGGGTCGTGCTGCCGGTATCGATGATCGGCGGGGCGGCCTTCCTGGTCCTGGCCGACGTCGCCGCCCGCACCGTGCAGGCGCCGGCCGAGGTGCCGATCGGGGTGATCACCGCCGCGATCGGCGCGCCCTTCTTCCTGTTCGTGCTGCGTTCGCGCCGGGCCCAGCAGGATCTCGCATGATCGCGCTGACCGGCGTCGGGGTCCGGTACGGCCCGGTGGCCGCCCTGGCCGGGGTCAGCGACGAGGTGGCCGCCGGGGAATGGCTGGCCATCATCGGGCCGAACGGCGCGGGCAAGTCAACCCTGCTCCGCTGCGTCGCCCAGCTCATCCGGCACCAGGGCCGGATCAGCATCGGCGGCCAGCCGGTCACCAGCCTGCGCCGCCGTGCGCTGGCCCGGCTGGTCGCCTATGTGCCGCAGGCGCCGGTGCTGCCCGCGGAGATGACGGTCGCCGACTACGTGCTGCTCGGCCGCACGCCACACATCGGCTACCTGCGCATGGAAACCGCCGCGGACCGGCGGATCTGCGCCGACCTGCTGGCCCGGCTGGGCCTGGCTGCCATGGCGGGCCGGGCGCTGTCGACCCTGTCCGGCGGCGAGGCGCAGCGCGTGGTGCTGGCCCGCGCGCTCGCGCAGCAGGCACCGGTGCTCCTGCTCGACGAGCCGACCAGCGCGCTCGACCTCGGCCGCCGGGTGGAGGCGCTGGAGCTCATCGACGCGGTGCGCCGCGACCGTTCCCTGACCGTGCTCTCCGCCGTGCACGACCTGACCCTGGCCGGCCAGTTCGCTGACCGGCTGCTGCTGCTGTCCGGTGGCCAGGTGGTGGCGTCCGGCCCGGCGGCCGCGGTCCTGCGGGAGGACGTGCTGGGCCCGCATTTCGGCGCCGCCGTCCAGGTCGTGACCGCCCCGGGCGGTGCGCTGGTGGTGATCTCCCGCCGCGACCGCGGGCCGCTCAGACCCCCAGGGACCGGCCGATGATCTCCTTCATGATCTCGGTGGTGCCGCCAAAAATGGTCTGCACCCGGCTGTCGGTGAACGCCCGGGCCACGGCGAACTCACGCATGTACCCGTAGCCGCCGTACAGCTGCAGGCAGCGGTCCACCACCCGCTGGCACAGCTCGCTGTCCCACCACTTGACCATCGACGCCTCTTCGTTGGTGAGCCGCCCGGCGACGTGCTCCATCACCGCCCGGTCGGTGAACACCCGCGCCACGGCCAGTTCGGTCGCCATCTCGGCCAGCACGAACCGGTTGTGCTGGAAGCTGCCGATCGGGCGCCCGAACGCATAGCGCTGCTGGCAATAGGCGAGCGTGTCGGCGAACACCTTCTCCGCCCCCGCCAGGGCCGCGGTGCCCAGCGCGATCCGCTCCCGGGGCAGGTTCTCCATCAGCGCGATGAACCCGCCGCCCTCCTCGCCGAGCATGTTGGCGGCCGGTACCCGCACGTCGGTGAAGGACATCTCGGAGGTGTCCTGCGCGTGCATGCCGATCTTGTCCAGGTTGCGGCCGCGCTCGAAGCCGGGCATCCCGCGCTCCACCACCAGCAGGCTGATGCCCTGGTGGCCCGCGTCCGGGTCGGTCCGGGCGACCACGATCACCAGATCGGCCAGCTGGCCGTTGGAGATGAACGTCTTGCTCCCGTTGAGCAGGTAGTGGCCGCCGTCGCGGATGGCGGTGGACCGGATCCCCTGCAGGTCGCTGCCCGCGCCCGGCTCGGTCATCGCGATCGCCGTGATGAGCTCGCCGGAGCAGTAGCCGGGCAGCCACCGCTCGCGCTGCTCGGGCGTGCACAGGCGGATGAAGTACTGCCCGTTGATGTCGTTGTGCACGGCGAAGGCGGGCCCGGTCGCGCCGGCCACGGCCAGCTCCTCGCCCAGGATCAGGTAGTAGCGGTAGTCGGGGTTCCCGCCGCCGCCATACTTCTCGTCGATGTCGATCCCGAGCAGCCCCGCCTTCCCGGCGGCGAGCCAGAGCTCCCTGGACACCATCCCGTCGCGCTCCCACTGCTCGTGATAGGGGATGATCTCCCGGGCGATGAAGGTGCGGACCATGTCACGGAACGCGTCGTGCTCGGAGGTGAAGATGTCACGCTTCATCGGGCGCACCTTCCTGCGGAGTGGCACACGGCCGGAGCCCGGGGGCCCGGGCCAGCAGCCCTAACCGGACCGTAACATCACCGCGCGAACAGCACCCGGGCCCGCCCGCCGGGTACCCCGGCACAGGGTGGGCAACTACACAACGGACGTTATTGCGAGTCTTTTGCATCTTCCATAGAGTGGCGTCATCCTCCCTCCGGTGAAGGAGAAAACGCCGTTGATGGCCCAGATAGCCGCCCGCGCCCGGCGGGCCAGCAGCGCGCTGACGCCGTCGGAATGGGGCCGGGCCGGTGGCATGGCCGCGACCGTGCTGGGGCTGAACGTGCTGGGCTGGGGGCTGCTGCTGGCCGCGCTGCGCGGGCACTACCACATCACCAAGACCGAGATCTTCGGCGTCGGCACCGGCATCCTGGCCTACACCCTGGGCATGCGGCACGCCTTCGACGCCGACCACATCGCGGCCATCGACAACACCACCCGCAAACTGGTCGCCGACGGCAAGCGTCCGCTGTCGGTGGGCTTTTTCTTCTCGCTCGGGCACTCGTCGGTGGTGTTCGTGCTGGCCCTCCTGCTCAATTTCGGCATCCGCGCGCTGAACGCCCAGGTCCGCAACGGCGGCTCCGCGCTGCACAGCGTGACCGGAACGGTCGGCGTGCTGGTCTCCGGCACGTTCCTGTACCTGATCGCCGGGCTCAACCTGATCATCCTGGTCTCGATCGTGAAGGTCTTCCGCGACATGCGGCTTGGCCGGTACGACGACGCCGAACTGGAAGAGCAACTGGCCAGGCGGGGCCTGATGAACAGGTTCCTCGGCCCGCTGGCCCGGCGGGTGGACACGCCGTGGAAGATGTACCCGATCGGGCTGCTGTTCGGCCTGGGGTTCGACACCGCCACCGAGATCGCGCTGCTGGTGCTGGCCGGCTCGGCGGTCGTGAGCGGGCTGCCGTTCTACGCTGTGCTCTCGCTGCCGCTGCTGTTCGCGGCGGGCATGAGCCTGTTCGACACCGCCGACGGCTGTTTCATGAACTTCGCCTACGACTGGGCGTTCGCCCGCCCGCTGCGCAAGGTGTACTACAACCTGACCATCACCGGCCTGTCGGTGTTCGTCGCGTTCTTCGTCGGCACCATCGAGGTGCTCGGCCTCATCGCCCAGCAGTCGCACCTGACCGGGGGCTGGTGGGGGCCGTTGCGGAACTTCAACCTCAACATGGCCGGCTTCGTGATCGTCGGCATGTTCGCCCTCACCTGGGTGGTCGCCCTGGCGATCTGGCATTTCGGCCGGATCGAGGAACGCTGGGACACCGCGGCCAGCAGCGCCGATTAAGAACCCGGCTGATGCCAAACGGCGGCTGCGGTGAACTCCCGCTGCCCCGCTCAGGCCGCGCTGGGCTCGGCCAGGTAGGCGGCCCACTGCGGGTCGCCGTCGTGGGCGGCGCCGATCAGCCGCCAGTGCGCGCCCCGCGGCACGACCGGCTCACAGCGCAGCGTCCAGCCCAGTTCCTCCACCAGCCGGTCCGCCTTGCTGTGGTTGCACCGCATGCAGGAGGCGACGCAGTTCTCCCAGGCGTGGCTGCCGCCCCGGCTCCGGGGCACGACGTGGTCGATGGTCTCGGCCTTGTGCCCGCAGTAGGCGCACAGGTAGTTGTCCCGGCGCATGAGCGCGCCCCTGGTCAGCGGCACCCGGTTGCGGTAGGGAACCCGGACGTAGCGGCGCAGCCGGATCACCGACGGCATGGCCAGCACCAGCGAGGTGGAACGCAGCAGCGAGCCGCCCGCGTCATCGTGCACCACCTCGGCCTTGTCGCCGAGCACCAGGCACACCGCGCGGCGCAGGCCGACCGTGGTCAGCGGCTCATACGTCACGTTGAGCAGCAGTACCCGTCGCACGCCCGCCTCCCACCTCTGCTGTGCCATGGCACAGCCTAATCGGCCGGTGCCGCACCGTCCTAGCACCCCGGGCGGTACGTGCCGGGTCGCCCGTTAGAGTGCGAGCCATGATCACTGCTGCCTGCCGCCTGGGCCGCCCATGACCGCGCCCGCCCAGCCCGGCTATCCCCCGGCGCGCCGCCTGGACCTGACCGAGAACATCGCCGGTCATGCCGTCGCCGACCCCTACCGGTGGCTGGAGGATCCCGGCAGTGAGGAGACCCTGGCCTGGCTGGCGGCTCAGGACGAGCTGGCCAGCGGCCAGCTGGCGGGCCTGCCCGCCCGCGCGGAGCTGGCCGCGCGGATCGCGGAGCTGACCGCCACCGGTTACGTGAGCAGCCCGGTATGGCGCGGCGAGCGCTGCTTCTTCCTGCGCCGCGAGTCCGGCCAGGAGCATGCGGCGCTCCTCACCGCCGCACCGGGCGAGCCGGACCGGGCGCTGGTCGACCCGGCGGCGCTGGACGAAACCGGCGCCACCACGCTGGATGCCTGGGCGCCCGATCACGAGGGCAGGCTGCTCGCCTATCAGCTCTCGGAGGGCGGCGACGAGGAGTCGGTCCTGCGGGTCATGGACGTGGCCACCGGGGAGCCGGTGGACGGGCCGATCGACCGCTGCCGGTATACCTCCGTCGGGTGGCTGCCCGGTGGCGCGTCGCTCTACTACGTGCGCAGGCTCGCCCCGGACGCGGTGCCAGCCGGTGAGGAGCAGTTCCACCGGCGGGTGTACCTGCACACGGTCGGGACCCCTGTCGCGGCGGACACCCTGATCTTCGGTGAGGGCCGGGACAAGGCGGACTACTACTACCCGTCGGTCAGCCGGGACGGCCGCTGGCTGATCATGTGGGCCGCCCGGGGCACCGCGCCGCGCAACGACCTGTGGCTCGCCGACCTGACCGCCTCGCCGGCCACCGAGCCCGTCTTCCGGGTGATCCAGGCCGGCCAGGATGCCCAGACCAGCGCGCACGCGGGCCGGGACGGCCGTCTCTACCTGCTGACCGACGCCGGTGCGGCGCGGGGGCGGCTGGTGGTGGCCGATCCCGGGCAGCCCGGCCAGGACGGCTGGCAGGACCTGATCGGCGAGGACCCCGAGGCGGTGCTGACCGACTACGCCATCCTCGACGGCGAGCAGGCCGCGCCGGTGCTGCTCGCCCTGTGGGCCAGGCACGCCGTGAGCGAGATCACCATCCACGATCTGGCGACCGGCCAGCGCCGCGGCACGGTCAGCCCGCCCGGGACCGGTGGCAGGCTGGGCACGATCACCGGGCTGAGCGAGCGCCCGGAGGGCGGGCACGAGGCGTGGTTCGGCTACACCGACTTCGGCACCCCGGTCACCGTGTATCACTACGACGCCCGGACCGGGGAGGTCGGGGTCTGGGCGCGAGCGCCCGGTGCGGCGGAGATACCGGCCGTGGACAGCCGGCTGGTGAGCTACCACTCCGCCGACGGCACCGAGGTCCGGATGATCGTGCTCAGCCCGCCCGCCGAGCGGCCGGCCGCCGGCGAGACGCCGGCCACCGCCGAGACGCCAGCTACCGGGGAGGCCCCAGCCACCAGCGC
The DNA here is from genome assembly GCA_036522155.1 of Streptosporangiaceae bacterium. Taxonomy (GTDB): domain Bacteria; phylum Actinomycetota; class Actinomycetes; order Streptosporangiales; family Streptosporangiaceae; genus UBA9676. The sequence continues at coordinate 20,853 of DATDGI010000082.1, forward strand.
GGCGCCAGCCACCGGGGAGGCGCCCACCGCACCGCGGCCGGTCATCCTCACCGGCTACGGCGGGTTCGGGATCAGCCTGCTCACACCCGCCTTCGCACCGGCCGCGCTGGCCTGGGTGAGGGCTGGGGGCGTGTACGCCATCGCCGGCCTGCGGGGTGGCGCCGAGGAAGGCGAGGCGTGGCACCGGGCCGGGATGCGCGAGCACAAGCAGCGGGTGTTCGACGACTTCGCCGCGGCCGCCGCCAAACTTGTCCGCGACGGCTGGACCACCCCGGGGCAGCTGGCCATCTCCGGCGGGTCGAACGGCGGCCTGCTGGTCGGCGCGGCGCTCACCCAGCAGCCGGCCGCCTACGCCGCGGTGGCGTGTTCCGCGCCCTTGCTCGACATGGTCAGGTACGAGCGGTTCGGGCTGGGCCAGACCTGGAACGACGAATTCGGCACGGCCAGCGACCCGGGGGAATTCGCCTGGCTGCTGTCGTATTCGCCGTACCACCACGTCCGCGACGGGGTCCGCTATCCGGCCGTGCTGTTTACCGTGTTCGACTCCGACACCCGGGTGGATCCGCTGCACGCGCGCAAGATGTGTGCGGCGCTCCAGCACGCGACCTCGGCCCGGCTGCCGGACCGGCCGATCCTGTTCCGGCGGGAGGCACAGGTGGGCCATGGCGCCCGGGCGGTCAGCCGGTCGGTCGGCCTGTCGGCCGACACCCTGGCCTTCCTCGGCTTCCACACCGGCCTGACCGTCCCGTCGGCCAATCCGCTGCCCGCCAGCTGACACAGCCCGCCGACGGACCCGCCGGCCGCCAGCTGACCCACCTGCCCGCCGGCTGCCGGCGCCCCTCCGTCCGCCGGCTGACCCACCGCCCGCCGGCTGCCAGTGGGTCGCAGTCAGGCGCTCATCAGTGCTTCGCGGTACTCACGGACGCCGCGGACCTCGCCGTGCCGGGCGGCCACGGTCTCGCCTATCGATCGGGCGGTGTGCACCATGATCTCCGAGCGGTGCTCGGGCGGCACGGCCAGCAGCGTGTCCCGGCTCATCCGCAGCGCCTCGGCCGGCTCGTTCGCTTCCAGTCGGCACCGGGCCAGGCCGAGCCCGATCAGCGACCGGTCCAGGATTTCATCCGGCGGGTAGAGATCCAGCGACCAGGTGAACGCCTTCTCGGCGCCCTTGTGGTCACCCAGCATGACCCGGGTGTCCCCCTCGTGGAACAGCAGCTGCCGTTCGGTATAACCGAACGCGGTGTCGCTGCGCTCGGCCGCGGGCAGCCGCGCGAGCGCCTCGTGCGCCCGGTCGAGCAGGGACGTGACCCGGCGCAGGGCCGGCCCGGCGCCGGTGTCGTCCCGCCGGGCCACCGTCCACGCCAGCGCCCGCGCCTCCAGCACCGGCGCCATCGCCGCCGCGACGCAGGGATTGCGGCCCGCCAGGCCGGCCGCCGCCCGGGCCAGGGAGCTGGCTTCGGCCGGGTCGCCGTAGTAGAGCGGGACGAGTGCCTCCCGGACCGCTATCCAGGCCCGGAGCGGGCGGTCGCCGGTCTCGTCGGCCGCGGTCCGGCCGGTGCGGAAGAAGGATCGGGCCATCCGCTGGTCGCCGACATTGATCATGATCATGCCGGCCAGGCCGGAGAGCTGGCCGGCCAGCCGGCACAGCCGCTCAATGGACTCCAGCGACTGCTGCCGCTCCGCCATCCGCCGCACATCGCCGAAGTCCAGCAGCACATCGCAGAGCAGCCGCAAGGGCGGCACGGTCATGTACTGCTTGCCGTAACCGACGATCGCATCTTCCCACTCGTCGAGCATGATGGGAGTGGCCGTGCTGCCCGCCAGGGCATCGTCCATCCGCCTGCGGATGCGGTCGACCGCGCCGAAGAACTGCCCATCCGCGCCGGCCACCGGATTGGCGATCAGCAGCAGCAGGATCCGCCGGATCACGTCGTCATCGTCTTCCGGGGCGGTAGTCATCAGGCCCGGGGGCGCCACGCCCCGGCCAGCGGCCACGGGCTGGCCGGCGGATGGACGGAGCATGACGGCGACCGCGCTCTCCGCCAGCGGTGCGGGCACAGCCGGGGCCGGCCGGGCATCCGCGCCGTTGACGGTCACCAGTGAACCGGCGGCGGGCGCCGCGGGAACGGGCGTGCTGGCCCGGGTGACGGTATGCACCCGGTGCCCGCGCCCGCAGAAGCACGGATGGGGGTAGCCAAGTTCGGGTGGATCCGCGCGGTAGACCGCGCACAGGTAGTGCAGATACTCGGGCCCGGGCCGTTTCTGGCCGCCCTCGTAGGCGGACAGCAGCGTCTCACTGAACCTCGGCACCGCCCGGCCCTCGCTGACGTACCAGGCACGCACCTGCGCCACCACATCCGCCAGCGAGATGCCCAGCGCCAGCCGGCGTGCCCGGATCCAGGTGGTGCCGGCCACCGGGGCGCACCCCTCATGGATTTCCGCCGCGATCTGGCTGGGCAGCAGGCCCTCTACCAGACCACGGGCCCGGATCTCCCGGGCCAGGGCAATCTCCTGCCGCGGATCCCACTCCACGGCTGGCGCTGCTTCCGCACACACCACCCGACCTGACATTCCCGGCCCTCCCTGTGGGAGCTAGCCCCGTCCCCCGACCGGGTTTTGTTTGACTCACTGTAACTTGCGCGTCGCTTAGTGAGAATCAGAGTCTGCGAAATCGTAATCTGCGATGGGGGCCGGCACTCTTCGCGTTTGCTTCGTACCTCCACGCATGGTGCATGTTGCCCGGTTATCGCGCAGCCAGGAACAAAATTGTGGCGCGCAGGCAAGGGGGGCCACCGGGCGGCACGCGCCCGCCGGCCCAGCAACTACCCTGGAGCCAGCATGGACGCGACAGCAGATCCCGCCACCTTTTACCAGGCCGTGGGCGGCGAAAAGACCTTCCATCAGCTAGTGCAGTCGTTCTACCGGCGGGTGGCCGCCGACCCCGAGTTGCGCGCGGTCTACCCGAGCAAGGATCTGGGGCCGGCCGAGGAGCATCTGCGGATGTTTCTCATCCAGTACTGGGGCGGCCCGCGGACCTACGACGAGCGCCGGGGACATCCCCGCCTCCGGATGCGGCACGCGCACTTTGCCATCGGCGAAGCGGAGCGGGACGCCTGGCTGCGCCACATGCGAGCGGCTCTCGACGAGCTCGGCCTGGATCCGGCGCACGACCGGCAGCTGTGGGACTACCTGGTGATGGCCGCGCACAGCCTGGTCAATCAGCCATCCGGGCCGCGCCGGCCAGACCTCGGTCTCAGCCCGGCCTGACCGCCCGGCCCGCGCTGGCCGTCAGGTCATCGGCCAGGCCCACGCCTCCCCGGCCCCGTCCGGGCGGCGGCAGGTCAGCCGCGGGTGAGCCTGCGGTAGGTGACCCGGTGCGGCCGGGCCGCCTCCGCACCCAGGCGCTCGATCTTGTTCTTCTCGTAGGCCTCGAAGTTGCCCTCGAACCAGAACCAGTTGGACTCGCCCTCCCAGGCGAGGATGTGGGTGGCGATCCGGTCCAGGAACCAGCGGTCGTGGCTGGTGATCACCGCACAGCCGGGGAACTCAAGCAGCGCGTCCTCCAGCGACGACAGTGTCTCCACGTCGAGGTCGTTGGTGGGCTCGTCCAGCAGCAGCAGGTTGCCGCCCTGCTTGAGGGTGAGCGCGAGGTTCACCCGGTTCCGCTCGCCGCCGGACAGGATGCCAGCGAGCTTCTGCTGGTCGGCGCCCTTGAAGCCAAACGCGGCCACATAGGCCCGGCTGGGGATCTCGGTCCGGCCGACCCGGATGTAGGTCTCCCCGTCCGAGATGACCTCCCAGACGTTCTTGTCCGGGGCGATCCGGGTCCGGCCCTGGTCCACATAGGAGATCTGCACCGTCTCGCCGATCCTGATGGTGCCGGCGTCGGGCCGCTCGTGGCCGATGATCATCTCCATCAGGGTGGTCTTGCCGACCCCGTTCGGCCCGATCACGCCGACGATGCCGCCCTGGGGCAGGGAGAAGCTCACGTTCTCCATCAGCACCCGGTCGCCGAAGCCCTTGGTGAGCCCGTCCGCCTCGACCACCTGGCGGCCCAGCCGCGGCCCTGGCGGGATCTGGATCTCCTCGAAGTCGAGCTTCCGGTTGGCGTCAGCCTCGGCCGCCATCTCCTCGTAGCGGTCCAGCCGGGCGCGGCTCTTGGCCTGGCGCGCCCGCGGGCTGGACCGCACCCATTCGAGTTCGGACTCCAGCCGCTTCCGCTTCTTGGCGTCCTTCTGTCCCTCGATCTTGATCCGGGCGGCCTTGGTCTCCAGGTAGGTCGAGTAGTTGCCCTCGTACGGGAACGCGTGACCACGGTCCAGTTCGAGAATCCACTGCGCCACGTTGTCCAGGAAGTACCGGTCGTGGGTGACCGCCACCACGGTGCCCGGGTACTTCTCCAGGTGCTGCTCCAGCCACTGCACGCTCTCCGCGTCCAGGTGGTTGGTCGGCTCGTCGAGCAGCAGCAGGTCGGGCTGTGACAGCAGCAGCGCGCACAGCGCGACCCGCCGCCGCTCACCGCCGGACAGGATGCTCACGTCCGCATCGGGGGGCGGGCAGCGCAGGGCGTCCATGGCCTGCTCCAGCTGGCTGTCCAGATCCCAGCCGCCCCGGTGATCAAGCTGCTCCTGGAGCTTGCCCATCTCGGACAGCAGTTCATCGGAGTAGTCGGTGGCCATCTTCTCGGCGATCTGGTTGTACTGCTCCAGCAGCGCCTTGACGTCGGCCACGCCCTCCTCGACGTTGCCGAGCACGGTCTTGCTCTCATCGAGCACCGGCTCCTGGCCAAGCATGCCGACCGTGAACCCCGGCAGCAGCCGGGCATCGCCGTTTGATGGCTGCTCCAGCCCGGCCATCATCCGCAGCAGGGTGGATTTCCCCATGCCATTGGGCCCGACGACGCCGATCTTCGCGCCGGGCAGGAACGCCAGGGTGACATTGCCGAGGATGACCTTGTCGCCGTGTGCCTTCCGCACACCGCGCATCTGGTAGATGAACTCGGGCATGCCTCAAGGGTAGGGGCAGCGGACGGGCGGATCGGACCGCCAGGCACCCGGCCGGCGCCCGCCCGTTGGCCCCGCGGGCTGGTCAGGCCGGGACGGTGCCCAGGGACTCGGTCAGCTCGCTGGCGAATTCGGCCACCGCCTGCTCGTCGAGCACCCCGTCGCCCGGCTGGCCAGCCTCGTCCGGGTTATCCCCGGCTGGCCCGTCCAGGTCTGGCCCGTCCACGCCCGGCTCATTCCCGGCTGTGCCGTTCCCGTTGCCCGGACCGGCCACATGCCCGTTGGCGCCGGCCCGCTCTACCTCGGCACTCTCGGCCGCGGTGTCGCCGACGGCGCGCCGGGTCCGGGAGAAGTGCGCCACGCCCCGGCTCAGGTCGTGCCCGATCGAGCTTGCGTCCACTTCGACCGCGATCCGGGACGACCCTTCCTTGCCCTGGTATTCCCGCACCCGCAGCCGCCCGCGGACCAGCACCGGCTCGCCCTTGCGCAAGCTGATGGCCACGTTGTCGGCCAGGGTGCGCCAGCACAGCACGGACACGAACGAGGTGGGCCCGTCGGCCCACTCACCGGTCTCCCGGTTGAACCGGCGCTCGGTGTAGGCGACCCGCAGCTTCGCGGTCGACGTGCCGTTCTCCAGGCGCTTGAAAGCGGGCTCGCTCGCGACGAACCCCGCCAGGTCGATATGCGAATCGATGATCATGTCTGGGCCTCCAGTCAGCCGGCAGCGGCGCACTCCTGGCACCACCTGGAGAGCGGCACCCTGCCGCCCGCCGCTCACCACCGTCGCGGGCAGGAGCCAGGCCGGCCAGGCCCGATCGCCAGCCTGTGGATAGCGCGGGCAGGACCGCGCACGCTGTGGACGACGCCAGCCGGACCGCGCCGTTTGGTGCGATAATCCGCCGGCGGCCGGACGGGGCTCAGGCGGCGACCAGTTCGGATGGCTGGGCGATGACGTCGACCAGTGCCCCGTTGCGCATGACGGTGATGGCGAGCGGGCGGCCGATGGCCTCGCTGAACATCAGCCGCTGCAGGTCCTGCGCCTTCTCGACCGGCTTCCCGCCGGCGGTCAGCAGCAGATCCCCGGTCCGCAGCCCGGCCCGCGCGGCCGGGCCATCGGGCACCACTTCGACCACCCGCAGGCCGCTGCCGCGGCCGAACCGTTCCCGTAGCTGGGCGGGCAGCGGCGCGGGTGCGCTGACCAGCCCGAGATAGGCCCGGCGGACCTTGCCGTCGCGCATCAGCGACGAGATGATCCGCCGCGAGGTGGCGTTCACCGGCACCGCCAGCCCGAGGCCGATCCCGGCCACCGCGGTGTTGATGCCCACCACCCGGGCCTGGCTGTCGGCCAGGGCGCCGCCGGAATTGCCGGGGTTGAGCGCGGCGTCGGTCTGGATCACGTCCTCGATCAGGCGGGCGGCAGCCCCGCTGCGGGTGGGCAGGGACCGGCCCAGCGCGCTGACCACACCGGCGGTCACCGAGCCGGCCAGGCCGAGCGGATTGCCCACCGCGACGACCAGCTGGCCGACCACCAGCTGGTCGGCCTCGCCGAGCTCGGCGGGCGGAGGGATGGGCCCAGCCGCCCGGACCACCGCGAGGTCGGACAGCGGATCCGCGCCGACCACCGTGAACGGCGCCGACGAGCCATCGGCGAACGACGCGGTACCGGATTGCGCGCTGCCCACCACGTGGGCGTTGGTGAGCAGGAACCCATCGCTGGTGAACACCACGGCCGAGCCGAGGCTCTCCCCGCCGCGCGTACCGTATCCGGACCGGGGCACGCGCAGGCTGGCGACCTTCCCGGTTAGGTGGGCGGCCACGCCGGCCACCAGCTGGGAGTAGGCGTCAAGCGGGGGCTGCTCGGCCATTTCGTCTCCCGGTTTCCTACCACGATTACAACATTACATAGGAACCTTTGGCCAGCAGGAAAGCTTCCCGGGCGGCGGCCGGGAGTGGGCGGGGAGCCGGACGAGTGGAGGGTGGAG
>DATDGI010000083.1:0-3679 GCA_036522155.1 Streptosporangiaceae bacterium
TGGCGGTAGCCAGGGTTTTCGGCATGATCGAGTCGAATCCTGAGGGATGGATGTTGCTGGTCACGGCGACGGAGCGGCGTTCGTAGGCGGCGTCGGTGATCCGGTAGAACGCCTCGGCGGCGTCCTGCCCGGCGGGCAGCATGCCGATGTCGTCGACCACGATGAGGTCGGCGCGGCAGATCCGGGTCACGGTCCGGGCGACGGACCCGTCGGCCTTGGCCCGGCCGATCGCGGCGGTCAGCGTCTCCAGGGTGAACCATGCCACCCGCAGGTCCTTCTCGATCGCGGCGTGGGCCAGGGCCTCGGCCAGGTGCGACTTGCCCGTTCCGGACGTTATCCGCGGGTTGGACTTCTTGGCAGCATGTTTTTCGAGGTCAGGACGTTGTTGCGATCGATGTGACGATGTCAGGTGGCTGCGGGCTGCGCGGTCCAGCCGCGTCGGGTGAGTTCGCGCCGCAGTTCAAGGTTCTCGCCGTGAGCTTGCTCGAGCGCTGCCCGCAGTTCGTGGACTTCCTGGCGGTGTCGTTTCTTGAGCTGATTGATCTGGCTGGTCAAGGCGAGCACGAGGGTGTCAGCGGATTCGGCCGGGTCAGCCCGGATGGGTGCGGGGCGGGCCTGGGCGCGCAGGCACTCGATCCGGCCGCGCAGTTCGGGATGGCCGTAGAGGAAGGCGTGGGAGACTCCGGCTTCGCGCTGGACGGCCTGGAAGGTTATCGGCTGGCCGCGTTTGACCAGGGAGCGGATGGCTTTCTCGGCGTCCTTGGTCTTTGCCTCGGATTTTGCTTTGGCTGCGGTGGCCAGGACAGCGACGCGGCGGGCCCGCCCGTCGGTCACGATGCTGTCCTGCGGTGGCGGGCCAGGTCAAGAGCCAGCGGAACGGGACCGTCGGGAGCGGCGCCGCATCCGGCGCCCTGCACGGCCCGGCCGGGAGCGGACTGCATGGCGGTCAGCAGGCGGGCCAGCGCCTGTTGCTCGGCGCGGCGCTGTGCGAGCCAGACGTTGTCGTCGGGCATGGGGCGGCCATGACGTTCCCGGAACGCTGCGGTGGTGCGGGTGATGAGTTCCCCGGTTTCTGCCAGCTGCCGCTCTAGCGCCGGTCGATGGGTGTCGTCGGTGGCGAAGACCGAGCAGGTCAGGCAAGCGTTGCCCTTGTCGCAGGTCTGCAGCGGCGGCAGCAGGCACCAGCCGTGCGGGAGAAGCCGGTCGGCGCGGTCGAACAGGTGAAGGATGTCGTGGTCCTCGCGGGAGATCGCGATCTTAGTCCCGTCGGCCCTGAGCTTGACGGTGGCCAGGAACGCCTGCTCGGCGTGTTCCTCGCGGTGTGCGATGTAATGCATGGACATGGTCGGGCTGGCGTGCCCGGCATAGCGCTGCAGAACGTGGACCGGCAGGCCGAGCTCGGCGAGACGGGTCAGCCTGGTGTGCCGGAACCGGTGGGTGTGGCTGAGCCGGACCGGCCGTCTCTTGCTGTCGGTGATCTGGGCAATGTCGCTGAACTCGCGCAGCATCCAGTTGTAGGTGCCGGAGGTGTAAGGCTTGTCACCGCGGTTGTTCCCGGTGCGCCGCAGAAACAGGTAACGCGGCGTGGTGCCCGGCAGCTTGGCGCGCACCCAGTCCTGCTGTTCTTCGATGACGGCGATGACCTCGCGGTCGACCAGGATGCTGTCCGGGGCGATATCGATCTTGCTCTGGGCATAGCTGAACCGGGCGATCTGCTGCCCGTCCGCGGCGGCGGGGCGGCCGGGCACGGGCGACAGGCAGTCGAAGTCGCAGGTGCGGATCTCGCTGGCCCGCCGGCCGGTAAGGATCTGCAGCAGGATCATGCGCATCGCCTGCGGGTCATCGAGGCCGCCGGCGAGCATCTGCGTGCCGTCGCCGCGGGTGATCGGCATCTGCTGGCCGCGGGGCAGCCCGAGCAGGGGAAGCGCGGCGGGGATCTGCGCCAGGGCATGATCGTCGACGTAGTAGCGGTCGGTCAGGGCGGGCTGGTGCGGGATCCGGGTCACCTGCCGGAACCAGCTGTCAGCGTGCGCCTGGGTGAGCTGATCCCACGGCGAGGGCCCGAGGATGGCGCGGGCCTCGGCCGGGTTCGCCGCGACGAACGCGAACAGCTCGGCGACGGCCCTCAGGTCGTCGTTGATCAGCCTGGGATGGACCACCTCGGCTCGCTGCCGGTTGCAGCCGGACCGGCTGGCCGGATCGGCGTCCCAGCGGCGGAACGCCGCCGCCTGCTGGGCGGCTGCCGCCGGGTCGCCGAGGACGTCGCGGGTGTCGCGGAAGGCAGCCGTCAGCCAGCGGTCAAAGCGCAGCAGGCATGGCAGTCGTTCCTGGCTGACCGTCGACCACCGCAGGGCACCAGATTCCAGCATCGTCCCCAGATGCCATTTGACCGCGTCACGCACCCACGGGCGGGTGATCTGCCCTGGTGAGCATCCGTAATGGGCCTGCGGCTCGTGCCGGCTCAGCGGGATCCTCAGGTCGCACCGGGGATGCCAGTCATCCAGCGACCACCACGGGCCATCGGAGCAGCGGGCGAGCAGGGCCAGGCGGGCGAACCGGAAGATGACGCGCAGCCGGGCGCGGCTGCCCTGGGGCGTCAGCCGGCCCCAGCGGGTGGCATAGAACCAGCCCTGCAGCGCCGCGCCGGTTTCCCAGTCCATGACGAGCATCGAGGCGGGGAAAGGATGGCCCTCCCGGATGGCCCGGTGGAGGATATTGGCCAGCTGGTTCATCGCTAGCACCGAGCATCTGGTGCCGTCGGCGGCTTGCCAGTGCGCCATCCAGGCCAGCTCGGCGGGGAACGGGTCAGGCAGGCCGGTCAGGTCGATCCGGCGGTCCCCGTTCTCGGTGATCGAATCCCAGCCCTCGATGCCCGGGCCGATGACCGGGCCGCGCCATTCGGGCGGGAGCTGCCGCCACAGCCGCTGAACCGGGTCGAGCCCGTCCGCCGGGCGAAGAAGACGCTCACCGCTCACCGTTCACCTGCCAGCCAGCCGCATAAGACCGCCAGTTCGCCGCGGCTTGCAGCGCTTCGTCTTCCCGGACCCAGCCGTAGAGGTCCAGCGTGGTCTGGACGTGGGCGTGTCCCAGCCGCCGGGACACTACCCAATCGGGGGTCCCGGCCAGCAGCAGGGCCGAGGCGTGGGAGTGCCTGAACCAGTGCGGCGTCCATCCCGGCGGGCCGATGCCCTTCCTCCGCAGCGAGGTGACCTTGTCGCGGACGGTTCCCTCGCCCAGCGCCGCCAGCAGCGGCGGGCGTTCCAGGTTCACCAGCAGCGGCCAGTCCCCGGTGATCCCGATGCCCAGCCCAGCCGCCCGGCAGGCCAGGCAGGTCAGGTAGTCGCCGAACAGCCGCTCCAGGTCACCGCTGACATAGACCCGGCGGGGACGCATCATCTTCACCCGCGCGCCGTTGGCATTGCCCGGCCGCGGCACGATCTCGACATAGCCAGTGCCGCCACGCCCCATGACAAAATCGCTGATCCGCATGCCGAGTGCCTCGCCAAGCCGCATGCCGGACTCTGCCAGAAGAGAAAACAGCAGGCGGTCACGCAAATTGCCCGCCCACTCACCCGCCGCCTCGTCGAAGATGGCGCACCCGTCCAAAATGGCCTGGATCTCCCGGGGCAGCAGCAATGGCGGCCGGTCACGCCGGCCGCCACGGCGGACCCGCACCAGC
>DATDGI010000084.1:0-1802 GCA_036522155.1 Streptosporangiaceae bacterium
CACGCTATGGCACGTACCAGCAGAAGACCGACCGCGAGATCCCCATCGTGCGGCTCACCCGCGAGCCATGACGGCGAGTGCCGTTCTTGACGATCCACCCATATCATCTAGTACGGCAGCATCCATTGGCTAGCTGACCAGGGCAATTGCAGTGTCGCGGGCCAGCCGTGTGCGCTGGTGGTACCAGCGTGCAAGCGCCTGGTGGCGGCGGCGCCAGTTCGCCCAGTGCTCGGCGTGGCCGGGTGGTGCTGGCTTGGCGGGCTGGGTGGTGAGCAGGCGGGTGATCTCCGGGACGGTCAGCGGGATCATCCCTGGGTCAGCGGGAGGCGGCTGGCCGGGGCTGGCCGGCGGCGGTGCCTGGGTATCGGTGCGGCCGCGCAGCAGGGCCGCGGTGACGGCGCAGGCCGCCAGGGCGGCCATGACCAGGACGGTGTGGCGGGCGATCGCGGTGTAGAGCCGGACCTGGGACTGGTCCAGGCCGAGGTGGTCTTTGCTCAGCTCAAAGCATTCTTCGACCGGCCAGCGCAGCCCGGCGGCGCGGATCAGCCGGGCCTTGCTCACCGGTTGGCCTTCGGGGATGTAGCAGTAATGGAAAGCCAGCTCGCCGGTGGCCAAGTGGCGGCGGATCAGCAGGTGGTGCCGCGGGGAGGCGGTGGCCAGCCACGCCCACGCATACCAGCGCTGGCCCTTGGAGCCGGTCCCGGCGGAGCGGACCTCCCAGCGGCGGGTGTCTTTGAGCAGGCGGGTGACCGCCTGCGCGCAGGACAGCGTGACTCCGCGCGCCAGCGTGAGGCGGAAGGTGGACCGGACCCGCAGCACATACCCCTGGCGGCGTTCTTCGCAGAACTGGCGCAGTTCGGTGCAGCCGCCATAGACCTCGTCGCCGCACAGGAAATCGAACCGGGCGCTATCAGCCAGCGCCTCGGTGCAAATATCGATGGCAAGCTGGCCCTTGGTGCGGAACACCAGGTCGCCGGGCAGGCCCATGACCAGCGACGTCACCGGATCATCGAGGTGCTCGGCGGGAATCCACTGCCGGGCGCCGATCAGTGCGTGCCCGGTCCGCTCACGCACATACGACAGGTGCACCGTGGTGATCCCATTGGCCACCTTGCCCGCGCACCCCAGATAATGCCGTTTGACACCCGCGGTCGCCGTTCCCTGCTTTTGCTGGCTCGTCTCATCGATCGCCCCGATCCGCAGGCCGCGCCGCCGGCCAGACCGGCCGGCCGCCTCATCCAGCCCGGCCACCGCGAACCGGCGCACTGCACCCATCGCCGCGAACGTGTCCCAGCAAGCACGGTTAAGCAGCCGCTGGGTCTGCTGCGGCGCCCGGTCTCCTGCCTGCTGCGCGATCGTCCACCCGTTGCGCCTGGGCAGGCCACTGGCCAGGGCATTGACATATTTGCCCGCCTGCCGCCACGGCTCGGCCCGCACGAAACACGGCCGCAGCAGCCCCAGCAGCTCGCCGCGCTTCCTGGCCGCCAGGGCGGCCCCTATCCTGGCAGCAGCAGCCGCCTTCGGTTTTGCTGTCGTCACACACGCATGATCGACAGGCGGCTGCGCCCTGTCGAACCGGCAGCCTCACCCTGCCTCGCCGCAGGTCAAACCCCAAATGGATGCTGCCGTACTAGGCGGTCCCCGGCGCTCGTCCGTCGCATCGGTTGTCAGCCTTCACGTCTTATCGGGCTGCACAGCACCTCCTCGTTATCGGCGAAAAGGCACACGTGAGGGCTGACATGCACAATGCATGTCCGGACCGATGAGAATGCCATTTCGAGGTCGTGCTCCCAGCACTGGCC
>DATDGI010000085.1:0-11790 GCA_036522155.1 Streptosporangiaceae bacterium
GCGGCGGGCAGTAAGGTCCAGCTGCTCGGGGTGGACGCCAACCCCCGCGCCACCTCGGTCGCCGACGTGCTGGCCTATTCCCGGGCGCACGGCATGGTCAACCAGTGGGACTTCCTGACCGGCCCGCTGGCCCAGCTGCAGGCGGTGTGGCGGGCCTACCACATCGCGGTGCAGATCCAGGCCGGGCAGATCGACCACACCCCGGCGCCCCGCCATGCCGGGCGCACCAGAGTCACAGGCCGGACTCCGGGCGGTCGCGGACCCAGATCAGCCGGCGGCCGCTCTCTCCCGGCGCCTCCGGCTCGTGCGAGATGACCCGGTCCAGCCGGTACCCGATCTTGCGGGGAATCGCGGCGCTGGCCACGTTGGCCTCGTCGCAGTGGATCTCGACCCGGGTCACGCCGGGCAGGGCCAGCGCGACCGCGGTCAGCGCCTCGGCCGCGGCGGTGCCGAACCCCCGCCGGGTCTGCTGCTCGGCGATCCAGTAACCGATCTCGATAACGCCGTCGGACAGCCGCCGGTGCAGCCCGATCTCACCGGCCAGCGCGCCATCCCCGGCGGTGACGATCGAGTAGATGTAGTCGGTGCCCTGCTCCCACATCTCGTCCGACTCGGCCACCCGGACCCGCTGGGTGCGCGGGTCGGCCGAGTCCGGCGTCGCCCACGCCATCCACGGGCGCAGATGGTCCAGGCTGGCGGCGACGGCGGCGGCGATCGCACCGGCGTCTTCCGGCCGCAGGCGGCGCAGCACCAGCAGGCCGGCATCCACCTGCTCGGGCGGCGCCGCGATCACGTCTGGAGGCACGGTTCATAGTACGCAGGCGGCATGCGGCCCGCGCGGCGGGTGGGAAGAGGGTTACCCGTCCTGCTGGGCCGGGCCGGGCGGCGGGTCGTCGCCGACGATGACGCCGCCGCCGTGGCCCCAGTACAGGTACCGCCAGGTCAGGTTGATCAGCGCGGACAGCCGGTTGCGGTTGCCGAGCAGGGTGACCAGGTGCAGGCCTACCCAGGCGAGCCAGGCCAGCGTGCCCCGCACCCGGATGCGGTGCGGCAGCTGGACCACGGCGCTGCGCCGCCCGATCGTCGCCATGATCCCCTTGTCGTGGTAGCTGAACGGCACCGCCGGCTCACCGGCCGCCAGCCGGGCCACCTGCCGGGCAGCGTGCCGCCCGGCCTGGATGGCCGGCTGCGCGAGCTGCGGCAGCGGCTGGCCGTCGATGAGCGCGATGTCGCCCACGGCGAAGATCCGCTGCTGGCCCTGCACCCGCAGGTCGGGACCGGTCAGCAGGCGCCCGCCGCGGCCCTGCGGCAATCCCCAGCCCGCCACGGCGGCCGGGGCGGCCACCCCGGCCGCCCACACGGTGACGTCGCTGGCCAGTTCCTCCCCGCTGGCCAGCCGCACGCTGTCCGGGGTGACCTCGCTGATGACAGACGACAGCCGCAGTTCCACCCCGCGGGCGCGCAGCTGCTGGCGGGCATATTCCTGCAGGGCCGGATGGAACGGCCCGAGCAGCACCGGCGCCTGCTCGACCAGGGTGATATGCACGCTGGCCAGGTCGACCTCGGGGAACGCCGTCTCGATGGCGGTGTCACGCAGCTCCGCCAGCGCCCCGGCCAGCTCCACCCCGGTGGCCCCGCCGCCGGCCACCACGAAGTTGAAGTCCTTCCCGGGGCCGGCCACGTCCAGCCGCTCCAGCCGGGACATGATGTGATCCCGCAGCGTGATGGCATCGCGCCGGGTGTACAGGCCGCGGGTGTACTCGGCCGCACCCGGCACCCCGAAGTAGGCGGCCGCCACCCCGGTGGCCAGGATCAGGTAGTCGTACCCGAACTCCCCGCCGTCGGCCAGCGTGACCCGCTGGGCCGCGGCATCCACCCGGGCCAGCTCGCCCAGCCGGAACCGCGCCCGCTGCCGCCGGGTGAACGCCCGCGCCGGGTAGGCCACGTCGCCCGGGTTCAGCCCCCCCGTCGCCACCTGGTACAGCAGCGGCTGGAACGTGCTGTACAGGTTCCGGTCGACCAGCAGCACCCCTGCCCCCAGCCGCACCAGTCCGGCCACCGCGGCCAGGCCCCCGAAGCCGGCCCCGACCACAATCACCCGCGGCCCGTCCGCGCGCTTCCCGCGCCGCCGCCACCTCATGTGAGTCTCCTTCGCCGCGACTCGTCGCTCCCACTAATGACAACCGAGCGGAGGCGGTGAACATGCCGCCTCAGCGGTTCAGCGCCACCAGTTCCGGCCTCGCACACGGCTGGGCCGCGCTCGCCGACGCCGGCGGCGGCCCCAGCGCCCCGCACACCGCCAGCAGCAGCCCGAGCGGCGACGTGCTCCCGCCGATCCCGGACAGGTCCACGAAGTAGTGCGGCCAGGGCAGCGGGGCGCTCGTCCACACCACCCGCTGGGTCGCCACCCGGTACCCCCACGCCTTCCCCAGCGCCCCGTGGTCGAGCCCGAGCACGGCGCCGTTGCGCACCCCGTACAGCCCGGCCGCCTCGGCGGCGGTCGCCCCGGTGACCCTGGCCAGCCGGGCGCCGGTCAGCGGATCCACCCCCACCAGCGCGTTGCCGACCAGCAGGTACAGCCGGCGGGCCACCACGTCGACCCCGGCCGGCAGGCCGCTGGGCCGGTGCCACAGCCGGGCCCCGCTGCTCGCCCGGTAGGCGGTGAGCCCGCTGGCGCTGGTGAAGAACACCACCCCGTCGAAGGCCAGGCTGAGCGAGCCGGCGAACGCGCCCCCGGGCGGTCGCACCAGCCGCTCCCGGCCGGTGCTCAGGCTGATCTGGCGCAGCGCGGTCACCGGGGCCGTGCCCAGGTAGCCACCGGCGGCGACGGTCACATAGAGCTCGTTCCCGTCCTCCTGCCAGGCCTGCGCCACCGGGCCGGTCGGGCGGCTCCACCGGACCCGCCCGGTCCGGTTGCCATAACTGGTCACCGCCCGGGGCCCGACGATCACCGTGCCGCCCCCGGCCACGGCCACGGCGCCGCCGAACGGCGCTGCCGGGTACGCCCGGATCCGCTGGCCGGTCGGCGCGGCCAGCAGCACCTCTTCCCTGGCGGGCCCGGTCACCGAGGCGGGCAGGCTGACCCCGGCCGTGACCAGGCCGGGCCAGACCCGGACCGAGACCACGGCCGACCCGGGCGGGAAGCCGGTGAGATCGGCCGTCCACAGCGCCCGCCCGTTGCGGGCGGCGTAGGCCGCCACCGTGGTGCCGGTGCCGACCGCGGCGACCTGGCCGTCCAGGGCGGCGTAGGCCTGGCCGCCGGCGGGGGTCGTGCCGAGCAGGCCGTTCTGCGCGATCCAGGCGCCGGGCAGCGGCCGGGTCCAGCGGATGGTGCCGACCCGGTCGCAGTCCGGCCCGGTGCACAGCCGGGTCCGTGACCCGGCCGACGGGCCGGGCGCGACCGCCGCCACGGCGAGCACCAGGACGAAGGACAGGCGGCGGATCCAGGTCAGCGCCGGGCTGGCCACCGGCGACCTCCCTCCACTGGATCTGCGGTACGGCAAGCCATTCGTTATGCCGCGTAATTCTTGTGGGGTTACCGACCGTCTGTGTGGCGCTCCTGGATAGCGTAGGGGGCGCGCTGGCCGCCCACGACCTGGGAGATGATCATGACCGAACGTGCCCCGCTGCCCTACGACTACCTGCCGCCGGTCCCTTCCTTCTCGCTGGAGAGCAACGACGTCGCCGACGGCGAGCTGATGGGTGACGCGCAGGTCTACCACGGCTTCGGGATGACCGGGCAGAACATCTCGCCGCACCTGCGCTGGCACGGCTTCCCGGCGGAGACCTTGGGCTTCGCGGTCACCTGCTACGACCCGGACGCGCCGACCGGCTCGGGGTTCTGGCACATGCTGCTGATCGACGTCCCGGCGTCGGTGACCGAACTGGCCACCGGGGCGGTCAGCGCGGGTGGCACGCTGCCGGCCGGGTCGTTCTGCGTGCGCAACGACTACGGGTCCAAGGACTTCGGCGGCGCGGCCCCGCCCGCGGGCGACCCCCCGCACCGGTACGTGTTCGCGGTGCACGCGCTGGACGCCGAGAAGCTCGGCATCGACTCCGACGTCTCGCCCGCGGTGGCCGGGTTCAACCTGCGGTTCCACACGCTCGCCCGGGGCGTGATGATCCCGCTGTACGGACACTGAGCCGATGCCGCTGGACCCCGATGTGGTGCGGCTGGCCAAGGGCAAGAACCTGGCCACGGTCGTCACCCTGATGCCCGGCGGGCAGCCGCAGGCGCTGCTCACCTGGGTGGACAGCGACGGTGAGCACGTGCTGGTGAACACCGAGCCGCAGCGGCAGAAGGCCCGCAACCTGCGCCGCGACCCGCGGATCACGGTGCTCATCCACTCCGCCGAGGACCCGTGGGACTGGGCCGAGGTACGCGGCCACGTGGTGGAGACGGTCTACGGCGAGCCCGCCCGCGCGCACATCGACGAGCTGTCCCGCAAGTACCTGGGCCGGGACTATGCCAACCCGATCGGGCCGCAGGGCCGGATCATCCTCAAGATCGCCGCGGACAAGGTCAACACCCCGGCGGCCATCCGGCGGCGCTAGCTGCCCGGCCCGGCCGGGCCCGGCTCACAGCGAGGCGACGTGCTCGCCGCAGCGGACCGGGGCGTAGCCGGGCAGGATGCTGAGCTGCGTCATCAGCCAGGGTGAGGTGAGCACCCTGAGCAGCGCCTGGACCTCGCGCGAGCCCGCCTGGCCGCCGGGGATGACCAGGTCGAAGCGCTCGGCCGCGAGCGGCAGGAAGGACAGGCCGTAGGCCAGCGCGGCCGGCTCGCTGGCCACCCCGGCGTCGGCCAGCCCGGCCGCGACCGCCGAGGCCACCTGCAGATGCCCGGTGGCCCGGGTGCCGTACCCGGGCAGCGACCGGGGCTCGATGCCCAGCCGGGCCGCCTCGCGGTCCAGCACCCGCCGGGCTTCGGCGCCTTCCTCCCGGTTGACCAGGCGCAGCCCGCGCCGGGCCAGGTCGGCCAGCCCGGTCACCTCTCCGTCCAGCGCCGGGCTGATGACCAGTCCCTCCCGCCACGCGGAGAAGCCGATCACCTCGGCGCCGGCGTGCCGCAGCCGCTGCCGGGCGGCGGCGGTGTTGTAGTCCCCGGCCCGGCCGCGCAGGTGCGTGCCGGCCACGTGCACCAGCCCGGCACCGGCTAGCCGCAGCGCTTCCGCGCTGCTGCACGGCCACCAGATGAAGCCGACCGGCGGGTCCAGCCGGGACAGCGGGGTGGCCAGCAGCGGCAGGGCCGGGTCGCAGCCCGCGACCACCAGGGCCGGCTGGGGCGGCACGATCGGCTCCACGTCCCCGCCCGGCTTGGCCACCACCCCGCCCGCGGGCTGGAAGCCGGCCGCCATGTCCGGGGTGAGCGGGAGCGCGACCAGCCCGTCACCGACCGGGGCCAGGCTGACCCGGGCCCCGGCCGGGCCGAGTCCCGCCACCGCCCTGGCGGGCACCGCGGCCGGCGTGTTCCCCGGCCCGAACAGCTCCTCCGCGGTCACCCCGAGGGCGCGGGCGAGCGCCAGCCCGACCCGCAGCGACGGGTCGGAGTGGCCGGCCTCGACCGCCGACACCGCCTGCCGGGACACCCCGGCCATGCCCGCCAGCTGCTGCTGGGAGAAGCCGCGCGCCTGCCGCGCCATCCGCAGCCGGGCGCCGGACCCGGCCAGGATGTCGCCACCCGGAGTCATGCCCGGACCTGATCCGGGCGCGGCAGCAGCACCCCGTCCGGGCCGAAGACCGGCGGATCCAGCAGCGTGATGACCAGCTCGCCGCCGTCGCCCGGCGGCCGTTCCGGCAGCAGGCAGCGGATCGTCTCTCCCGCCGTGGCCAGTTCCGCTTCCCAGCCGGCCCCGGCCGGGCGGCAGGCGGTGAGCTTCCCGGTCAGCACCGGGCCGCGGTCGCTGTGACCGGCCACCACCCGCTCCGGATGCACGCCCATCACCGTACCGGGGCCGGCGCCGGCCACGAAGCCCTGGTAGCCGACCAGCTCGGCGACCCGGCGGCTGGCCGGCCGCCGCACCACCTCGTCCGGCGGGCCTGACTGCAGAAGGCGCCCGCGGTCGATGACGGCCAGCCGGTCGGCGAACGCCTGCGCCTGGGCCAGTTCGTGCGCGACCAGGATGGCGGGCACGGCGCGTTCGGCCACGACGGCGCGCACCAGGTCGGTCAGATCCCGGCGCAGGACGGCGTCCAGGCCGGTGTACGGCTCGTCAAGCAGCAGCGCCTCGCACCGGGCGAGCAGCAGCCGGCCCAGCGCGACCCGGTGCGCCTGGCCACCGGACACCTCGCCCGGCCTGCGGTCGAGCAGCCCGCCGATGCCGAGCTGGGCGGCGATCCGCCCGACCCGCTCGCGGTCCGGGTGTGCGCCGGCCCCGTAGCCCAGGTTCTGCCCGACGGTCAGGTGCGGGAACAGGCCGGGGTCCTGCCGCAGCAGGCCGACCCCCCGCTGCCAGGGCGGCACGGCCCGGCGCGGGGTCTGGGTCAGCACCCGCCCGGCCAGGGTGACACGGCCGGTACGCGGGGCGACGAGCCCGGCGAGGGTTTCCAGTGTCGTCGTCTTGCCCGAGCCGGACGGGCCAAACAGCGCCAGCCGCTCACCGGCCGCGATGGACAGCGCCAGCGCGACCGTGAACTCCCGGCGGTCAGTCTCGAACTCGGCCTCGAGCACGCGCGCTCCAGAAGTAGGCGGCGAGCGGCAGCGGCAGCGCCACCACCAGCAGGACCAGCGCGAACGGCAGGGCGGTGGGCAGCCCCGTCTCCTGCAGCGTGGTCCAGATCTGCAACGGTAGCCCGTACGGGTGATAGGCGATGATGATCACCGCGCCGAACGCGCCGATGGCCCGCGCCCAGGCCACCGCCAGCGCCATCGCCAGCCCGGGCGCGGCCAGCGGCAGCGTGATCCGCCTGGCCACCCGCGCGGGCCGGTCCCCCAGCAGCCCGGCCTGCTCCTCCAGCCGGGGGTCGACGCCGGCGAAGGCGGCCTGCGCGCCCAGCACGTAGTACGGCGCCGACTCATACACCTCGGCGATGACCAGGGCCAGGAAGGTGTTGGTGGCGGACAGGTTGAACTTGGCCAGCGCCTCGCCGATCGGGGCCAGCGGCCCGACCATGAAGACCAGCAGCAGGCCGACCACCAGCGGCGGAAGCAGCAGCGCGGCCAGCACGCCGGCCTCCCACAGCCGCGGCAGCGGCAGCCGCCCGCGGGCCATCAGCCAGCCGAGCGGGGTGCCGAGCCCGATCAGCACGGCCAGGGTGACCGCGCCCGACTCCAGCGACACCACCAGCGGGGTGAGCGCGCCGGGCGCGCGCAGCGCGGACATCACCTCGCCCGGGGAGAGCTTGACGAACAGCGTGATCACCGGGCCGAGCAGCGCGATCCAGATCAGCGCGGCCGCTCCCACCGAAACCGCCCCGGATACCGAACGGATGCTCCGGGCCGGCCCCCGTCCCGGCCCGGGCCCGGGTGCTGGCTGCGCGGGCTGGCCAGCCAGCACCCGGGTCGACATACCGTGCCCTCCTCACGCGGCCGTCAGCCGCTGCCGAGCTCCTTGCTCACCGACGCCGGGATGGCCGTGCCGGAGGCGACCCGTGGCAGCAGCACGTAGCCGCCCGCCTTGTGCAGGGCCAGGCCGGCCGGGGACAGCACATAGGCGACGAAGGCGTCCGCGGCGGCCTGGTCCTTCTTGCCTATTGTCGTGATGTCCACCACCAGCGGCTTGCCCTGGGCCACGTCACCGCTGGCGAGCTTGAACGACACGCCCTCGTACGTGGTCTTCAGCGCCGGGTCGCCCTGGTTGATGGTGTTCGGCAGGGTGATGTAGGGCAGGTGCAGCTGGATGGCCTGCGGCAGGTAGGCACTGGCCGCGTCGAGCTGGCCGGCCTGCAGCCGCGGCTCCAGCGCCGTCTCCTCGAAGATGGTTGGTGAGTTGGCCGAGGCCGGCTGCCCCTGAATGATCTTGGTGACGGTGTTCGCCGGCAGGTGGTACTGCTTCTGCGCCAGCATCAGCATCAGGATGAACGCCTCACCCTGCGGGTCCAGGTTGGGGTCGGTCCGGCCGAGCTTGAAGCCCGGCTGCTCCATCAGCGTGAACAGGTCGGTGATCGGCTTGGTGCCGCTGGCGATGGCCTTGAAGTCGCTGGCGTACTTGCTGTTGGGGTTGTACGCGACCACCAGCGGGCTGGCCGCGAACGACACGTACCAGCTGGTGAACTTCTTGGGGTAGAGCGCCTCGATCGGCTTGCCGCCGATGCTCTCGAACACGTTCGGGGAGATCTCGCCGGCCAGGATCTCCTGCGACAGCGCCTTCGAGCCCGCCCCGCGCCCGAGGTAGGAGTAGTGGGTCGCCTTGGTGAACGCCGGGCCGATGACCTTCTCGTTGAGGTTGGCCAGCGAGCCCGCGTAGGCGACGTTGGCCGTGCCGCTCGGCTTGGCCGGGGTCGAGCTCGACGATGAACTGCACCCCACCGCGACCAGGCCAGCGCATGCGATGACGAGCAGCCGCCATGGCCGCCGCCCGCTCCTGCTGTTGGTAATGATCATGCCATCGAGACTAGCTATCAGTACTTGCGCCACGCAAGAAGACTTGACACTACTGATACGCGGTTGTTTTCAGCCTGTCTTCAGGTTGGCCAGGCATCCTGGGGGCCGGCACCGGAGAGGCGCCCCCTCCTGCGCACGACGGGCCGCCGGGCCTCCCGCCGCGGCCTACGATGGACAGCGGCAGGATGACACCGAAGATCATCTCTGACTGAGGACGGACGATGGGCAAGGCCAGCAGGATCAAGCAGCAGAGTGCCCGGGAGAAGATCGCGGCGCAACGAGAGGCTGCCCGGCGCGCGGAGGCCCGCAGGCGGCTCCTCATCACCGGCGGCAGCGTGCTGGCGGTGCTGGCCGTCGTGCTGGCGCTGATCATCGCCCGGACGCTCAGTTCCGGCTCGACCCCGTCCACCGGCTCGTCCACCGGCACCGCCCTGCCCGCCAGCGTGGCCAGGGACGTCACCACCGTGCCCGCCGCGACGCTGAACACGGTGGGCAAGGGCACGATCCCGAGCCAGGACACGGCCCCGGCCAAGGTGCTCAACGGCACGCCGCTGACCAGCAACGGCAAGCCCGAGATGCTGTACATCGGGGCCGAGTTCTGCCCCTACTGCGCGGCCATGCGGTGGTCCATGGCGGTGGCGCTCAGCCGGTTCGGCACGCTGACGCCGCTGCACGGGATCTACTCGGCCCGCACGGCGCCCGGCGGCCAGGCCGAGGCCTACCCGCACACCGCCACCCTGACCTTCTACAAGAGCGGCTACGCCAGCAAGTACCTGGTCTTCGCGCCGGTGGAGAACGAGAAGATCGACCACTCGCTGCTGCAGCAGCCGACCGCGGCCGAGCAGACGCTCTGGAACCGGTACAACGCGAACTCGTACCCGTTCATCGACGTGGGCAACAAGTACATGTTCACGGTCATCTACAACCCGCAGGTGCTGGCGGGCAAGTCGTGGAGCCAGATCGCCGCGGCGCTGCATGACCCGTCGTCCCCGATCGCGCAGAGCGTGGACGGCGCGGCCAACTACCTGACCGCGGCCATCTGCAAGACCACCAACAACCAGCCGTCCGCGGTGTGCAACTCCCGGGCGGTCACCACGGCGGCCGGAGGACTGTGATGGCCGGATCCAAGGCGCGGGCCGCCCGGTCCCGTACGCAGTCGCGCGACAAGGGCACCCGGGGCGGGCGGCCAGAACCGCAGGTGACCGGCAAGGCGGTGGCCCCGGCGCGGTCAGCGCGGACAGGCAGCCCGGCACGGGCGGGCAATTCCGCTCAGGCGGGCAGCCCCGCGCGGCCAGGCAACGGCCCGGCCGGCCGGCCGGCCCAGCCCGGCC
The DNA here is from genome assembly GCA_036522155.1 of Streptosporangiaceae bacterium. GTDB lineage: Bacteria > Actinomycetota > Actinomycetes > Streptosporangiales > Streptosporangiaceae > UBA9676. The sequence continues at coordinate 9,872 of DATDGI010000085.1, forward strand.
AGCGCGGCACGGTCACCGTGCCGGCCGGCCCGGGGGTGCGGCCGGTGCCAACCTGGCTCCAGCTCACCACCTGGGCGCTGGCCACGGCGGGGCTGGGTGTCTCGATCTATCTGACCGTCGCCCACTACACCTCGTCATCGATCCTGGCCTGCTCGGACAAGGGGCTGGTCAACTGCGCGGCCGTGACCACCAGCCCGGAATCGATCGTGTTCGGCATCTTCCCGGTCGCGGTGCTCGGGCTGGCCTTTTATGTCTTCCTGTTCGCCGTCACGTCGCCGTGGGCGTGGCGGTGGAACTGGCCACCGGTCCGGCTGGCCCGGCTGGGCTCGCTGGTGGTGGGCATGCTGTTCGTGCTCTACCTGATCTACACCGAGCTGATCACGCTGAACGCCATCTGCCTGTGGTGCACCAGCGTCCACGTGCTCACGTTCGCGCTGTTCGCGCTGGTCGTGTTCGCCTTCGCCGCTGGTTACGGCACGCCGGAGCCGTCCGCCCGCCGCTGACCGCCGGCGACCGGCCCGGCCGGGGCCGGGCTCAGCCACACCGAGACGTGGGCGGGTTCCAGCGCCCGGCTGACGGCCTGGGCCAGGTCTTCGCGGACCGAGTCCAGGTCCACGGCGCCTTTCAGCCGGGCCGCGAACGCGGTCACGGTCGCCTCCGCGTCATACCGGGCCCGGTTGAACCGGCGGTCGACGGCCCGCTGGACCCCGCGCCGGAGCGGGCTGAACAGCGCGGCCGCCGCCAGCGTGCCCGCCGCCACCCCGACGGTCGACGTCAGCGGCAGCACGCTGGTAGCCAGGGTCACGACGCCCACATACACACCGGCCAGCAGACCGGTCACCAGCGCGTAGGACAGTGTGCGGCTGATCAGCCGGTCGATGTCGTACAGGTGGTACTTGAGGATGGCCACGCCGATGCTGGCCGGCAGCGCGGCCAGGGCCAGGGCCGGCACGCCGACCTTCTCGGTCTGGGGCGGGCCGAACGCGATCAGCAACAGCCCGGCCAGGGCCACGGCCGCACCGCCCATCAGCCACTTGAACTGCTGCCGCCGGTCCCCCGCCGACCGCCGCCAGGACAGCGCCTGACGGGCCACGAACGCGGGCCAGAGCAGCACAGCCAGAATCCACCCGAAGCCCGCGATGGTCGCGACCGCAGTGATCGCCGCCAGCACCCCGGTGGGACCGCCCGAGCCTGAGTACGCCCCGGTCAGGTCAACCCGGATGGGCCCGCTGGCCAGGGTACCGGCCTCGGCGGCCATAGCGCCCACCGAGAACGCGGCGATCACGACCAGGTACACCCACAGCGCCCAGGTCCACCGCCTGGTCAGCCGACCGTCCGGGAAGAGCAGGATGACCAGGGGGAACACGAACACCACGATCTGGCGGAGCACGCCCTGGGTGAACACCGCGGCCGCACCGAGCGGCAGGCCGCCCCCGTGCTGGCGGTAGTCAAGCACCGTGTACAGGCCGCCGTCGAACGTGGTGATGATGCCCACCCCGAGGCCGAGCAGCAGCCAGCCTTCCGGGTTCCGGGGCTGGCGCCGGGCCACCAGCGCCCCGAGCAGGCCGCAGGTGGTGGCGAGCACCGGGGCGGCGCCGTAGCGCGAGGCCAGAAGGTCACGGGTCAGCACGGTCAGCAGCACGCAGGCGGCTATCAGCACCAGGCCGAGCAGGCCGAGAGCAGCGATGGCCATCGCCGGGCCACGCGGGCGGCGGCCGACGGCACCACCGGCCGCCACGGCCTGCTGCCCGGCAGCCAGCTGCGCCTCCCGCATGGCCACACGCTAGGCCGCACCCGTTACGGGAACGTTACGCGGCACCTGGGCTCATCGGCTCACCCGGCAACGGTGACCATCGCCCGGAAATGTCGGACCCTCCGGCTAGAATCGAACTAATCTTCGAGTGAGATTGGCAGGAACG
>DATDGI010000086.1:0-6556 GCA_036522155.1 Streptosporangiaceae bacterium
CGAGAGGTCTCGACCACCATCCGGGCTGCTTCCTCGCGGAACTCAGGAGAGAACTTCCTGTACTTCCCAGTCACGTGATTCCATCCTTTCCGGTGAAGATCCTATAAGGATCCGCAGTCCGGAAAGAAGGAGGCACCCTAAAGTAATCGAGCGGCCGCTCCGGCGACCCCCGGCGGTCCAGGGCGATCGCGAGCACCGCATAGCCCGCCGTCGCCGCCGCCACCAGACCACGCCGGAACCGGCCCTGGTAGGCACCCACGCTATACAGCGCCAATACCAGCCCCACGCTGCTAACCGTCGGCGGGTACCCGAGCAACTGATAGCCCGAGAAAGCACCAGCCACCACCACCAGGCACAGCGCGGGCCACCGCCGACGCACCGCCAGCGGCAGGCACTGCCCCAGCGCTAGCACCACGCCCAGCGTGTCAAGCCGCCGCTGCGGAAGCTCCCCCAACAGCAGCACGCCGTTGCCCGCCACCCCCGGCGCGAACGCCACCGCGGCCAGCACCACAGCCAGCGCGCTGTCCCGCACCACAACCCCACGCGCACGCCACCAGCCGGCAACCGGCCGCAAGCCACCGGCCAGCCACGATATAGCCGTCCCGAACACGCGGCGAGCCTAACCGCAGCAGCGAGCCCGGGGAAGAGACATGGGACAGCCGCCCGGCCGCCGGCCACCCAGACACCAGCGACCCCAACCATGCAGCAAGGGGCCCGGCTGATCACCGCCGCTTTGTACGGGATGATGGCGCAGTGGCACCCGGCGCCCGGCTTGTTCTCCTGGGATACCGTCGCCAACGCGCTAAGCACCTCAAGCGACAATCAGTGAGCTATCGGCCCAGCCGGCGGACACCCGGCATCCCGCGCTGACCCAGCCTGACGCCCCCAGGTGTGGTCAGGTTCGGCCGGTGATGGCGTACGGGCCGACCGGCGGGTGCTGGTGCGGTCTGGTGATCGGATATTAAGGCCATTAAATGCACATTTGGCTGCGGCGCGCCTTCGTCATTGGCGGCTTTGGTTACCAAACGGGCACATCGGCTGAATTCGGCTGTTACAGTGTGGCCGTTGTTTGCCGGGCTGGTTATGGCGTAGCCGCGGGCCCTGGGGGTGGCGCGGATGGGCGAGCAGGGCGATTACGGGCCGCCGGGTTGGCAGGCGGGGAGCGGGCCGGTTTCGCTCCAGGCGCTGGAGGCGGCGTTCCGTGCGGCCCGTGAGGGCCCAGGCCGCGGGAACGAGCCCGGTCGTGACGGTGCCCGTGTCAAGCAGCCCGAGGTCAGCGGCCGCCGGCCCGGCACGAACCGTCCGGGGCCGCCGCGGCCGGCCGTGGTTGCCGCGACGGTGCGCCTGTGGCTGCGGCGGCGCAGGGCCGCGGTGGGCAGGCTGTTTCGGCACCGCTGGGTGATCGCGCTGGCCGCGCTGGCCGTGACGGTGCTGGTGGCGAGCGGGCTGGCCGTTGCTTTCACCGGCCGTGCCGGCACTGCGCCGGCTGCCGGGCAGAAAGCAGCCCATGCCGGCAGGGCCGCTGGCCCAATGGAGCAGAACTCGGTTGCGGCCGCCGCGGGCCGCGCAGCTGCGGTCTGGGTCGCACACCAGGTCAGCCACGCCGCGATGGTGGCGTGCGATCCCGGCATGTGCCCGGTGCTTGTGGCGCAAGGATTCCCCGCGCAGAACCTGCTCGTGCTGAGGTCAGGGGCAGCCGGCCTGCGTTTTTGTGACCTGATCGTGGCGACGCACGCCGTCCGGAACCTGTTGGGCCCTCGCCTTCAGCGGGAGAACGCGCCGGCCGTCATCGCAAGTTTCGGATCTGGCGAGGCGCGAATCGACGTCCGCGCCGTGGCGCCCAGGGGAGCAGTGGCCTACCGGGCAGCGCTTGCTGCTGATGGGGCCGCCCGGCGCAGCGCTGCGGCCGAACTGGCCAGAAACCCCCGGATCCACGCCGCGGGCGCCGCCCGGCAGGAACTGCTTACCGGGCAGGTGGACTCGCGCCTTCTGATCACGCTTGCGGCCCTGGCGGTTACGTATCCAGTGAACCTTGTGACGTTTGGTGATTCTGGTCCAGGCGCTTCTGCGGGCATGCCCCTGCGGGAGATGGAAATCGCTGGGATGGGCAGCCCAGCGCACCGCTCCGCGGAGCTGCAGCGCATCCGCTCTTCGGTGCTCGCGCAGCGGGCTGTGTTCCTGCCTGCGCACGTGAGCCTTGTGCGGCTAGCTGACGGCGGAGCAGCACTGCGAATCGAGTTTGGCGCGCCGACCCTGCTGGGGCTGCTGCTCGGCCGTCCGGTGACCCAGTGATCCAACAAATGGCCAGCCGAGCGTGCAGGCTCCCTGGCAGTGGGAGGGAGAGCAAATGAAACTACGCGCCGCGATGGCACTTGTCCCGCTGTCGCTCGCCTTGGGCCTGCTGGGAGCCGCACCATCTGCGGCCGCGCAGGCCACGGGGTGGATTCGGTGGGGTAACTGGTCGCCCAGTGCTCCCGCATTTGACATCTACCTGAGCTCGTTCGGCGGCTCCAGCAAGCCGACCGTGATCAAACACGTCCGCTACGGCCAGGTCTCGGCTTATTCGGTCATCGCCACCGGCCAGTACACGATCGAGATGCGAGACAGCGGTACCCCGGCGACAGCCCCGCCGATGCTGTCGGCAAGTGTTCAGGTGGCACCCGGAACCGCCTACACGATCGTGAGCATGGGACGCCCGTCCCACCTCGGCGTCCAGGTGCTGAAGGAGACCATGACGGCAAGCCCAGGAGAGGCACTCGTGCGCGTCGTCCAGGAGTCGGTGCACCAGCACAGCGTTACCGTCAACGACGGCAGCCGCGCGCTCGGCGGCCCGTTGCAGCTTGGCAGCTACACAGGCTTCCTTCCTGTCTCCCCCGGCTGGCAGGTCATCCGCGCCGCCGGCTACAGCGAAACCACAACCAAACGCCTGTTCCTGCCCGCCAACACCATTCACACGCTTGTCGTGCTCGACAAACGGGGTGACCTGCGGGTCGACAGCCTGGTGGACGCTGTCGGAAGCCGGGCCATGCCGGTCGGCGGCGCCGCGACCGGCCTTGGGGGCACCGCCCCGCAAGGCACCTCCCCAATGCCGTGGCTGGCTGCCATAGCCGGCGGGGGGCTCCTTGCGGCAATGGGCATGATCAGGTTGCGGCGAACCCGCACCCGCGCGGCCCATGCCAGGACGGACAGATGACGGGCGCCGCCGGCAGACCGCGAACTCGCCCAGTTCTGCACATCAACCGGCTAGCGGGATAACGCGCGGCACCGCCCGACGTGCTCGACCATGAGGTGAGCGGAGCCTGGTCCCGCACAGTGCGCCCGTCTCCCCTATGGGTTCGCCGTCCAGCCCCCCGGTCGGCCAGAACCGTTCCGCCTGGCTAACCGCAACCGGACAGGCGGAACGGTTCCGAAAGGCTTGCCAGCACATCAGGCCCAGCTGCCCGCCAAGTCACTGGGCGTACACAAACGAACTGACACAAACCGCCGAAGTGCTATGCGCGCCAGTTCAGGCCATGCAGGAGGCCTCCAGCGCCGCCCCGAACGGGATGTTACGCACCGCTCTTCAGCTGGGGATTGGCCGCCGTTGTCGCGGCGTGGCGGGCGCGGGGCGAGGGCCGTGCGCTTCGCTGTTGTGTATCGCTGTCATCGCCCAGCGATGGTTCAGGTGCCTGACCTCGACAGACGTGACCGTGGGATCCGGGGGCCGGCAATGCCCGGGGCGGTGAGCTACGGGATGATCTCGGCGGTGATGGCGCTGGATTCGGCGCTGGCCTCCGTGACAGGGACTCCGGCCGGGGCCTGCGCGGCACCGTGTGAGTGCCGGCTGGCCGCCGCGACCGTCACGGCTGCCTCCAGCGCGATGTCGGCGTGCTCGCGGCTCATCGCGCGGCCGTTGAGGAGCCAGCGGCCATCTGGCTGGTGCTCGGCTAGGGCTATGCATGGCCCGCTGGGCTCAAGGTGCGCCGTGAGTCGACTGCCATCGCTGGATGGCCTGATCATGACGCCAGCGTAGCTCTGCCGGCCGCCAACGGCACCGCGACTCGCGGCGTGCGCGCAGCACCGCTGCCGGCCTGGTCGTGCAGTGCTATGGGTCGGCGGTGACGCGCGGATGCGGGTCGGTGCCGACTTGGCCGATGCGTTCGTGTGCCCAGAAGGCCCAATCGTGCAGGGTCTGGAAAGAGCGCACGCCGTACTCGGCCACCAGCCGGCTTATTGGCAGGGTGGTGCCCGGTGCGGCAGTGGCGTCGAACTTTTCCACTTGTTCGCGCAGTTCGGCCAGTGCCGCCGCGCTGTCGGCGGCTACCTGGCTCAGGAGTGTGCGCGCCTCGTCCGGTTCCACGGCTGTCAGCAGGAACAAGCGCAGGACGAATTCATTGCGGACCAGGAACACATCGGGTGGGTTGAGCATCCACCGGCGCAGTTCCGCCTGCCCGGCCTCGGTGATCGCGTAGGTCTGCCGGCCGCGCGGGCCTGTTTCGATGATGCTGACCAGGCCGTCGGCGGCGAGTTGCTTGAGTTCGGGGTAGATCTGGCTGTTCTTGGCGTGCCAGGCATAGCGCTGCAGGACGCGCTCGAACTTACGGGTCAGGTCGTACCCGCTCGCTGGCTCTTCGGCCAGCAGGCCCAGCAGCGCATGTCGCAGGGACATCAGCCACCTCCATGCAGAGCACATCCAAGATCTTATCTCTAGACATTGACATCTAGATTTTAACATGTCAATGTCTAGAGGTTGTAGGCCCTGGCAGAGGGCCCTGGTGACCCAGTAACCGAGGAGGAACCTTGATCAGCACAGCGACTGTCAGCGCAGCCAGCGGCATATTGCTGGCGGTGGCCGGCGCGCTCGGTTACCGGGCGATGCGCCAGCGGCGCGCCGCTCGCGCACTGGTGATCAGCAGCCCAGCCGGGGTCACCCAGGACGGGTACGTCAGGATTGGCGGCATCGACCAGTGGATCCAGATCCGTGGCGAGGACCGGGCAAACCCCGGTGCTGCTGTTCCTGCACGGATCGGGGATGACCATGACACCGTTCACCCCGGTGCTGCGGTCCTGGGAGAAGCACTTCACCGTCGTCTAATGGGACCGGCGCGGCACTGGCAAGACCCTGGCCCGCCACGGGAAGGCCGAAAGCCACCGGCTGACGTTGGACCTGATGGCAGCCGAAGGCATCGAAGTGGCCGAATACCTGCGCCAGCGCCTGCACGCAGAGAAGGTGATTCTGTTCGGCCACTCCCAGGGCACGATCGTCGGCGTCCTGATGGCACAACGCCGGCCCGACCTGTTCAGCGCCTACGTCGGCACCGGGCAGGTCACTGACATGGCCCGCAACGAAGCCGAAACCTACCCACTCGCCATCCAGCGCGCTCACACTGCCGGCCGCGCCAAAGCAGCCAGGGAACTGGCGAAGATCGGCCCCCCGCCCTACCCTGCAGCGCGGACCTGGCTCATCAAGCAGCGGTGGAGCTTCGATACCGATCCCGAACTACGGGCCTGGGGGAAGAAGTCCCTGCCGATGGTACTCACCGCACCACACCGGTCACTGCGCGACATCTACCTGTTCAACACCGCGTTCACCTTCTACCCTCAGCCCCTCTACCAGGAGACGATGACCTGGGACGCCCAACAGCACGGCACCCGCTTTGACATCCCCTTCTTCCTCCTTCACGGCGAGACCGACCAGCACACCCTCACCAGCCTGGCCACCGAATACTTCGCCGCCGTCGAGGCACCCGTCAAAGACCTCGTCCTCATCCCAGGGCCATTGCGTTGTCCGTTATCCGGTGTCTGTGACCAGGCGGAGGGCTCGTGCGGGGTCGCGTGCGATGTGCCGTAGTGCGTGGGCGATGCAGGTGTGCCCGGCGAGGCGCAGGATGCTGATGACAAGGTTCCTGATGGTGGCCATGACGTGCGGCCCGGTGCCGGTGCGCGCCTGGGAGAGGTCTTCGCCGAAGGTGACATCGCGGACCCAGTGCAGCTGGTTCCCGGTCTTCCAGTGGCCGCGGATCCAGGCTGCGAGCTGGGCTGGCTGGGCCTGGCTGGCGGGTAGTGAGGTGATGGCGTAGCTGGTCTCGGTCCGCCATTTGCGGCTGGCGAGGCGGCGGGTGCGGCGGGTGATCTGGATGGCCTGGGCAGCGTGGGGGAACGCGAGCCCGGCGGTGACGGTGACGGCCTTGATGGTGCGCTTTTCGGCCCGGCCGTGGGCGCGGCCGGCCTGGACGTGCCCGGCCGGGACGTCTTTCCAGGGCAGCGCCCGCAGCTGGCGGTGCAGGCCGGGCTGGTTGCCCTTGACCGTGAGCAGGTAATGCGCGCCGCGGCCGTGCAGGTAGGTGGCGTGCTCGCGCTGGGCGTGCATCGCATCGGCGGTGACCAGGGCGCCGCGCAGGCCGGCGATCTGGTCCAGCAGGCCGGCGAACATGGTGATCTGGGGTGAAATGCACCTGAGCCTGGGCAGGCGGCAGCTCGCCGGGGCGCGGCCCTGGCGTTTGTGGTGGGGAGAAGCGGTTACCTGGCTGCGGTCACCTCGACGGCGTAGCCGAGTTTCTGCAGCCTGGCTACCAGC
>DATDGI010000087.1:0-7465 GCA_036522155.1 Streptosporangiaceae bacterium
TGCACCTCCACTGAGCCGGGCGCGCCCGGCGGGCGGGCCGGTGCCTTCTTCGCCGGTGCTGGTGTCGGCGCCTGCGCCGAGAATGCTTCCTTAAGCTTGCGGACAACCGGCGCCTCGATGGTGGACGATGCCGACCGCACGAACTCGCCCATATCCTTGAGCTTGTCCATGACGGCCTTGCTCTCGACGCCGAACTCCTTAGCGAGCTCGTATACCCGGACCTTCGCCACTGCGCTCCCTTACTCGGTCCGGTTTCGCCCGGACCCTCGTGGCCGGTCCGGGGCAGCGCGTGCTCCGGCCGGCGTCAGACTGAGCTGTTCATCGCCGCGTTCTCATCAGGCGCTCATCACAATTGGATCCCGCTTTCCCGGCGCTGCTGTTGATGTCACTGCCACTGCCCCGGCTGGCGGGCCCGGGCAGTCCTGCCCCGGGCTCACCGCACACCTGAGCCAGGAACTCCCCGAGCGGGCCGGTGGCCAGTGGTCCCGGCAGGCGCAGCGCCCGCGGGAACGACCGCCGCCGCTCCGCCTGCTCGAAGCATTCCCGGCTGAGATGCAGGTAGGCGCCCCGGCCAGGCAGCTGCGCCCGGGGATCAGGGACGACTTCGCCGTCCCTGCTCACCACACGCAGCAGATCGGATTTGGCCGCGCGGACCCGGCACCCGACGCACGTCCGGACCACAGGCACGGGCAGGGTCGGCAGGGACCGTCTGGCCATTCCGGACGTTAGCTTACCGCGCCGGGGCATCTGTCACGCCGCGGCCGGTAGGTCGAACCCGCCGCTACGCACCCGTATTCCCGGCCGCCGCCGGATCGGGCACCTGGGTGTCGGGCCGGATATCGATCTTCCAGCCGGTCAGCCGGTTGGCGAGCCGGGCGTTCTGCCCCTCTTTCCCGATGGCCAGCGACAGCTGGTAGTCCGGCACGATCACCCGCGCGATCCGGGCCGCCGGGTCCACCACGTCCACCCGTGACACCCGGGCCGGGGACAGCGCGTTGGCCACGAACTCGGCCGAATCGTCGGAATAGTCGATGATGTCGATCTTCTCGCCGTGCAGCTCGGTCATGACGTTGCGGACCCGGCTGCCCATCGGCCCGATGCACGCCCCCTTGGCGTTGACCCCGGCCTGGTGGGACGTCACCGCGATCTTGGTCCGGTGGCCCGCCTCCCGGGCGATGGCGACGATGTCCACCGCGCCGCTGGCGATCTCCGGCACCTCCAGCGCGAACAGCTTCTTGACCAGGTTGGGGTGGGTCCGGGAGAGGGTGATCGAGGGGCCACGGTAGCCCTTGCGCACGTGCAGGACATAGCAGCGCAGCCGCTCACCGTGGACGTACCGCTCGCCCGGCACCTGCTCGCTGGGCGGCAGGATGGCCTCGATCTTGCCCAGATCGACCAGGACCGCGCGCGGATCCTTGCCCTGCTGGATGACCCCGGCCACCACGTCGCCCTCGCGCCCGGCGTACTCGCCGAAGGTGAGCTCGTCCTCGGCGTCCCTGAGCCGTTGCAGGATCACCTGCCGCGCGGTGGTCGCCGCGATCCGGCCGAATCCGTCCGGGGTGTCGTCGAACTCCCGCAGCACCTCGCCGTTCTCGCCGGTCTCGGCCGCCCATACGGTCACATGCCCGGTGCCGCGGTCCACCTCGACCCGGGCGGTGGCGGCCGCCCCGCCGGAGCGGTGGTAGGCGACCAGCAGGGCGTCCTCGATGGCCTTGATGGCCAGGTCCATCGAGATGTCCTTCTCGTTCTCCAAGCTGCGCAGGACAGTCAGGTCAATGTCCATCTGCCCTCCCCCTTGTCCGCGGTCCGGCGGGCGCGGCCGCCGGTGCGGCGTCCTCGATGCCGGGCTCCGCCGTCAGCCTGCCGAACTCGACCTGCACCCGGCCCGGGCCAAGTTCGGCGTAGCAGAACTCGCGCCGCTCGCCGCCGATGTCCAGGGTGATCCCGCGTTCTGAGACATCGACGACCCGGCCCTCGATCCGGGGCGGGCGGGCGGTCGCTGGCGTCAGGCCAGGTTCCGGGGAGTGGCCGTCATCGCCCGCGGTCACCGGGACCTGGACCAGCCTGCCCGCGGCCCGGCGCCAGTGCCGGGGCTGGGTGAGCGGGCGGTCCACGCCCGGCGAGGACACTTCGAGTGTGTACGGCGCCTCCCCCATCGCCCCGGTGGCGTCCAGCCGGGCCGAGAGTTCCCGGCTGATCAGCGCCATCTTGTCCAGGCCCAGGCCGCCGTCGGCGTCCACGTACACCCGCAGCAGCCGGCGCCGGCCGGCCGCGCTGATCCGGATCGATTCCAGGTCCGCACCGGCGGCGTGCACGACCGGCTCCAGCACCCGGGCCAGCTCCGCCTGCTCGGCGTCATTGCGGTGGCCAGCGGGCGCCGCACCCGGCACAGGGGCCCGCCCGTCGGCCCGATCGGGACGTGACGATCTGTGACGGGAGTTACCGCGCATCACGACCTCCTCGTCCCCGACCTGTGCTGTTGTGCATCTTGTTCTAGGGTAGCCGGATCAGCGGGCCAGCTGGCCTGGTCCCACCGCCGGTGGCGACAGACTGTGAGCACAGAGCGTCATAACCGCCCCGCCGCGGCGGCCGTGGCATGCTGGGTGCCCGCGCCGCGTCCCGGGCCCGGGACGGCCCGGGACGGCGTGGGACAGCCCAGGACGGCGCGGGAACGGCGGGCGGGAGGCCAGGTGGAACAGGTGGGCCGGGTGACGCGGCGCGGGGTGCTCGCCGCGGCGGTGGCGCTGCCCCTGGCCGCGGCCGGCTGCCAGGGCCTGGGCGTGCTCGGCACACCACCCCGGCCGCGGCCGGACGTCGCCGTCCTGCGCGCCGCCATCGGCGGCGAGACCCTGCTGATCGGCCAGTACACCGCGGTGCTGGCGGCCCAGCCGGGCCTGGCCAGCCTACTGGCCCCGCTGCTCGGCCAGCACCGGGCCCACCTGGGCCGGCTGCGGGCGCGCCTGATCGTGCCGCCCGGGGCCGCCACCCCCTCGCCGTCGCCCTCCCCCCGGGCGCATGTCCAGGTGCCGGGCAGCACGGCCGCGGCACAGGCCTTCCTGCAGCAGGCAGAGCACAGCGCCGCCCAATCGCTGCTAGGCCGCCTCCCGGCGGCCTCCCCGTCGCTGGCCCAGCTGCTGGCCAGCATCGCGGCCTCGGAGGCCAGCCACGCGCTGCTGCTCGGACCCGGCCGGGGGGCCGGATGACCGCCTCTCCCGCCCCGGGTGCCGCCCGGGAGCGGGCGGCCGCGATCCGGGCGCTGCAGACGGCGCTGGCGGCCGAGCACACGGCCGTCTACGGCTATGCGGTGGCCGGGGCCCACCTGACCGGTTCCCGGCAGAAGGCGGCGACCCGCGACTGGATCGCCCACCAGACGGCACGCGACGCGCTGACCGCCATGGTCGCCGCCCTGGGCGCCCAGCCGGTCCCCGCGTCCGCCACCTACCAGCTGCCCTTCGCCGTCCGCGGCGCCCAGGCCGCGGTCGCCCTGCTGGCGCTGCTTGAGGATGGGCTGGCCACCGCCTACCTGGGCCTGGTGGCGCTCACCGGCGACCGGCTGCGGCTGTTCGGCGCGCAGGGGGTGCAGACGGCCGCGCTGCGGGCCACCGGATGGCGCGGCAGTACGCTCGCGTTCCCGGGGCTGGCGGCACCCGCAGCCAGGTAGCCTGCCCGCGCCTCAGGGCGCTGGCGGCAGGCGGGTGCCGGCCGACGGATCGCCGCCCAGCCCCCCGTGCCCGGCCGGGTCAGCCGCCGCCGGGCCGGGCGAGTTCCTGCTCGATCCTGGCCGCGGCGCCGTCCAGGTCGTCCTCGCTGGCGATCCGCTCGGCCCACGACCACCAGAACCACCAGTTGCCGTCCTGGCCGCGGGCGGCGTAGATGTCACCGGCCGCGCTGGTGGCCGCCGGATGGGCGACCTGGAGCCGGGGTACCCGGCCGAGCGGAGCGACCAGGCTGGTGTCCAGGCCGCGCTGGGTGAGCAGGCTCGCGAGCTGCTCAAGGTGGTCGACAGTGGCGATGCGAAGCGGGGGCGCATCACGCTCCAGCCGCTTTACCGATGCCATAAAAGTCATCCTTAGTAATTAAGTTGCGGCGCACGGTAATCATAACGGAACGGAGGCGATCGTTCGCAGTGAGTTGCTGCCGCTGAGGTGGTGCCGGCCTGGTAACGGCCGGCCGGAACTGGTCAGTGACCGGGCAGGGGCTCCGGGAGCGGCTCACTGTGCAGCACCGTCAGCCGGGAAACCGCCCTGGTGAGTGCGACATACAGGCGCTGCAGCCCGCGGGGCTGGGCGGCGATCCGGCCCGGCTCGACCACGATGACGTCGTCGAACTCCAGCCCCTTGGCCAGCGTGACCGGAACCAGGGTGAGCCGCTCCTGCTCGCCGCCGCCATCGAGCACCTGGTGGCCGACCCCGGCCGACGCCAGGGCCCGGTGCAGGGCGGGAATGTGCTCGTCGGAGGCGATCACCGCGGCCGAGCCCGGCTGGGACAGCGCCCGCTGGCAGGCGGCGGCCATGGCCTCAGCCAGCGCCGCCGCCTCGACCTGGGTGACCATGAGCGCCCGCGGGTCCTGGCGCAGCGACCGGGCCGGGGACAGCCCGGGAGCCAGCACCGGCAGCAGCGTGCTGGCGTAGTCGAGGATCTGCCGCGGGACCCGGTACCCGGTGTCGAGCACCTGAAATGCGGCCTCCGGCTTGCCCAGCTGGGCCAGCAGTTGCGGCCAGTCCGCCACCGCGGCCGGGGTGGTCGCCTGCGCGAGGTCGCCGAGGACGGTGGCCGAGCCGGTCGTGCACCGGCGGCCGACGGCCCGGCATTCCATCGCCGACAGATCCTGCGCCTCGTCCACCACCACGTGCGCGAGGCTCGGGATCCGCGCGATCAGGTCGGTCGCCTCGTCCACCAGCACCGCGTCGGCGGCGGTCCACCGGGCGCCGGCCGGCCCACGCGGCGGCGGGTCCCAGCCGATGGCCGCCTGCTCGTCCGGGCTGAGGATGCCGTCGGCCGCGCGGGCGAGCAGCGCCGGGTCGGACAGCAGCCGCAGGACCAGCCGCACCGGGTCGGCGGCTGGCCAGGCCGCATCCACCACCGCCCGCACCTGCCGGGTCCGGCGGACCGCCTCATGGGTCCGGTCGTCCACGGCCTCCCCCGCCGCCTCCATCTTGGTCAGGATCACGTGCGCGATCCGGTGGCCCAGCAGGTCACGGCCCGCTCCGTAGCGGACGCCGCGGGCGCGCAACTGGCTGATCTGCTCGGCGACCTCGTGCCCGGGCACCCGCCACCGCCACGAGCCGCGGGTCAGCACCAGCGCCTCGGTGGGCTCGGTCAGGCCGGACCACAGGGCCCGGCGGAGTACCTCCGCCATCCTTGCGTCACCCTTGACCCGGGCCGCCGGGGCGGAGTCGGTGGCCCGCACCGGGACGGTGGCGACCAGATCGGCCATGGTCAGCTGGGCCACGTCGGCCTCGCCGAGGGCGGGCAGGACGTTGCGGATGTAGGAGAGGAAGGCCCGGTTCGGCCCGACCACCAGCACACCGCCGCGCTGCATCCGGCTGGCGTTGGCGTAGAGCAGGTAGGCGACCCGGTGCAGCCCGACCGCGGTCTTGCCGGTGCCCGGCGCGCCCTGCACGCAGACGGTCCGGTCCGCCGCCGCCCGGACGATGTCGTCCTGCTCGGGCTGGATCGTCGCCACGATGTCGCGCATCGGGCCCGACCGCGGCCGCTCGATCTCGGCCAGCATGATGGCGCTGATCCCGCCCGGGAGCGGCCGCCCGGCGGCGAACTCCTCATCCTCGTAGGCGGTCAGTTCGGCGCCGGCGAACCCGAACCGCCGCCGCCGCACCAGGCCCATCGGGTCGGCCGCGCTGGCCCGGTAGAACGGCCGCGATACCGGCGCCCGCCAGTCGATGACCACCGGATGCCCGTCCCGGTCATGGATGTGGCGGCGGCCGATGTGCAGTTGCTCGCCGCTCCCGCCGCCGTCACCGGGGACGCCCGCCGCCTGATCCGCGGTGGCGCCTTCGGCGTAGTCCACCCGCCCGAAGAACAGCGGGGTGTCCGGGATCTCCCGCAGGGCTTCCGCCCGGTGGTACAGGTCGGCCTTGAGGTACTCCTCCGACACCCGGTCGCCGCCCATGGCCCGCAGGCTGAGCACGTCCTCGCGCATCAGAGCGAGGAACTCGCGGGAGCGCCGCAGGTGGTCCTGCTCGGCGGCGAGGACCCGGCCGGGTGCGGTGGCTGGGCCGGAGGGCGGGACCGGATCGCTGGCCCCGCTGGCCGGGGGCATGCGCCATCACCTCCGTGGGGGTGGGAGCCGGCACAAGGTCCAGCAGCCTAACAGGCCTCCGGCCTGGCGTCACCCGGATTTCCCGGCGCTGGATCGGGACGGCATCGCTGGCCGGGCCGGTGGCCTGGCCCAGGATGACCGGGCGGGTCAGCGCCGTGCGGGGGTGCTGTGGTGGCTTCCGCTGAGGTCACGCTTGGCGCGGCGCGCCTCGGCGTGAGAGGACATCGACGGCCGCCGCCGCGAGCAGCACCGCGGCGACCACGATGTCAATCACGTCGCTCGACACCCCTAGCAGGTAGAGGCCGTTGTAGATGCCACCGATGACGAGGCCGCCCAGGACGCCGTGGATGGTCTTGCCCCGGCCGCCGAAGAGGCTGGTGCCGCCGATGACCGCCGCGGCCACCGCGAGCAGCACGTAGCTGTTGGCGGTCTTGATGATGTTGGTGGTCAGCGAGACCTGCCACGAGGCGAACAGCACGCCGGCGATCCCAGCGGTCAGGGCGGAGAGGACGAAGCCCCAGTTTCGGACGGCGGGTAGCTTGACCCCGGCTCGCCGAGCCGCCTCGGGGTTGCCGCCGATGGCATACACGTAGCGGCCGAAGCGGGTCCGCTGCAGCAGGACCGTCGAGGCCCCGAGCACCACCAGGACGATCGGAATGATGTAGGGAACCCCCTCGATCGTCCCGGAGTGGGCTCGGTTGACGTTGCAAATGGCGACGAGCGCGATTCCCGCCACCGCCATGAGGACGATCTTCATCGCGGTGAGGCTGCGCGGCGGAGTCTCCAGGCCGGCGCGGCGCTTGCGGACGTCCCGCAGCCAAAGCCCGGTGCCAGCGGCCCCGACCACCACGGCCAGCAAGATCCAGCCGGCCACCGGGGCGAACTGTCCCCAGAAGATGTCGTAGATGACGACCTCGTTGCTGAACTGGGTGTTGCCGATGCCGGCGAGCGACCCGCCGAGGAAGATGATCCCCACACCCTCCAGGATCAGCAGCCCGCCCAGGGTAACGATGAACGACGGCATCCTCAGCCGGGCCACGAGCCAGCCCTGGAGGGCCCCCCACGCAGAGCACGCGAGCAACGCCACGATGATCGCCACCCACCACGGGAAGCCCGCGCCGGTCGGCTGCACAAGCTTGACGACCACGACGCTGCCAAGCGCCATGACCAGGCCGACGGAGAGGT
>DATDGI010000088.1:0-4194 GCA_036522155.1 Streptosporangiaceae bacterium
GGCGGGCAGGAGCACCTCTTTGCCGAGTACTGCTTCGAGCGGCTGCCGCTGGCGCCCGCCCGGCTGGCGTTCCAGCGGCTCCGCCGGCAGACGGAGACCTGGGTCCTGTCCCACCACCCGCGGCCGGGACCTGACCGCGAGGCGGCGGCGTGACGGCCGGCCCCGGCCAGCCCGTGGTGACCAGCCCGGTTCCCCGCGAGACATGGGACTCGATCCTCCGCTCCGACCGGGCCGCGGTGGTCTCCCAGTCGCTGGCCTGGCGGGACGCGGTCTTCGCGGCCCGGCGCTACCGCGATGCCAGCCGCCTGTACGAGTTCCCGTCGGGACGGCGGGTGGTGCTGCCGATCGCGCGGCCGCGCCGGCAGCCGCCCTGGGCGGCGGCGGTGGCGTCCTGGCCCAGCAGCTGGGGGGTGGGCGGGCCGATCAGCGACGACGGCCGTATCAGCGCGCCCGAGGCGGCCGCCGTGCTGCGCGACGTTGCGGGCCGTGGCACGCTGTCGGCGGTGATCCAGCTCCGGCACGGGGCTGACCAGGCCTGGCTGAGCGAGGCGGGCGGTTTCCGGGTCGAGCAGCATGCCTGTCACGTGCTCGATCTGGCCGGCGGTTTCGGCGAGATCTGGTCCAGCCGGTTCCGGAGCACCGCGCGCACGGCCATCCGCAAGGCCGAGCGGGCCGGCCTGGACATCGAGGTGGACCGGTCGGGCCGGCTGCTGCCGGTGTTCGGCGAGCTGTACGAGAAATCCATCCACCGCTGGGCGGCCATGCAGAACGAGCCGTTGTGGCTCACCCGCTGGCGCACCGTCCGCGCCACGTCCCCGGGCATGATGGCGCTCGTCGCCCGCCATTTCGGTGACGACTGTGCCGTGTGGCTGGCGCGGTCGGCGGGAGTCCCGGTCGCCGCCATCATCGTCCTGCGGTCCGGCTCGTACGCGAAGTACTGGCGGGGCGCCATGGACAAGACGCTCGCCAATCAGGTCCGGGCCAATGAGTATCTGCACCGGCTCGCCATCGAGGAAGCCTGCCGGGACGGGTACCGCTGGTACGACATGGGAACCTCGCGGCCCGGGTCGTCGCTGGCCGTGTTCAAGGAAAAGCTCGGGGCCGGCCTGCAGGCCAGCCACACGCTGCGGATCGAGCGCCTGCCCGTCAGTGGCGTGACGCGGGCGTCCCGCGACGTCGTGAAGAAGATGATCCGGTTCCGCGACGTCTGACCGCAGGCCGGTGCTACGGGAGCTTCTGCCGGAAGTAGGGGGACAGCCCCGCTTGCCGGAAGGCCTGGGCGGCGGCGGACCCGTCCGCGAGCCGCAGGGTGCAGCCGGGGACGGTGGAGTTCCACTGCACGAGGGCCTTGATGTGCGGCAGGGCGCGCACGACCGCGCCGATGCCCTGGTACCAGGCCGTCTCCCGGCCCGGCTGCTGCGGATCGGAACTGCTCCCGAACTCGGACAGCATGACCGGCTTGCCGCCTAGCTGGTGCGCGATCAGCCAGTGGTAGAACGGCTGCACGGTCTGGGCGAACGTCTCCCAGTGCGCGCCGTGGCAGGTGTAGAAGTTGTAGGGGTCGTAGCCGATCCAGTCGACGTAGCTGTTGCCCGGGTAGAGCGCGGCGATCGTGCTGGCATGACGCAGGTATCCCTCGGTCGTCCATACCCAGACCACGTTGCCGGCGCCGACCTGGGTGAACACATCGTGGATGTGCCGCCAGGCGGCCACGAACTCGGCCGGCGTGCCCAGGCGGGACGCGGTGTCGCCATCCGCTTCCGGCGAGAAGCTGAGGAACACGGGGCGGTGCAGCGCCTTCAGCCGCTTGGCCTCGGGCACGATGACGGACTGGTCGATGGCTCCGGAAGCGATCTCCTGCCACTTGAATGTGGTGTTGCGGGACCAGTTGGCGGGGGCCCAGGAGTACAGCAGCAGATGATCGCGGGCCAGACGCTTTTCGACGTGATCCGGGAAGATCCCGTTGGTGGTGCCCGACATGTCGTGGTACATCTCGACGATGTCCAGCGGCCGGCCCAGATAGCCCTCCTCCGCCTGCACCGCCTGGACCAGGGATCCAGCCGTCGGCTCGGGCACATACATGCCCCACCAGGCGCCGCAGCTCGGCACCAGGGTGGATGACACCGTGCAGGGGACATGGACGGGCCGCACACTGGCGGGCCGGACCGAAGGTGACCGCTGGCTGGCCGGCCGGTGGCTGACCGGCTTTCCGCCGTGCGGCCACAGCTCATAGCCGCCTACGGCGGCGAGCACCACGGCCACCACCAGCACGGTTGTCTTCCATCCTCGTCGGGCCGGCCGGCTACGTGCGGTCCGGCTGCCGTTATGTGCGGGCATGTGGTCAGGCCCCCGCCCGCAGCTGGGTGGCCCGCCGGTACTGGCGCCAGCCGAACGCCAGTACCCGCCGCGGCCGCGGCATCACCCCGGCACCCGACCCGTCCAGCCAGCCGGCCAGCGTGGACGTGCCCGTATCCGCCCTGATCATCAGGCGCGACAGCGCCAGTGGATGATCCCGGCCGGAGCTGAGCGCGTCGCCGACGGCGCAGGCGGTGTCGAAGCCCGCCCCGGCCACCAGGCTGCGCACCCCCGCCCGCCAGTAACTGTGCGGGTAGGCGAAGCTCCTGATCCGATGGCCGAGTATCTGGGCCAGGATGTCGCCGCTGCGGGACAGTTCGGTCGCCACCTCGGGCCCGGGCAGCAGGTCGAGCTGGCGATGGGTATGCGAGTGGGCGCCGATCTCGACCCCGGCCGCTTCCAGCCCGGACAGGTCGGTGGAGCGCAGCATGGCGGCCCTGGGCAGCACGCATTCGTAGGCGCGGTCGGCCAGCGCGCCCGTCGTGACATACAGGGTGCTCGGCAGCTTCCGCGCGGCCAGCGCCGGCAGCGCGTGGCCAGCGAAGTCCGCGAACCCGTCGTCCACGGTGATCAGGACCGGCCGCGGCGGGAGCGGCGCGCGGCCGCGCAGGCCGTCGGCGTACTGGGAGACGGTGAGCGGCTGACGGCCACTGGCGGCCACCACGTCCAGGTGAGCGGCGAAGGTCGCGGGGCTGACCGTGAATGGGGCGATCCAGCTCGGCGGATCGTCGGTGATGGCGTGGTAGAGCAGGATGGGCACCGGGTTCACCATGGCACCTGTTTTCTCGCCTCCCGAACCATCTCCGTGACCGCCGCTGCCGAGCAGACGCCGGCCAGGATCGACAGCACCAGCGTGGGGCGGAGGATGTGGGCTATGGCCACGGCCTCCGCCACCAGCGCCGCCAGGCTCAGGCTCAGCGCGATCGCCAGGACGGCCCGCTCCAGGAACTCCCGCGGCGGAAGCAGCCGGATGACCGCGATACCCGGGGCGGTCAGGATGAACGCGAAGACCGCGATGGAGCGGGCCGGCTGCTGCTGCACCCAGATGGTAACGGCAAGCGCGGCCCAGCCCGAAACCGCCAGCGCCACCGGGATGGCGCGGAGGCGCAGCCGGATCGTGGGCAGCAGCGGGCTCCCGGGCAGGCGGCTCACCGGCACCCCCTGAGCAGCGCCCGGGTCTGCCCGGGCACCGGCACGAGCGCCGGCGGGCTGGCCGGGCTACGCCAGATCGGGGCGGGCGGGTACAGCACCGGGCATTTGCTCCGCACCAGCGTGCGCGGCCGGGCGTGCCCCTTCCGCCGCGGCCCCAGGACCGAAGAGAGCCGGTGCCGGGGGGCGCTCGCCGGGATGTGCACCGCCGCCGAGGGCGACAGTTCCAGCACCCCGGCCGGCGCCCGCGGGCGGGAGCCGGATGCCGCCAGCTGGAAGATCACGGCGTCGGCGTTGCGATAGACGACCCGGAACCGGCTGGAATCCAGCAACGTGCGGGTGAGGCTGGAAAAGGCCGCCGTGCGCCACTCCCCGGTGAGGAAGATCTCCGCGGCCTGGCCCCGGGTCAGGATCAGGTACGAGGCCGGCGTATGGCCCGGTTTCATCAGGCGGGTCAGTTCGGCCACCGGCGACCGCAGGACGGCCCGGCCGATCGATGGCGGGGTGTCCAGGAACGTGTAGGAGTACCAGTAGTAGTGCACGTACGCCCAGGGGAAGTTGCTGTTGGCCGCGACCACTTCGGCGCCGGCTGGGGCGGTCCGGTACAGCCAGGCGGAGGCAGCCACCTCGCCCGGGCTGAAGTAGTTCATCGCGTCGCTGCCGTAGTTGCCGAGGCTGAACCCGGTCACC
>DATDGI010000089.1:0-2185 GCA_036522155.1 Streptosporangiaceae bacterium
GGCGCTTGAGGCGTGGCAGCGGGGGGCCGGTGACTGGCAGCAGGCTCACCTGGCCGGGCTCGGCCAGGTGCCCGAGTGGGGCAGCGCGGAGCCGCCGGGCCTGCGGACCGACGTGTTCGGCGGCAGCTGGTGGGGCTGGCAGGCCCTGCTGACCACGCACGGCACCTCGATCCTGGCCAGCCAGCCGCTGCTGGTCATGGACCTGTCCGGCCAGCTCGTCAGCGGCGAGCTGACCGCCGTCGCCCATAACGTCAGAGGCAGTGCCGCTGCCTTCGTACTGCCGGCCGACCTGGACCGGTGCGGGCTGCTGGCCGGCCTATCCGGGCCGCAGTTCGCCGACGCCATCGCCGAGGCCGTCCACGCGGGTACGCCCGGCGGGGCCCGTGCCGACCGGGCCATCGACGTGCGGATCCTGCACCAGCTCATCGCCGCGCTCGACGGCGACATCGCCCCGGCCCGGCTAGCGGCCGCCACCCAGGCCGCTCTCGGCCACCCGGCCGGGCGCGGCCTGCTGACCGCACAGGAAGAGGCCCTGATCGCCGGGGACCTGTTCCCGGCCGAGTACCGGCACCAGATCGGCCCGAACCTGGTCCGCCTGGACGCCTTCCTGACCGACCTGGCCCGCTATCCCGGCCGTTCCTTCGCCCGGCCGGCCGGCGGAACGGCGTACTACACCTGCCTGGCGCTGGACTGCGCGGCGCGCAGCGCGCGCGATGAGCTGCTCATCGCCCTGGCGGTGCAGTGGCTGATCGTGCAGATATCCGGCAGCACCGCCGCCGCCCCGGCGGTGATCGTGGCCGGGGCCGATGAGATCACCCGTCCGCACCTGGAACGCCTGGCGGATGTGTGCGAGCGGCGTCGGGTGCCGCTGACCTTGATGTTCCGCCACCTGCGCGAGGATGCCCTGGCCGTGCTCGGCGGCGGGACCGCGGCGTTCATGCGGCTGGGCCACCACGCGGAAGCCGAGCAGGCCGCCAGCTACATCGGCCGGCAGCACAAGTTCGTGCTCTCCCAGCTCACCGCGACCCTGGGCGGGAACGAAACCCACACCTGGACCGGCACCGAGGGTTACGGCGTCACCGACGCCGCCACGGTCAGCTCCGCTGAGGGATGGACCGAAGACCATCTGGGCGTCGGCAGCCGGAACGCCGGCCTGACCCGCTCCCGCGCCCTGACCGCGTCACGGAACTGGTCCGTCGCGCAGTCCTGGGCCACCGGCACCAACTGGAGCAACGCCGCGACCGCGCAGCGGGTCTATGAATTTGCCGTCGAGCCGTCGGTCCTGCAGCATCTCCCTGATCATGCCCTGCTGCTCACCAGGCCCGGCCGGGTCGGCTCGGACCTGCGGGCGGTCGAGTGTGACCCGGCCATCGTCACCCTGCCCGGCGTCAGCACCCAGCCCCTGGCCCCGGACCGCGTACCCGCCCAGATCCGGCCCGTCATGCCGATACGACGGTGATGACGGTGTGGCCGATCTTGATCTTGTCGCGCTTGCGCAGCAGCTGGGCGCCGCGGATGCGGCGCCCGTTGAGCACGGTGCCGTTGGTCGAGCCGAGGTCGTCGACGTACCACACGCCGCGGACGGTGTGGAAGCGGGCGTGCTGGCCGGAGGCGAAGTCGTCGTCGATGGCGAGTACGCCTTCACGGCCCGCGGTGAAGTCGGTAATGAAACTCTGGCGCTGGTCTCCGATCTGGATGACCAGGGGCGGGGTGTCAGGCCCCTCGGGGATGGTGGTGCCGGTTTGCCCCGCGACCGCGGACGCGGCGGCCTTCCAGGCCTGCTGCTCCTGGCTGGTCAGTTCCTCCCAGGGCGGGAGGGGCGTGGTAAGCGTGTCGCGGTGGGCTTCGTAGGCAGCTCGCGCGAGGCGTTCTAGGAGGGTGGCCACCTATCGATACTGCCAGAGTTGCCCGCTCAGAGGTGGGCGCGGATGTCGCTCAGGGCTTGCCGCATTTCGGCGGCCGTGGCGAAGCGGTCAGCGCTGGTGGGGGCGCACGCCTCAAGCAGGAATGAGGCCAGGTCGGGGCCGAGTTCGGGGCGGATCGTGCGCGGATCGGCCACCGGTCCGGCGACCGAGGGCATGGCGTGGGGATAGGGGTGGTGGCCGTCGCACAGCAGCTGGTAGAGCAGGACGCCGACGGCGAACAGGTCCGTCGAAACGTCCCAGCGGGTCAGGTCGGCGTCGGG
>DATDGI010000090.1:0-2125 GCA_036522155.1 Streptosporangiaceae bacterium
GAACCTCCGGGTCGAGCTCGACGGAGCCGTAGTCCTTGCCATGCCACGGGTGGCCGGCCGGGATGCGGACATAGCCGCAGCGGTACCCCATCTGGTTGTTCGTGACCTCCCATTCGTAGCCGAGATGCTCGCCCTTGCTGAGCAGCAGTTCCGGGTGCGCGGTGCTGACCGGGTTGCACATACCCGCCGTCCTTTCTTCGCGTAGTCCACTTGCGTGGGTCGTGTATAAGCGGTACTGTAGTCCTGTGAACGCAACACCGCAACCAGGAGCCGCGACCATGACGAACCTCACCCCCGCCCGCAGCATCTGCCTCGTCAGCACCCAGGACGGGCCGACACTCGCAGTCCATGCCGAAGGCGACCAGGTGATCCTCAGCGCCGGCAGCAAGTCGTTCGTGCTGACCCCGGCCGAGGCGAACACGCTGGCCGCCTACCTGTGCCGGGCCAGGGACCACGCCCTGGGCCGCCGCCAGTACGAGGCCGGGAAGGCAACGGCGTGACCGCCATCGACCTCGGCACCCTGCACCTAGCCAAGGGCGGCCACGGCAGCCGCGAGCAGGGCGTGTGCCTGATGGAAGCCGTCGCATGGTGGCGGGACATCCGCCACACCGACGCCCCTGCATGCGTGTCGCCCGTGCTGCGGGCCACTGGCGTCTCACTCAATGATGTGCTGCCGGATGACCTGCGGCAGCAGCTGGTCCCGTTCGTGCCGCTGCTGCCCGGCACCGCGGATGACGGCCGGGACGAGCGCCGCGGGTACCTGGCGCTGGACTGGCTGGTCCGGACATACCTGCCGGCATGGCTGGACCTGGTACCGTCGCTGGCCGCCGACGCCGCCGCGGTGCGGGACCTGCCGGTTATCGATGATCTGGACTGGGCGCGGCTGGCCGGCCCGGTCGTGCAGTCTGCGCGTGATCATGCATCCGCAGCCTGGGACGCAGCCTGGGACGCAGCCGGGGCCGCAGCCTGGGCCGCAGCCGGGGCCGCAGCCGGGGCCGTGCTGGCATCTACCGTGCTGACGCTGCAGCAGTCGTTCATCGGCGTGTACGGGCAGATGATCAGCGGTGAGTGAGGGGTGGAAGGACTGGGAGCGGCGGGTCGCCCAGCATGCCCGCGACAAGGGCCTGCCGTGGGACCGGCGGCTGCGCCTGGGTGACAACCATGACCTGCTCGACATCGACGGGTGCCTGCCGATGGGTCACCTGGTCGGCTGCAAGTCAGTCCGCCGCGGCTCGTCGGTCGGGGCGCGGCTGTTCGACGGGATGGACCAGGCGCAGCGCGCGAAGAAGAACGCGCACACGATGTACGGGGTGCAGGCGGATGAGCTGATCGGCTGGCAGATCCTGCAGCGGACCGGGTACCCGGCGGGCAGGGCGTACGCGGTGACGGAGTATGACGACATGCTGGCCCTGGTGCTGGAGCTGGCCGGGATCAGGGAGGCGGCGAGATGAGCGCGCACGAGGGGATGGTGCGGCCGGCAGATGTGGCGCTGCTCGGCGCGGCGCGGCTGCTGCACACGCAGATCCACCAGTTCTTCGAGGTCGCCACGCAGCGCATGTCGGCGGTGCAGGGACAGGACGTGTACGTGATCTGCGAGGAGACGACTCAGCAGCTGTCCGCCGCGGTCACGCTGCTGGAGGCGACGGGCGCGCTGCTGCTGGAACTGGAGCTGTCCAATGGCTGAGCTGGTGGCGGACCCGGCTGACCGGGATGCCTGGCTCGCCGCGCGCCGTGAGGGGATCACCGCCACCGACATCACCGTCATCATGGGCCTCGTCTCGTGGGACTCGCCCTGGGCGCTGTGGCACCGCAAGAAGGGCCTCATCCCCGAGGTGGCGCAGTCGGACCGGATGCGCCTCGGTTCCTGGCTGGAAGACCAGGCAGCGATGGAGTGGCTGGACGGCTTCGATGATGACGGCGGCACGGGACTTGAGCGCGGCGGCCTGTACCGTTCAGCCGAGCGGGACTGGCAGCTTGCTACTCCGGACCGGCTGGTGCTGAGCGTGACGAAGCCGGATGGCGTGCTGGAGTGCAAGACGTCGGCCAGCCGTGACGGGTGGGGCGACGACCGCGGCGAGCAGGTGCCTGCGCATGTCCGGGCCCAGGTGCTGTGGCAGATGGACAC
>DATDGI010000091.1:0-30108 GCA_036522155.1 Streptosporangiaceae bacterium
CCCGCCACCGGGCCCAGCGGGGCGGGCGGCGCGGGCCAGGCCCCCTCCCGGCGGCCGGCACCAGGGCCAGCAGGCGCCAGGTCAGCGCGTCTCCGCCGGCCGGGTCGGCGGTGGCCGTGTCGCTGTCGCCCAGCGCGTGCATCCGCCGCTTGAGCAGCCGCAGCGCGCCCGCCTCCCGGCGGCATGAATCGCATCGGGCCAGGTGGGCCAGGACCCGCTCGCGCTGGGCATGGCTGAGCTCGCCGTCGATCAGGGCGGACAGCCGCTCCCCCAGGTGGCGCCTCACGACCCGCCGCCTAGATTGGCCGGGGCCGCGGCGGGATGGCGCGGACGGCGGTGGCCGAGCGCGTCCCGCAGCTGGGCCCGGCCCCGGTGGATCCGGCTGCGGACGGTGCCGAGCTTGACCCCGAGGGTGGCGGCTATCTCCTCGTAGGACAACCCCTCGATATCGCACAGGACCACCGCGGCCCGGTACTCCGGAGCCAGCGCCTCCAGCGCCGCCTGCACGTCACTGTCCAGGTGGCGGGCATCGAACGCCTGGGCCGGAGTGGGCTCGCCGTCGCGCAGCAGCCCGGCCGCCGCATCGCCAAGCCCCTCGAACCGGATGCGCTGACGGCGGCGGGCCATGTCAAGGAACAGGTTGGTGGTGATCCGGTGCAGCCAGCCCTCGAAGGTCCCCGGGGTATAGCCGGGCAGCGAGCGGAACACCCGCACGAAAACCTCCTGGGTGAGGTCTTCCGCGTCGGGGATGTTCCCGGTCAGCCGGTACGCCAGCCGGTAGACCCGGGCCGAATGCTCCCGGACCACGTCATCCCAGCTCGGCGGGGTCCAGCCGGTCACTTCGCCCAATCTGCGCGCCTCCCGTGGCCCTGCTCGCCGCCAACAAGCATTATCCCCTGGATGAACGCATCAGCTGGCCCCGCTGGTTCCCGGGTCACGCCGCGTGACGGTAGGCTGCCGCCCTGGGATGGTCCCCGACCCGCCCACCGGACGGCTGGAGGCAGGCATCGTGAGCACAGAGGCCGTCGCGGCCTACGTCGAGGAGTTTCTCCCGGAAGACGAGCCGCTGATCGCGGCGCGCAGCAACGCCGCGCGGGTCGGCGGTGCCTCCCCGGTCAGCCCAGCGGTGGGGGCCACCTTGCGGTTCATGGCCGCCGCCGTCAGCGCCCGGGCGGTGGTGGAGATCGGGACCGGCTGCGGCACGTCAGGCATCTGGCTGCTGCGCGGCATGCGCCGGGATGGCGTTCTGACCAGCGTGGACGTGGAGACCGAGCACCACCGGCTGGCCCGCAAGGCGTTCACCGAGGCGGGTTTCGCCAGCAACCGGTTCCGGCTCATCAGCGGCAAGGCCGCCGACGTGCTGCCGCGGCTCACCGACGGCGGTTACGACCTAGTGTTCTGCGACGCGGACAAGCAGGAGTACCCGGACTACCTGACCGCCGCGCTGCGGCTGCTCCGGCCCGGCGGGGTGGTGGCCTTCGACAACGCGCTGTGGGGTGGCCGGGTCGCCGACCCCGGTTACGAGGATCGGGAAACCAACGCGATCAGGGAGACGGCCGCGCAGATCCGGCAGGATGACCGGCTGGTGCCGCTGCTGCTCCCGGTCGGTGACGGCCTGCTGGCCGCGGTCAAGCGGGGTTAGCCGCCGCGGTCGCCGTCACGGGGGTGCCATCCGGCGCCATCCCGGTGAGCCAGGCCAGCAGCAGCCGGGTCCCGAACCCGGTGGCGCCCTTGGCGTTCTCGCCCTCGTCGGCGGTGGCCCTGGCCGCCCCGGCGATGTCCAGGTGGGCCCACGGGCGGCCACCGGTGAACTCCCGCAGGAACAGCGCGGCATCCACCGATCCGGCCCGCGGGCCGCTCCGCGGGGAGATGTTGGCCAGATCGGCGACCGGGGAATCGAGCCCTTCCCGGTAGTCGTCTACCAGCGGCATCCGCCAGAGCGCATCCCCGCTGGCACCGGCCGCGGCCAGCAGGTCCGCCGCCAGCCGCTCGTTGCTGGCGTACAGGGCGGCGATGTGGGTGCCGAGCGCCACCCGGGCCGCACCGGTCAGCGTGGCGATGTCCACCATGACGTCCGGCCGGAGCACCGTGTCGGCGTAGGCGAGCGCGTCGGCCAGCACCAGGCGGCCTTCGGCGTCGGTGTTCAGCACCTCGACCGTGCGGCCGCCGAAGTGGGTGATCACGTCCCCGGGCCGCAACGCGGAACCGGACGGCATATTCTCGGCCGCCGCCACCAGGCCGGTGACGGCCGCCGTGACCCCGAGCCGGGCCAGGGCCGACATGACCGCGATGACCGCCGCGCCGCCCGCCATGTCGGTCTTCATGAGCTTCATGCCGTCGGCCGGCTTGAGTGACAGCCCGCCGCTGTCGAACGTGATGCCCTTGCCGACCAGGACGATGTGCTGGCTGGCGGCGGGCGGCTGGTACCGCAGCTGGATCAGGCGGGGCGGGCTGGCCGACCCGGATCCGACCCCCAGCAGGCCGCCGAAGCCCTGCTCGGCGAGTTCGGCCGGCTCCCACACCCGCGCGGCCAGCCCGCTGGCCGTGGCCACCGCCACCGCCTCGCTGGCCAGCCAGGCCGGGTTCTTCCGGGCCGACGGCATGTTGGTCAGATCCCGGGCCAGGGCGACCGCCCGGGCCACGGTACCGGCCGCGGCCAGCACATCCGCGTGGGCGCCCGGCCCGTCCAGCAGCAGCCGTACCTCCCCGGCCGGGCCGGCTGGGTTCACCGAGAACCGGTACCCGCCGAGCAACAGGCCCACCGTGAACTCGTGCACCGCTTCCGTGGGCAGCCCCAGCAGGGCCGAGGTCAGCACGGTACGCCCGTCAGCCGCCCGCCGCCCGATGGCGGCCCCCGCGGCCCGCAGCGCGGCCGGGGTACCGTCACCCAGCCCGAGCAGCAGGAATGGGCCTGGGCCACCCGGGCGGCCGGGCACGGCGGCCGAAAACTCGCCGGCCGCGCCGGGTGTCTCGCCGTGGGCCACGAGTTCGGCCGCGGGCACGCCCAGATAGGAGTCGATCCCGGCCGACGCCAGGTCCTCTGCAGGCAGCACGATGAGATCGGCCACCGGGTGGCCGGGGTCGGGCCCGGCCAGGTAGGCAGCCAGCGGCTGCGGGCCGGCTGCCGGAATCGCGGTCAGCCGGGTGTCGATAGGCAAGGGTTAGCCAGTGGCGGACTTGAGCGCGTCCGAGAGCTGAGCCGCTTCGTCAGCCGACAGTTCGACCACAAGCCTGCCACCGCCCTCGAGCGGTACCCGCATCACGATGCCACGGCCTTCCTTCGTGACCTCAAGCGGGCCATCACCGGTCCGCGGCTTCATCGCCGCCATTATGCATCCCCTTCCTGCGCGGGGCCGCATGAGACCTCAGCGAGGCCCGCCACCGGAGCACCGGCAGCAGCGGCGAGTAAGGCCAATTCACAGCCGTGTCCATCTGTACGTCTATTATCCAGGGTTCAGGCCCCGGATGGTAATGATCAGCACCCCGCTGGCTCAGACTGGAAATCGTGAACGCTCGTTCGGCGCTGTTCGACCTCTACGGAGATCACCTGCGCCCACGGGGTTCGCAGGCGCCGGTGTCCGCCCTGGTCCGGCTGCTCGCACCACTGGAGATCGCCGCGCCGGCGGTGCGGACCGCGGTCTCCCGGATGGTCCGGCAGGGGTGGCTGGCCCCGGTCCGGCTGGCTGGCGGCCCCGGCTACGCGCTGACCCCCCGGGCCAGCCAGCGGCTCGACGAGGCGGCCGAGCGGATCTACCCGCACGGGGATCAGCAATGGGACGGGCGCTGGCACATCGTGATCGTGGAACGGGTGCGGGACCGGGGCCGCCGGGACCGGACCCGGGCCGGGCTGCGGTACCTGGGTTACGCGCCGCTGGGCGAGACGACCTGGATCAGCCCGCGCGCCTCGGTCGAACTGGACGCGCTGCTGGCGGCGGAACGGCTGCGCGCGGAGCTCTTCCAGGCCAGCTACGACGGTGATCCGCGCGGGCTGCTCGCCCGGGCCTGGGACCTGGACGGGCTGGCCCGGGCCTACCGGCGCTGGCTGGCCAGCACCGGTGATCTGATCGCCGCGGCCGGCCCGGGCGCCAGCGACGAGGCGGTCTTCGCCCTGCGGAGCATCCTTGTGCACGAGTGGCGCAAATTCCTGTTCTCCGATCCCGGGCTGCCGGCCGCGCTGCTGCCGCCGGGGTGGCCGGGGCATGATGCGGCCCGCCTGTTCCGGGCCGAGTCGGCGCGGCTTTTGCCGGCCGCATCCCGTTTCGTCGACTGCTGCCTGCGGGCAGACCTGCCAGAGGCAGCGCTGCCCGCGACCGGAGAGGACTCCCGTGACTGACACCGACCTGGCCGGCGCCGCATCCGCGACCGCCGACTCCGTGCTCTGGGCCCAGGACGGGGCCGTGGCCACCATCACCCTGAACCGGCCGCAGGCGCGGAACGCGCTTACCGCCGGCATGAAGGAGGCCCTGCTCGCCGCCCTGAGCCGGGCCGCGGGCGATCCGGCGGTGCGGGCGGTCGTCATCACCGGAGCGGGCGGCGCCTTCTGCGCTGGCCAGGATCTGCGGGAGCACGGTGATGCCCTGGCGGCGGGCGGGCAGGCCACCGACACGGTACGGCGCCACTACAACCCGATCGTCACCACCATCACGACCATGCCCAAGCCGGTGATCGCCGCGATGAACGGCAGTGCCGCGGGCGCGGGCGCCGCCCTGGCGCTGGCCTGCGACCTGCGGATCGCCGGGCGCGGGGCGAGCCTGCTGATGGCGTTCGCCCGGGTCGGCCTCGGCCCGGATTCGGGTTCCTCCTGGACGCTGCAGCGGCTGGCCGGTGCCGCCCGGGCGGCCGAGCTGCTGATCCTGGCCGAGCCGGTGACCGCCGACCAGGCGCTGGCCGCCGGGCTGGTCACCATGGTGGTGGACGATGACGAGCTCACGACGGCCGCGCACGCGCTGGCGACCCGGCTGGCGGCGGGCCCGACCGCGGCCTACGCGGGCATCAAGGCGGCGCTGGCCTACTCGGCCAGCCACGATCTGGCCGACTCACTGGAGAACGAGGCCCGGCTGCAGGAGGCGCTGGGCCGGACGGACGACCACCGGGCGGCCACCGCGGCCTTCCTGCGCAAGGAGCGGCCCAGCTTCCAGGGGCGGTGACCAGGCCGGGCTGACGGATCAGCGGCCGGTCTCACCGCACGCGGTCGTGGCCGGGGTACCCGATGGCCTGGCCGCTGTCCAGTTCCTGGCACAGGCAGACGATGTGCTCGGCGGCGTCCTCGAGGTCGGTCAGCCCGCGCCGCTCATACCGGCCACCGCGGGTCCGCCAGGAGATCATGTCGGAGCGGCACCAGACGGTTATCCCGCGCCGGACCGACAGCACCGAGATGCCGTTCCCGGTCTCGTCGGTGCAGAGCAGGCTGCCACCGAGGCCCCGGGCGGCCAGCATCGCCTCCAGCCGCCTGGACGCCTCACAGGGCCGTAGCCGGGCCCGCCGCAGCCGGGGCGGGACACAGGCCGCGGGCACCGGCTGGCCGAACCAGACGGCCTTGCCCGGCACCTTCCAGCCGCCGAGCCGGGAACGGCTCAGGTGATGCCCCCATCGCCCGCCGGACAGGCCCGCCACCACCTGCAGGCCACGGCCGCCGACGGCGTCCGGCCCGGCGGCGGCCGGCCCCGGCCGCTCGCCGTCCCGCCAGCCGGGCAGCGAGTCGAACACCTTGCACACCAGCTCCCACCGGCCGCCCGCGGTGCGCAGGTAGAGCCAGAGTTCAGGCCCGCCCATCATGGGCAGCCGGGGCTCGCCGTCGTACTGGACGTTCTGCTGAGCATGCAGCGTGTTGGCGGCCAGCTCGCTGGCCATCGTCATGCCGTCATAGATCAGCTCATCAGGCAGGCCGAGGCCGGACACCGCCGCCCGGAAGATCCGCCTGCCCTCGCCCGCGCACACGGGGTCGAGCGGCAGCGGCCAGGCACAGCACCCGCCGGCCGCGAGCGCGGCCGGCCCGGTGACCGGTGAGTCAGTTGCCGCGTACCCGGTCCGGGAATCTACCGCTGCGGCGGGCCCTCCCCTCCATCGGCCCGCTGCCTCGGGGACTTCCGGAGATGTCACCACGAGTGGCTCGGTAGCTACGACAGGCGACGGTAACATGCTCCTCAGCCTTCACGACTCGTGAATCTGTGAAACACAGATTACGAGTTGTTGAGCCCCCTTCGCAATGACATCTCGTGATTACTTTCTGCCGGCGCACGCCTGGTCACCCAAAACCCCGGTCGTGTACAGTCGCAGGCGGCGGTCCCATCCGCCAAGCCTTGAGACAGGCGCAGCATAGAAGAATCCCCCGGGTGGCAGCCCGGGGGATTCTTCCTGCTTCGTCCCCTTTAGTGGGGGAAGCGACGGTCAACCGGCCGCGCCAAGGTCGTACCGGCCAGACCGCGCGTCGGCCAGGAAAGCGGCGAACGCGGCCCGGTCAACGACATGGGCGCCGCCCTCGGGGCGCTTGCTGTCCCGGACGGCAATGACGCCCGGAAGGTTGGTGGCCACTTCGACGCAGCCACCGTTCCATTGGCTCCTGCGAGCCTTCCGCCAGTTGGCTTGAGACAGGTCAGTCATTGGGATCACTCCAGTTGATCTGCGAGTTGCCTGAGATAGGTCGTGGTGTCGCCGGGCTCCAGCGCACCCTCGGCTGCGCGTCCGAATGATTCGATGTACATACTCACCTGTTCCGGCTCATCCACCTCCTGCATAGCGGTGTCGGTTTCGGTGTAGGCGAGGCTTGGCTCGCTATCGGCGAAGTCGAATATGTTGACCGCGGACATCAGGCCGCAGGGCGGGCCGTCCGCGAAACGCTGGATGCGAAGTTCGATGTTCGGCCGCTGGCCGAATTCGATCAGATGCTCGATGAGATCCCGCCGGTCCCCCCGGGAGCCCCACTTGTAGCGCAGGGACGCCTCGGTGATCACGGCGGTGAGCATCGGGACGGTGCCATCCACCCGGTTGAGAATCTCCTGCCGCCGCAGCCGGGTGTCCAGTGCCTTGCTCCGCCAGGCCGGGGACCGGGGCCCGATCCGCATGAAGGCCTCGGCGTAGTCCTGCGTCTGCAGCAGCCCCGGCAGGACCAGCGGCATGAACACCCGGATCCGGGTGGCATCGTTCTCGAACCCCGGGAACTCGTTCTCGAAGATGTCCGCGCAATCACGCCACCAGGGCCTGGCCCGCGCCTGGATGGCGAGTTCCTCGAGCTGCTCGCGCTCCACGTCGTCGACCTGGTAGATGCGCAGCAGGTCGCGGATGTCGCTCATTTCTGGGCGCTTCCACTGGTTGGCCTCGAACCGGCCCACCTTGCCCCGGCCCCAGTTCAGCATGTCGCAGACGTGGTTGGCGGTGTACTGGCTCTTCACGCGCAACTGAAGGAGGCGGCGGGAGAGCCGACGCTTCGCCACGGTGGCTCCGTAGGCATCGTCGCTCATTATGAGTCGCCTCCTTGACACGGCGTCCGCAGCAGTATACCGCTACCTAAGTTGTGAATCACAGATTTTGGGGGCCTCATCAACATCACTCACTCCACTCGGTGGTCACACAAACCACTTGCGCCACAACGGACACGGCATCCCAAACCACCATTTCCGCTGCGCAACCCGGAAAACCCGGCAGAAGCCGTGGCCAGCCTCCTACTAGCCGGCGCTGGCTCGCGATCAGAGCCGGGCGGGCGGCAACTGCATCAGCCAAGCGCGTCGTCGAACTCGCCTTTCCTTACACCGTCGAGGAAGCACTCCCACTCGTGGCGGTCGTACACGAGGACCCTTCCCGCCGGATCGCCTGCTATCCGCATGAGCACCCACTCGTCCGCTGAACCGTCCGGCACCCGGGCAAAAGCCACCTCAATGGCCCCCTCCCCGGCCCCGGACCGCCGCCAGGCCAGCGCACCGGCGTCGATGCCGAGAGTCTCGGCCGTGGGCTTGCCGGTCATCCGCGATTCCCCCTCCTGGCCCGCGTCCTGCGCGGCCGACCCGGCCCAGCGGCCGCCCGGCTGGTCATCCGCGCTTCCCGGGTCACTTCTTTTGCCCCACGCCGCAGTACAGCACCCGTGACCCCTCGCTGTCGGCCAGTTCGGGTTCATCCGCTCCCCACTCGCCCACGTAGCAGAGGCCAGGCCGGGCATCCGGGTAGGGCTGGCCCAGTTCCAGCCCGTCGAAGAAACGCTCCACCTGGGCTCGTGGGCGCAGGAAGATGCTCTCGGTGGACCTGGCGTATTCCTCGCGGCCCACCTCGACCGCGCGCGGCGGGAGGCCGTCCGCGGTGACATGGGACAGGGCCAGATAGCTGCCCGGCGCCAGCGCAGCCAGGTAGGTGGCGACCAGGCCCCACGGGTCCGCCGCCGGCGCCACGAAGTGCATGACCGCCGTCATCAGCAGCCCGGCCGGCTCGGTGAAGTCGATCAGGGCGAGCAGATCCGGATGGCCGAGCACCGCGGCCGGGTCGCGGAGGTCGCCGGTGATCATGCCGGTGTTCGCGTCCCCGCTCAGCAGCTCCGCCGAGAACAAGGCCACCATCGGGTCGATGTCCACGTACACGACGCGGGCGTCCGCGGCCACCTCCCGCACCACCTGGTGCGTGTTGCCCGCGGTGGGCAGCCCCGACCCGATGTCGATGAACTGGCGGATCCCGTGGTCGGCCATCCACCTGGCGGCCCGCTGATGGAACCCGCGGTTCGCCCAGGCGGCATCGCTGATGTCCGGCATCACCTTCATGATCCGTTCCGCGGCCGCCCGGTCGGCCGGGAAGTTGTGGCGGCCGCCCAGGTAGTAGTCGTACAGCCGGGCCGGGCTGGGCACCGAGGGATCGACGCCCGGCGGAACCGGCGGATCTTCGGTCATAGGCTCTCCGTCCGAGTCAGCCCTCACGGGCACTTGGCCACCCCGCAATAGATCCACCGGGACCCGTCGCTGTCGGCCAGCGACAGGCTCTCAGCGCCCCACATACCGGTGTGCACGACCTCAGATCCGGCGCCGGGGTAGGCCGGCACCATTTCCAGGCCGTCGAAGAAGCGCTCGATGTCCGCCTTGGACCGCGGGTAGATCGGCTGCGAGGACCGGGCGTAGACGTCCCGGCACACCGCCACCGCCAGGGGCGGCTTGTTGTCCGGGGTGACGTGCGAGATGACCAGGTAACTGCCGGGAGCCAGGGCGTCCACGTACCGGTTCACGATATGCCACGGATCATCTTCATCGGAGATGAAATTGAGCACCGCGGTCATCAGCAGTCCCACGGGCTCGCCGAAGCTGACCAGCGCGGTCACGTTCGGGTGCTCGAGAATGCCCTCGGGATCGCGCAGGTCGCCCTGGATCACGCTCACGGTGGCGTTGTCGGCCAGGAATCCCTTGGCGTAGGCGAGCACCATCGGATCGTTGTCCACGTAGACGACCCGCGCATCGGGCACCCGCGCGGCCAGCACTTCATGGGTGTTGCCCTGGGTGGGCAGCCCCGCCCCGATGTCGATGAACTGGCGGATTCCGTGCTTGGTGGCCAGCAGGCGAGCGGCCCGCTGATGGAACCCGCGGTTCGCCCAGGCGATATCTGGTAATTCGGGGATGAGTTCCCGCAGCCGCTCGGCCACCATCCGGTCAGACTCGTAGTTCGTGGTACCGCCGAGGTAGTAGTCATAGAGCCTGGCCGGGCTCGGCACGGATGGATCAACTCCGGGCGGCACCGGCGGATCAGTGCTCATATCGCCCTCCCGGACCCGGTCTGCCGAGATCTGCCTGCCTGTTACCCGCGGTCGTCGCCATTAAGCCGGCGCTGCCTGCTCCCCGGTGCTGCTGGTACAGCATCCCGTCCCCCCTCCTGCGAAACAACGCTCTGCTCACAGTCTCGCACGCGGCGTGTGAATCGCGAACCGCTGGTGGTGAACTACCGATTACCGGATTCATGAAGTACCCCCTCGCCGGAAGCACCCCGCCAGGTGATCATCGACCACGCCACACGCCTGCAGGGCGGCGTAGACGGTAACCGGGCCGGTGAAGGCGAAGCCAAGCCGCCGGAGTTCCCGCGCGCACGCCTTGGAGCCAGCCGTCCAGGCCGGCACATCTGCCATGGTCACGGGCGGATCGGCGGCGGTGTCGTGGTAGCGCCAGACCATTGCGGCCAGGCCGTCGGGCACGGCCAGGGCCGCCCGGGCGTTGCCGATCACGGCGTTGATTTTGGCACGGTTGCGGACGATGCCGGGGTCGGCCAGGAGCCGCTCGATGTCGGCGGCGCCGAAGGCGGCAACCGCGGCCAGGTCGAAGCCCGCGAAGGCGGCGCGGAAGTTCTCCCGCTTGCGCAGGATCGTGAGCCAGGACAGCCCGGACTGGAACGCCTCCAGCGAGAGCCGCTCGAACATCCCACGGTCATCGGTGACCGGAACGCCCCACTCCTGGTCGTGATAGGCGAGGTAGTCGGGCGTGCCGACCGCCCACGGGCAGCGCAGGACCCCATCCGGGCCGGGCACGGGCCCAGTTCCGGGCTCACTCACCGGAGCGTTGTTCCTGCTGCCGCCAGGTCTCCGGACTTGGCTCGGTGGGGCCGGGCTCGGCCGGGGCGGGAACGGGACTGGGCTCGGTGGGACTGACCAGCGGGCTGGGCTCGGTGGGATTGACCAGCGGGCTGGGCTCGGCCATGCCAGCCACCGGGGCCGGCCAGCCTCCCCCGTCGGCGTGGCGCGTCCAGCTTGGTTCAGCCGGTCGGCTGGCCGGGATCGGCCGACTCGCTGACCGGCCGGACTGCGCGTCGGCCAGTTCCCGGCGAAGCGTCGCGATCTCCACGTCCCGTACGGTCATCGCCCGCGCGATCACGCGCAGGGCCTCCTCGGTCGCCGGGGCGTTGTATCCCCACAACGACAGCGGCGGGCGCAACAGCGCCACATCGGTGGCCGTCACCTGGCCGAGGCCGAACGGCGTCGCATCACTAACGAAGATCGCCATTTCGCCGGCCCGCCCGAGCGCGGCCAGCACCGCGCCGCCCACGATGGCGGCGGCCGCCACCAACAGCACTATTGGCACAGTACGAATCGTGCCATGCTCAGCGGGTGAATCCAGCAACTCGGCTGCTAGCGGTCGCGGCCGACCCGCAGCAGGCGGCCCGCGCCCGGGCCGACGGCGCCGACCTCATCGATGTCCGCGCGGCCACTCCGGGGGCGCTGGCCACGATCCAGGCCGGCCTGCCCAGCGCGCTGCTGTGGACCGGGCCAGCGGACACCGGCCCGCGCGGTAATGGCCCGGCGGGCAGCGGGCCCGGGGGCGCTGAGCCCTTCGACGCCGACCGCCTGGCCGCGGCGTCCCGCCAGCCAGCCGCCCGCCAGCCGACCGCCCGCCAGCCTGCCGCCCGCCAGCCAGCCGATGGCCCGCTCCCGGCCTCGGTCATCACCGCCGCTGCCATCGGGACTTGGCTGGGGCGGCCGGTCATCCGCTCCCGGCACACCCGGGCCGCCCGCCGCGCGATCGACATGACCATGGCGATCGCCGGTACCCGGCCCCCCGCCCGCACGATCCGCGGCCTGGCCTGACCAGCTGACCTCGGGTGGGCCTGACCAGCCGGACTATCCGGGCCCGGTCCCGTCCGCGGCGGCCACCGACGAGCCGAACGCCCCGTTGTTGTGGGCGGCCCGGATGATCCGGACCACCTCCTCCGGCTCGTCCGCGAGGCTCACCAGATCCAGGTCGGCCGGGGAGATTTTGCCCTCACCGGTCACGGTTTCCCGCAGCCAGGCCAGCAGGCCGGACCAGTAGTCGCGGTCCACGAGCACGATCGGGAACTTGGTGATCTTTCCGGTCTGGACCAGGGTGAGGGCCTCGAACAGCTCGTCCAGGGTGCCGAACCCGCCCGGGAGCACCACGAACGCCTGCGAGTACTTGACGAACATGGTCTTGCGGACGAAGAAGTAGCGGAATTCGATGCCGATATCGACGTAGTCGTTCAGGCCCTGTTCCAGCGGCAGTTCGATACCCAGGCCCACGGACGTGCCGTTGGCCGCGGCGGCGCCCTTGTTGGCCGCCTCCATGATCCCCGGCCCGCCGCCGGTGATCACCGCGTAGCCCGCCTTGACCAGCCCGGTGGCGATGCGCTCGGCCAGCTCATAATCGGCCGTGCCGGGCACGGCCCGGGAGGAGCCGAAGATGGAGACGGCCAGCCCGAGCTCGGCCAGCAGGCCGAAGCCCTCCACGAACTCGGCCTGGATGCGCAGCACCCGCCACGGATCGGTGTGGACCCAGTCGCTGGGCCCGCGCTTGTCGAGCAGCCGCTGATCCGTGGTGGTCATGGGGATGGCCTTGCCGCGGAGCATGGCCGGCCCCTGCCGGCGGACCCGCCGGCGCGGCTCTGGTTGCACGTTCATGATCCTGCCACGGTAACTCAGGCCAGCCGCAGGTCAGCACGCCCGGTCAGGCCAGCGGTCAGCGGCCAGGAAGATCGTCATTCCGCGGCCATCCGGCCGCGGTCAGCCATTCATGCCGTGGTCGCGCAGGATGTCGTTGAGCACCGCCTTGTCGTGCCGTGCGCCCTCCGGCAGCCGTTTCAGCACCAGCACGCAGGGCATGCCGAAAGCGCCGCCGGGGAAGTCCCGCGGCCGGGTGCCACCGACGCAGACCGACCAGGCCGGCGCCTCGCCCCGGGGCAGCTCCTCGCCGGTCTCCACGTCGATCACGTGCGAACTGCGGGTCAGGATGGTGCCCGCGCCCAGCACGGCGCCGGCGCGGACCCGCGCCCCCTCCACCACCATGCAGCGCGAGCTGATGAAGGCGTCGTCCTCGATGACCACCGGCACCGCGTTCGGCGGTTCCAGCACGCCGCCCACGCCGACCCCGCCGGCCAGATGGACGTTCCGGCCGACCTGGGCGCAGGAACCGACCGTGGCCCAGGTGTCCACCATCGTCCCGGCGTCCACGTAGGCGCCGATGTTGACGAACGAGGGCATGAGCACGCAGCCGGGCGCGATGTAGGCGCCCCAGCGGGCGATCGCGCCGGGTACCACCCGGACCCCGTCCAGCCGGGTCTTGAGCGGCACCCGGTCGTGGTAGCGGAAGTCACCGGCGCCGGATTCGGCCATGGGCAGCAGCCGGAAGGCCAGCAGGATCGCCCGCTTGGCCCGCTCGTCCACGGCGATGTTGCCGGTCGCCGGGTCCGGCCAGGCCACCCTGGCCTCACCCCGATCGAGCGCGTCCACCGCCCCCGTCACCACCGCGCGGGCCGCGGCATCGCCCGGTCCCAGCTCAGCCCGCCGCTCCCACAGTTCGTCCAGCTCGGTGGGGAGGGGTGAAACGGGGAGGGATGAAGCGGAGAGGGGTGAGCCGGGAGGGGGTGAACCGGGAAGGGGCGAATGCGGGGAGCCTGCGGCCGGAGCACCAGTCATGGCGCCGATGCTAGTGGTGGCACCGCCGGGCTGAGTCGCGAGCTTGCGCACTTCCGTCCGCACCGGCCGGTACGGTCGTGATGTGCCGACGAAAGCCGCCAAACGTGGCCTGGGGCCGGGCGTTGTGCTGGTGGTCATCATCCTGGCCGCCGCCGCCGTGTACATCGCTGCCCAGCACGGCACCTCGCCGCTGAACCCGACCGGCTGCCAGGCCGGGTCCGGGCAGACGGCCATCTCGCTCGACCCCGAGCAGGCCGGGATCGCCGCCACCATCGCCGGGGTGGCCCACCACCAGGCGATGCCGCGCCGCGCGGTCGTGGTCGCCTACGCCGCCGCCATGCAGGAGTCCAAGCTGCAGAACCTCAGTTACGGCGACCTCGACTCGGTCGGGGTGTTCCAGCAGCGCCCGTCGGAGGGCTGGGGCCCGGCGAGGAAGCTGCTTGATCCGGTCTACGCCAGCACGAAGTTCTTCCAGGCGCTGGCCCGCGTGCCCGGCTACCAGCACAAACCGGTCTACCGCGCGGCCCAGGCGGTGCAGCGCAGCGCCGACGGCTACGCCTATATCCAGTACCAGCAGGAGGCGACGCTGCTCGCGGCCGACTTCACCGGCCGCGACGCAC
Organism: Streptosporangiaceae bacterium; assembly: GCA_036522155.1. GTDB lineage: Bacteria > Actinomycetota > Actinomycetes > Streptosporangiales > Streptosporangiaceae > UBA9676. Next base: position 13,993 of record DATDGI010000091.1, read on the forward strand.
ACGCCGTGTGGTGCTGGCCGGAAGGCGCCGACCCGCCCCGGGCCAACCTGACCGGGGCGGGACGGGCCCTGACCGCCGCGTTTGGCCCGGTCGGCGCGCGCCGGGTAGCCACCCCCCGGGACGCCCCCAGCCTGCTGGTACCTGCGGGCCAGCCGGCGCTGGGCTGGACCGTCGCCGCCTGGCTGGTGACCCACGCCACCACGTACGGGATCCACCAGGTGCACTACGCCGGGCTGCGCTGGACGGCGGCCGGCGGCGCCCACGGCTGGATCCGGGATCCGCACCCGGCCGCCCCGGGGACGGTGCTGGCCGGCTGATAGCCGACCACCCCGGGGGGTACTGGCCGGCTGATAGCCGGCCGTCCCGGCGCGGGCACCATCGCGACCGCGCAATACTGGCCGGGGGAACGGCGATACTGGAACCGGACCGGCCTCCGGACCGCGCCGGGAAAGATAGTGCCGGAAGAGGAGTTCCGACGTGACGTACATCATCGCGCAGCCCTGCGTCGACATACTCGACAAGTCGTGCATCGAGGAATGCCCGGTCGACTGCATCTACGAGGGCGAGCGCATGCTCTACATCCATCCGGACGAGTGCGTGGACTGCGGTGCGTGCGAGCCGGTCTGCCCGGTCGAGGCGATCTTCTACGAGGACGACGTGCCGGACCAGTGGAAGGACTTCTACCGGGTCAACGTCGAGTTCTTCGAGGATCTGGGCTCGCCGGGCGGCGCGTCCAAGGTCGGGAAGATCGGCAAGGATCACCCGATCGTGGCGGCCCTCCCGCCGCAGGGAGAACAGAGCTGACCCTCGCCGCGCGCCTGCCCAGCTTCCCGTGGGACCTGCTGGTTCCTTACCGGGAAAAGGCGCGGGCGCACCCCGGCGGGATCGTGGACCTGTCGATCGGCACCCCGGTCGACCCGGTGCCGGCCGCGGTCCAGGCCGCGCTGGCCGGGGCGGCGGACTCACCCGGATACCCCGCCACACAGGGCACGCAACGCCTGCGGGAAGCGGCCGCTGGCTGGCTGGCCCGCCGCCACGGGGTGACCACCGACCCGGCCGCGGTGCTGCCGGTCATCGGCAGCAAGGAGATCATCGCCGGGCTGCCCACCCTGCTCGGCTGCGGCCCCGGCGACACCGTGGTCCACCCCGAGCTGGCCTACCCGACCTACGACATCGGCGCCCGCCTGGCGGGCGCGGACCCGGTAGCGGCGGACGGGCTGGCCAGCCTCGGGCCGCGCCGGGTGGCGCTGGTATGGGTGAACTCCCCGGCCAACCCGACCGGCCGGGTGCTGCCCGCGGCCCACCTGCGGAAGATGGTGGACTGGGCCCGCGAGCGCGGCGCGGTGGTCGCCGCCGACGAGTGTTACCTGGACCTGGGCTGGGACGCCGAGCCCGTGTCGGTGCTGCATCCCGACGTGTGCGGGCCGTCCCGGCAGGCCGTGCTCGGGGTGTACTCGCTGTCTAAGCGCTCCAACCTGGCCGGTTACCGGGCGGGCTTCGTCACCGGCGACCCCGCGCTGGTGGCCGAACTGCTGGAGATCCGGCGGCACGCCGGGATGATGGTCCCCGCCCCGGTGCAGGCGGCCATGGCCGCCGCGCTCGACGACGACACCCACGCCGACGAGCAGCGCGCCCGCTATGCCGCCCGGCGGGAGCGGCTGCGGGCCGCGTTCACGGCGGCCGGCTGGCGGACCGAGCATTCCGTGGCCGGCCTGTACCTGTGGCTGACCAGGGACGGCCTGGACTGCTGGGCCAGCGTCGAGTTGCTGGCCGGGGCGGGCATCCTGGCCGCCCCCGGCGAAATCTACGGCCCGGCCGGCCGCTCCCACATCCGGATCGCGCTGACCGCCACCGACGAGCGCGTGGAAGCCGCCGCCACCCGGCTCGGCTCGCTGGGCTGACCAGCCCGGCCCGCCTCCGGGGCGTCGGCGATCGCGCAACGGATCGCCGATTCATCCCGCTAATCTGCAACAGATCACCTGCTAGATGCAGGATCCACGCATATCTCCACCCCCGATCCCCACCTACGCTGGGTCGTGATCAACGAGTCGCGACGGGAGGGGTGGATGCGGGCCAGGAGCTACCTGATGTGCCCACCGGCGCATTTCACGGTCAGCTACGCCATCAACCCGTGGATGACCGGCGCCGACCCGGTGGACCCCGGGCTGGCCATGCGGCAGTGGCAGGCGCTGCGGGACACCTACCTCGCGCTCGGCCACCAGGTGCGGCTCATCGACCCGGTGCCCGGGCTGCCGGACATGGTTTTCGCCGCCAACGGCGGCACCGTGATCGGCGGCCGCGCGCTCGGGGCACGCTTCCGCCACCCGCAGCGGGCCGCCGAAGCCCCCGCCTACCTCGGCTGGTTCCAGGCCCAGGGCTACCAGGGTGTGCACCCGCCGAGCGCGGTCAACGAGGGTGAGGGCGACCTGATCTTCACCGGCAGCGGCATCCTGGCTGGCTACGGGTTCCGCACCGAGCCATCCGTTCGGCATGATCTGGAAGCGGTTTTCGGGCTGCCGGTCACCCTGCTGCGGCTGACCGACCCGCGCTACTACCACCTGGACACCGCGCTGGTGGTGCTGACGCCGGGGGTGGCCGCCTACTACCCGGCGGCCTTCGACGACGCGGCCCGGGCCGCGCTCGCCTCCCACTTCGGCGAACTGATCGAGGCCAAGGACGAGGACGCCGAGGTGCTGGGGCTGAACGCGGTCAGCGACGGGCACCACGTGATACTGCCGGCCGAGGCGCGCAACCTGGCCGTCCAGCTCACCGCCCGCGGCTTCCAGCCAATCGGGGTGGATATGTCGGAGTTCCGCAAGGCAGGCGGCGGCCCCAAGTGCTGCACCCTGGAACTGCGGCCGGGACCAGGAGGAGAGCAATGAGCAGCAGCGGCGACCTGCGCGCCCTGGCCGGCGCGCACAGCGCGCACAACTACCACCCGCTCCCGGTGGTGATCGCCGAGGCCGAAGGCGCCTGGGTGACCGACGTCGAGGGCCGCCGGTACCTGGACATGCTGGCCGCCTATTCGGCCATCAACTTCGGCCACCGCCATCCCCGGCTGGTCGCCGCCGCCCAGCGGCAGCTGGAGCGGGTGACGCTGGTCAGCCGGGCGTTCGAGCATGACCAGTTCGGGCCGTTCTGCGCCGAACTGGCCGGGCTGGCGGGCATGGAGATGGTGCTGCCGATGAACACCGGCGCCGAGGCGGTGGAGACGGCGATCAAGACCGCGCGCAAATGGGGGTACGAGGTCAAGGGCGTGCCCCCGGACGAGGCCGTGATCGTGGTCTTCGATGGGAACTTCCACGGGCGCACCACCACGATCGTCAGCTTCTCCACCGACCCGGACGCCCGGGACGGCTACGGCCCCTACACGCCGGGCTTCCGGATCGTGCCCTACGGTGACGCGGCCGCACTGGCCGCGGCCATGGACCCGCGGGTGGTCGGCGTGCTCATCGAGCCGATCCAGGGCGAAGCCGGGGTGGTCGTGCCGCCGCCCGGCTACCTGGCCGCCGTGCGCCACCTGTGCACGAGCCACGGTGCGCTGATGATCGCGGACGAGATCCAGTCCGGGCTGGGCCGGACCGGCACCACCTTCGCCTGCGAGCACGAGGACGTGGTGCCCGACATGTACCTGCTGGGTAAGGCGCTCGGCGGCGGCATCGTGCCGGTGTCGGCGGTGGTGTCGTCGCGGGCGGTGCTCGGCGTGTTCAAGCCGGGGCAGCACGGATCCACGTTTGGCGGCAACCCGCTCGCGTGCGCGGTCGGGCGCGAGGTGATCGCGATGCTGGCCACCGGCGAATACCAGGAGCGGTCCGCCAAGCTGGGCACGCACCTGCACGACCGGCTGTCGGCCCTGCCCCGCGACGCGGTCAGGCAGGTACGCGGCCGCGGGCTGTGGGCCGGGGTCGAGTTCACGGCCCTGGGCGGCCGGGAGGCGTGCGAGCGGCTGGCCGCGCGCGGGGTGCTGGCCAAGGACACGCACGGCACCACCATCCGGCTGGCGCCGCCGCTGACCATCTCCGAGACGGACCTGGACTGGGCGCTCGACCGGCTGGCGGAAGCGATCAGCTAGCCGCTGCCGAGGCGGCGGTACCGGCTGGCGTAAAACAGCAGCGGCCCGGCCCCCGCCCGGGGCTCGGTGACGGCCAGCACCTCGCCGACCACGATGGTGTGGTCGCCGCCGTCGTGCGAGGCGGTGGTCCGGCACTCCATCGCGGCCAGCGCGTCGTCCAGGATCGGCGCGCCGGTCCGGAGGCCCGGATGGTGCCGGAACGCGTCGAGCTGCCCGGCCAGCGGCCGGCCCCGGGTGGCCAGCCAGCGGGCGGTCTTCTCGGCGTCCTCGGTCAGCACCGACACCGCCCAGGTGCCGCTGGCCAGCACCGCGTCATGGAACCGGGCGATCTTCTCGGCGCAGAACAGCACCCGCAGCGGGTCCAGCGACACCGAGGTGAACGCGGTCACCGTCATCGCATGATCGACCTCGTCCAGGCTGGTGGAGACGACCACGATGCCGCTGGCGAACCGGCCGGCCACCCGCCGGAAGGCCTGCGGGTCGGCGCCGGTCATGAGCCCGCGCCCGGTGTCCGCCCACGGGCCCGGGCCGGCCGCCGGGTCCGCCACCGGAACGTGACCGCCAGCCCGGCACCGGCACAGACCGCGCCGCCGTACAGGAACCACTTGCCCGCGGCGCTGTTGGTGACGATCACGCTGCCGCCCCGGGTCGGCATGGTGAGCACGACCGACATGGCGAACCAGCCGAGCGCGGCCACCAGGCCGCCCAGCGGCGTGCCCATCCCCCACCCCGCCAGCAGGCAGGTGGCGAAGATCAGCAGGCAGAAGGCCAGCGCGGCCACCGGCACCGGGCCCGCGCTGCGGCTGAACTGGAAGCAGCCGATCAGCCCTTCCGCCGCGCCGAGCAGGAACAGCGCGGCGTAGGCCGCCCCGGTGCTCCGCGGCTGCGGGGGGCCCGGCGACGTGCTATCCACGCAGAGCAGGCTATACGGGCAGGCCAGCCGAGCGCAGACCGCGCCGGGCCGGCGGCGGGCGGGTCACAGGCCAGCGAACAGGTCGCGCTCCCAGCCGTGCGGGCCGGCGCCGGGGCCGCGCGGCCCGGCCAGCAGCGTGTAATACTCCCGCCCGGTGATCCGCTGGCCGGCCCCGTCGGACAGGGCGTAGCAGTCGCCGTCCACATCGATCTGGGTGGCGTGCGCCCGGAGGGCGGCGGTTTTGGCGGACAGCTGGGCGGTGCCGTCGATCTCGGTGGTCACCTGGTCGTCCGCCACCCCGAACGGCAATTCGGATACCGAACGAACCTGCCGGAACCGCTCCGGGCGGCCCGGCCCGAGTTCGATCAGGCGGGCCAGGACCGAGCGCGGCATGGCGGTCGCGTAGACCTTGGCCACCCCCCACGGGCTGCCACCCTCACCGGCCAGCCGGACCGCGGCCCGGCTCACCCGGTGGGCCTGGATGTGGTCGGGGTGGCCGTAGTAGCCGTTCGCGTCGTAGCTGACCAGCACCTGCGGCCGGACCTCGCGGATCACCTCAGCGAGCGCGGCGGCCGCCTCGGCCACATCGGCCTGCCAGAAGCACCGCGGGTCGGCGTTGGCCGGCAGGCCCATCATGCCCGAGTCGCGCCAGCGGCCTGGGCCGCCGAGGAACCGGTGGTCGCTCACCCCGAGCGCGGCGCAGGCGGCGGCCAGTTCGCCGGTCCGGTGCTGGCCGAGCCGGTCCCCGGCCAGGCCGGCCAGGGCCGGCGGGATGACCTCGCCCAGTTCCCCCAGGGTGCAGGTGACCAGGGTGACGCGTGCCCCGGACGCGGCGTAGGCGGCCATGGTCGCCCCGGTCTCGATCGACTCGTCGTCCGGATGCGCGTGCACCAGCAGCAGCCTGCGCTGATCACCGGCCGGGCCCACCCGGGCGAGCCTACCGGCGCCGGGATCGCGGGACGGCTGGCAGGATCGGGGCATGACCGACACTTTCCCGCGTCAGCAGGCCAGGACCCAGGGGTTCAGCCTGGGCGTGCCGCGCTCGTTCCAGATCTCCCCCGACGGCCGCCGGGTGGCCTTCCTGCGCAGCCGGGCCGGCAGCGACCCGGTGACCTGCCTGTGGGTGCTGGACGTCGGCTCCGGCCGCGAGCGGCTGGTGGCCGACCCGGCCGCGCTGCCGGCCGTCCAGGACGGGCCCGGTGACGACGGGGCCGACGGGCAGGAACCGGCCGAAGAGCGGGCCCGCCGGGAGCGGTCACGCGAGCAGGCGGCCGGGATCGTGGCCTTCGCCACCGACGGCGACCTGACCATCGCGGTGTTCGCGGTGGCCGGGCGGGTGTACCTGGCTGAGCTGCCGGCGGAGGGGCCGGAAAGCGAGGCGCCGTCCGTGCGCGCCGTGCCGGCCGCCGTGCCCGCGCTGGATCCCCGGCCGGACCCGGGCGGGCGCATGGTCGCCTACGTGCACGAGGGTGCGCTGCGGATCAGCGATCTGGCCACGGGGCAGGACCGGGAGCTCATCGGGCCGGACGGAGTGCCGGGGCTGAGTTATGGGCTGGCCGAGTTCATCGCGGCGGAGGAGATGGAGCGGCAGCGGGGCTACTGGTGGGCGCCGGACGGGTCGGCCCTGCTGGTGGCGCGGGTGGACACCAGCGGGGTGAACCGGTGGCACATCGCCGACCCGGCCCAGCCCGGCAGGCCCGGCACCGAGGTCGCCTACCCGGCGGCCGGCACCCCGAACGCGCAGGTGTCGCTGCACCAGATCGGCCTGGACGGGCATGACTACCCGGTCGCCTGGGACCAGGCCGCGTTCCCCTACCTGGTCACGGTGAACTGGGACGCCGATCCCCCGCTGATCGTGGTGCAGAGCCGGGATCAGCGCCGGATGCGGCTGCTGTCGGCCGACCCGGCCCGGGGTGCGGTCGCAGTGCTGCGCGAGGACACCGACGACCGGTGGCTCGACATCGTGCCCGGCGTGCCCGCCCGGACCAGCGACGGCCGGATCGTCTGGGCCGCCGACGCCGGGGGGGCCAAACGGCTGCTGGTCGCCACCCCGGAGGAGTTCGCCGAGGACAGCCCGGAGCCGGTCACGCCGGCGGGCCTCCAGGTTCGCCAGGTGCTGGCGGCCGACGGCGAGACGGTGCTGTTCAGCGCGTCCGGCGAAGACCCGGCCGGCATCGGGTTGTGGGCCTGGGGCCCGGGCGGGCTGGCCCCGGTCGCGGGCGATGGGGCGGGCGGGGATGGCGCGGACGCCGGGGACGGGGATCACGGGGTGACCAGTGGCACCCGGGCGGGCGGCACCACCGTGGTCAGCCACCGGTCGCTGCGGCAGGACGGGGTTTCTGTACGGGTGGTGCGGGACGGGCAGCCCGGCGCCGTCATCGCCTCGCTGGCCGAGGAGCCGGACCTGCCCACCCCCGAGCCAGGCATCTTCGCCGCGGGGCCGCGCGGCATCCGCACCGCGGTGCTGCTGCCGTCCTGGCACCGGCCCGGCGAGGCGAAGCTGCCGGTGCTGCTCGACCCCTACGGCGGCCCGCACGCCCAGCGGGTACTGGCCGCCCGGGGCGCGTTCCTCACCTCCCAGTGGCTGGCCGAGCAGGGCTTCGCGGTGGTGGTCGCGGACGGCCGGGGCACCCCCGGCCGGGGGCCGGACTGGGACCGCGCGGTCTGGCACGACCTGGCCAGCCCGGTGCTGGCCGACCAGGTGGAGGCCCTGCAGGCCGCCGCCGAGCGCCACCCTGACCTGGACCTGGGGCGGGTGGCGATCCGGGGCTGGTCGTTCGGCGGCTACCTGGCCGCGCTGGCGGTGCTCCGGCGGCCCGACGTGTTCCACGCGGCCGTCGCGGGCGCGCCGGTCACCGACTGGCATCTGTACGACACCCACTACACCGAGCGCTACCTGGGCCTGCCGGGCCCGTCAGGCGATGGCGATCCTTATCACGCCTGCTCGCTGCTGGCGGACGCACCAGCGCTCAGCCGGCCGCTGCTGCTCATCCACGGCCTGGCCGACGACAACGTGGTGGCCGCCCACACGCTGCGGTTCTCCTCGGCGCTGCTGGCGGCCGGGCGGCCGCACGCGGTGCTGCCGCTGTCCGGGGTCACCCACATGACGCCGCAGGAGGAAGTGGCCGAGAACCTGCTCCGGCTGCAGGTGGATTTCCTGCGCCGCGCGCTGGGTTTGGACTCCGGCCAGCACCGGGTGTAGCAAGAGTCACACGCCTGTGCCCGGCCCCCGGGCCTGCGCGGTGATATTCAGTGGAATAGGGTGCCAGCGCGCGGTGACCGGCCAGGTGATGACCGGCCGGGGGTGGCCGCGCGGGTGAGCCCCGGTTAGCTTCGAGGTGGAGACACAGCCGATGACCCAGGCAGCAACGGCGCCGGAAAAGACCAGGGCGCAGATCGCCGAGCGCACCTTGCGCAAGGACCCGTGGTGGCGGTCACCCGTGACCACCGCGGCCTTTCTCGGGGTGTGTGTCGTCTACCTGACCTGGGCGTCGCTGGTCAACGCGGACTATTTCTGGCAGCCGTACATCTCGCCGCTGTACTCGCCGTGCCTGGCCACCACCTGCACGGCCGGCGCCGGCTACAGCTGGATCCCGTGGCTGACCTGGCTGTCGCCAGCGGTCATCATCATCGGCGGGCCGACCGGCTTCCGGCTCACCTGCTACTACTACCGCAAGGCCTACTACCGCGCGTTCTGGCGGGCCCCGGCCGCCTGCGCCGTGCGCGAGCCGCACGCGAAGTACACCGGCGAGACCCGGCTGCCGCTGATCCTGCAGAACGTGCACCGGTACTTTTTCTGGATCGCGCTGGTGTTCAACGTGATCCTGTCCGCCGACGCGGTGATCGCGTTCCGCAACCACTCCGGGCAGTGGGGGCACATGGGCCTGGGCACGCTGGTCCTGCTGGTCAACGCCACCCTGCTGTGGCTGTACTCGCTGTCCTGCCACGCCTGCCGGCACGCCGTCGGCGGCCGGCTCAAGCACTTCTCCAAGCACCCGGTCCGCTACTGGCTGTGGACCCAGGTCTCCCGGCTGAACGCCAATCACATGCAGTTCGCCTGGATCTCGCTGGGCTGGGTGCTGTTCACCGATCTCTACATCCGGCTGGTCGCGAGCGGTGCCATCACCGATCTTCGCTTCTTCTAGGCAGCAGGCAGAAGGTGCACGGCGCAGATGACTGACATAGAACGGCTCTCCTACGACGTAGTAGTGATCGGTGCCGGCGGCTCCGGGCTGCGGGCGGCGATCGAGGCCCGGCAGGCTGGCCTGAAGACCGCTGTCATCTCCAAGTCACTGTTCGGCAAGGCGCACACGGTGATGGCCGAAGGCGGCTGCGCGGCCGCCATGGGCAACGTCAACCCGCACGACAACTGGCAGGTCCACTTCCGCGACACCATGCGCGGTGGCAAGTTCCTCAACAACTGGCGGATGGCCGAACTGCACGCCAGGGAGGCGCCGGACCGGGTCTGGGAGCTGGAGGCCTGGGGCGCGCTGTTCGACCGCACCCCGGAGGGCAAGATCAGCCAGCGCAACTTCGGCGGCCACCAGTACCCGCGGCTGGCGCACGTGGGCGACCGGACCGGGCTGGAGATGATCAGGACGCTCCAGCAGCGCACGGTGGCCCTCCAGCAGCAGGACGCGGCCGAACACAGCGATCCGGAAGCCATGCTGAAGGTCTTCGCCGAGACCACGATCACCCGGCTGCTGGTGACCGAGGGCAAGATCGCTGGCGCGTTCGGCTATATCAGGGAGTCCGGGCGGTTCGTGGTGTTCGAGGCGCCCGCGATCATCCTGGCCACCGGGGGGATCGGGAAGACGTTCAAGGTCACGTCCAACTCCTGGGAGTACACCGGGGACGGGCACGCGCTGGCGCTGCTGGCCGGGGCGACGCTGCTGAACATGGAGTTCGTCCAGTTCCACCCGACGCACATGGTCTGGCCGCTGTCCGTGCGCGGGCTGCTGGTCACCGAGTCGGTCCGCGGTGACGGCGGGGTGCTGCGCAACTCCGAGGGCAAGCGGTTCATGTTCAACTACGTGCCGGACGTGTTCCGCGCCCAGTACGCCGAGACCGAGGAGGAGGCCGACCGCTGGTACACCGACCCGGATCACAACCGGCGGCCGCCCGAACTGCTGCCCCGCGACGAGGTGGCCAGGGCCAACAACGCCGAGGTGAAGGCCGGTCGCGGCTCGCCGCACGGCGGGGTGCTCCTGGACATCGCCTCCCGGCTGCCAGCCGATGAGATCCTGCGGCGGCTGCCGTCCATGCACCACCAGTTCAAGGAACTGGCCGACGTGGACATCACCAAGGAACCGATGGAGGTCGGGCCCGCCCAGCACTACGTGATGGGCGGGGTGGAGGTGGACCCGGACACCGCGCAGTCGCTGCTGCCGGGCCTGTTCGCGGCCGGTGAGGTGTCCGGCGGCATGCACGGGTCCAACCGGCTGGGCGGCAATTCGCTGTCGGACCTGCTGGTGTTCGGGCGCCGGGCGGGCATGGGCGCGGCTGGTTACCTCAGCGCGCTGGGCGGGGCGCGGCCGGCGGTCAGCGACGCGGACGTCGCGGCCGCGCAGGCGGAGGCCCTGGCCCCGCTGGAGCGGCGCGGCGGTGAGAACCCGTACACGCTGCACGCCGAGGTGCAGGACACCATGAGCGGCCTGGTCGGCATCATCCGCACCGAGGACGAGATCAAGACGGCACTGGCCGAACTGGAGAAGCTGCACGAGCGGGCGGCACAGGCCAGCGCGGAGGGCGGCCCGGCCTACAACCCGGGCTGGCACCTGGCCCTGGACCTGCGCAACATCATGCTGATCGCCGACTGTGTGGCGCAGGCGGCGCTGGAGCGGCAGGAGAGCCGGGGCGGGCACACCCGCGACGACTTCCCTGAGATGTCGCCGGACTGGCGCAAGGTCAACCTGATCTGCTCGCTCGACGGCGACCGGGTGGTGCTCAAACGCCAGGAGATGCCCCCGATGCGGGCGGACCTGCTGGGCCTGTTCGACATCGGCGAGCTGAAGAAGTACTACACCGACCAGGAACTGCCGGTGGCGGCCGAGGAGACGCACTGATGACGGAGAAGGTAACCCTGCGGATCTGGCGGGGCGACGCCGGCCGGGGCGAACTGGTGGACTACCAGGTCGAGGTCAACGAGGGCGAAGTCGTGCTGGACATCCTGCACCGGCTGCAGGCCACCCAGGCGGGTGATCTGGCGGTGCGGTGGAACTGCAAGGCCGGCAAGTGCGGATCCTGCTCGATGGAGATCAACGGGCGGCCCCGCCTGGCCTGCATGACCCGGATGTCCACCTTCGAGCCCGGGGCAGCGATCACGGTCACCCCGATGCGCACCTTCCCGGTGATCCGGGATCTGGTCACCGACGTGTCGTTCAACTTCACCAAGGCCCGGCTGATCCCGTCATTCACCCCGGACCCCGCGATCGGGCTGGGCGAGTTCCGGATGCAGCAGGTCGATGTGGAGCGCTCGCAGGAGTTCCGCAAGTGCATCGAGTGCTTCCTGTGCCAGAACGTGTGCCACGTGATCCGCGACCACGCCGACAACGAGCAGGCCTACGCCGGCCCCCGGTTCCTCATGCGGGTCGCCGAGCTTGAGATGCACCCGGCCGACACCGCCGACCGGCGGGAGATCGCCCAGGACGACTTCGGGCTGGGCCTGTGCAACATCACCAAGTGCTGCACCGAGGTGTGCCCGGAGCACATCAAGATCACCGACAACGCGCTGATCCCGCTGAAGGAGCGCGTGGTGGGCCGCAAGTATGACCCGCTGGTCTGGCTCGGCAGCAAGATCGGCCGCCGCCCGCGGCACGACACCCCCTCGGTGCCGGCGGCGAAGGAGTAACCCGCCCCGCCAATCCGCCGGCCCGCACCCCCCGCTGGCCCGCAATCCGTACCATGAGACGGTGCAGGCCAGCGTCCCCCGGGGGAGCGGCGTGCCGGTATCCCTCGCCCCCACCGCAAAAGGCTGGATATGACCCACCTGACCTATCTTGAGGCGGCCGTCGTCGGCCTGGTCCAGGGCGTCACCGAGCTTTTCCCCGTGTCCAGCCTCGGGCACAACGTGCTCATCCCGGCGCTGGTCGGCGGTAGCTGGGCGTCCGACCTCAGCGTGGCCAAGCCCGAGTCGCCGTACCTGGCCTTCATCGTCGGGCTGCACGTCGCCACCGCGATCGCGCTGCTCATCTACTTCTGGCGGGACTGGGTCCGGATCATCGGCGGCTTCTTCACCTCGCTTGGCCAGTTCGCCCGGCCCGCCGAAGGCACCCGGCGCTGGCAATTGCAGGACACCAATCAGAAGCTGGCCTGGATGGTCATCTTGGCGACCATTCCGGTCGGGCTGGTCGGGCTGAAGTTCGAGCACGAGTTCCGGGTGCTGTTCGGCAAGCCCATCCGGGCGGCGATCTTCCTGGTCGTCAACGGCCTGATCCTGCTGGCCGGGGAGAAGCTCCGGCGGCCGGCCTCGATCCAGGCGGACCAGGACATCGCGCGGGAGCGGGAACTGGTGGCCGTCGGCGGGGCGCGCCGCGAGGGCCCCGCCCGGCACGCGGCGGGCCACCAGGCCGAGCGGGCGGCCGAGTACGCCCAGGGCCTGGAATCGGACCAGCGGCTGGCCAGGACCAGCCCCCTCATGTCCGTCCTCATCGGCTGCGCGCAGATCCTGGCGCTGCTGGCGGGCATCAGCCGGGACGGGGTGACCATGGTGGCGGGCATGTTCTCCGGGCTGTCACGGGAGGACGCCGCGCGGTTCGCCTTCCTGCTGGCCACCCCGGTGATCCTGGCCGCCGGGGCGCTGAAGATGGGCGACCTGATCACCCTGGGCAAGGGCATCTACGGCCCGATCCTGCTCGGCAGCATCCTGTCCGGTGTCGGCGCCTACCTCTCGGTGCGGTTCCTGGTCCGCTACTTCCGCACCCGGACGCTGACCCCGTTCGCCATCTACTGCTTGGTGGTCGGCCTGGGCAGCATCGTCTACCTCAGCGTGATCAAATAGTCCGGTCACTCCACGCCGCGGGCGCGGCGGCCCCGCTCGCGCAGCCGTTCCTTGGCGTCGAGCACGGTCTTGCGCAGCCGCACCGCGTCCGGCGTGACCTCGGCGCACTCGTCGTCCGCGCAGAACTCCAGGGCCTGCTCCAGGCTGAGCAGCCGCGGCGGCACCAGCCGCTCCAGTTCCTCCCCGGTGGACTGGCGCATGTTGGTGAGCTTGCGCTCCTTGGTGATGTTCACGTCGATGTCGTCGGCCCGCGCGTTCTCGCCGACGATCATCCCCTCGTAGACCTCGGCCCCCGGGCCGACGAGCAGCGAGCCGCGTTCCTGCAGCGAGGAGCAGGCGTAGCCGGTGACCAGGCCGGACCGGTCGGCGACCAGCGACCCGGTTGGGCGCACCCGCATCGGCCCCGACCACGGCTCATAGCCCTCGAAAACATGGTGGGCCAGCCCGGTGCCGCGGGTGTCGGTCAGGAACTGGGTGCGGAACCCGATCAGGCCGCGGGCGGGCACGCTGTAGTCCAGCCGCACCCAGCCGGTGCCGTGGTTGGTCATGTTCTCCAGCCGGCCCTTGCGCACGGCCAGCAGCGCGGTCACCGCGCCCAGGAACTCCTCGGGCACGTCCACCGTGAGCCGCTCCACCGGCTCCTGCAGGGCCCCGTCGACCTGCCTGGTCACCACGGTGGGCCGCCCGACGGTCAGCTCGTACCCCTCCCGGCGCATGGTTTCCACCAGCACCGCCAGGGCCAGCTCACCCCGGCCCTGCACCTCCCAGGTGTCGGGCCGGGCGGTGGGCAGCACCCGCAGCGACACGTTGCCGACCAGTTCGCGGTCCAGCCGGTCCCTGACCAGCCGGGCGGTGACCTTGGTTGGCTCGCGGGGAGCTCCGGGGCGTCCCCCCGGGATGGCACTGCCCCGGCCTGCCAGCGGCGAGGTGTTCACCCCGATCGTCACCGACACGGCGGGGTCGTCCACCGTGATCAGCGGCAGCGGCCGCGGGTCGTCGGCGTCGGCCAGCGTCTCGCCGATCATGATGTCGGCGATGCCGGCCACCGCGATGATGTCGCCCGGCCCGGCACTGGCCGCGGGCACCCGCTCCAGCGCCTCGGTCAGGTAAAGCTCGGTGATCTTCACCCGCTCGATCGACCCGTCCCGGCGGCACCAGGCCACCTGCTGCCCGCGGCTGATGGTGCCGCTGAACATCCGGCACAGCGCGATACGGCCCAGGTAGGCGGAGGCGTCCAGGTTGGTGACGTGCGCCTGCAGGGGGGCAGTGGGGTCATACGACGGCGGGGGCACGGTATCGGCCAGCACCGTGAACAGCGGCTCCAGGTCCGGCGAGTCCGGCAGGGTGCCGTCGGCGGGCCGGTTCAGCGAGGCCCGGCCCGCCCGCGCCGACGCGTACACGATCGGGAACTCGATCTGCTCCTCGGTGGCGTCCAGATCCAGGAACAGCTCATAACAGGCGTCCACCACCTCGGCGATCCGGGCGTCAGGCCGGTCCACCTTGTTGATCACCAGGATGACCGGCAGCCCGGCCGCCAGCGTCTTGCGCAGCACGAACCGGGTCTGCGGCAGCGGGCCCTCACCGGCATCGACCAGCAGCAGGACCCCGTCCACCATGGACAGCCCGCGCTCGACCTCGCCGCCGAAGTCGGCGTGACCGGGTGTGTCCACGATGTTGATGGTCAGCCCGCCGTGCCGGACCGCGGTGTTCTTGGCCAGGATCGTGATGCCCTTCTCCCGCTCCAGGTCACCGGAGTCGAGCACCCGCTCGGCCACCCGCTCGTTCGCGCGGAACGCCCCCGACTGCCACAGCATCGCGTCGACCAGCGTGGTCTTGCCGTGGTCGACGTGCGCCACGATGGCCACGTTGCGCAGGTCGCCGCGGGTGGCGAGGGTGGATGTGGGCGCGGGCATGCCAAAGCCTCGGTCGTGGGTGCGGGTGGATACGGCTATCAACCGCCGTCTGGCCCAGTCTATTTCACCGCCCCTGCCAAACGGCCGTGCCGCCTGCCCAGCGGCCCTGGCCCGGGCCGGCCCCCGGCAGCAACGGCTTCTTGAATGGCTCTTGACGGGGTCTTAACGCAGGTTCTGCTGAGATACCACCCATGCACGACAACTACGATCCGCCGACAGATCCAGTGGTATGGCAGGCCGCTCCGCCCGATTACCCCGGCCAGGGGCCTGACCACCACCAGAGCTGGTACCCGGACTACCCGCCCGGCTATGACGAGCCGCCCGGGGAGGCGCGCACCCAGGGCCTGCGCCGCCTGACCAAGCTCACCTGGCGCGCTACCCAGCTCAGCGCGGTCGCCGCGGTCGGTTTCGCGGCCCTGTTCGGGCACACGACTCACACCTACGCGAGCACGACCACGACCCACACAGTCAAGCCCACGGTCAAGCCGACCACCCCGTCGCCGTCGCCGTCCCCGACCAAGAAGCACCACCACCACCATCACCACCACGGTGCCGCCGCGGCGGCGGCTTCCCCGGCCGGCGGGGGCACGGGCGGGTCGGCCCCCGGCACTGCTCCCGCCTCCGCGCCGGCATCGGCCCCCGCCCCGCCCACCACCGCGCCGGCGCCCCCGCCACCGTCACCGACCCCTGCCCCCACCCAGACGTCATCCGGCGGGAGCCAGGGCGGCGGGTGATGTCGGCGCCCGCCGAGACCATCGGGATCCGCACGTTCCCCGCGCTGGGCACGTACGCCTCCGTGCTGGTGGCCGAGCCGGACCGGCTTGACGAGGCCGCCGACCTGCTCGCCGCGGAATTGCGGGCCATGGATCATGCCTGCTCGCGGTTCCGCAATAATTCCGAGTTGTGGCAGGTCAACCACGCGGGCGGGCGCCCGGTCCAGGTCAGCCCGCTACTGGCGGAGGCGCTCGCCACCGCCCTGGCGGCGGCCGTAGCGACCGACGGCGACGTGGATCCCACCTGCGGGCAGGCGCTGGTCAGGCTCGGTTACGACCGGGACTTCGCCGCGGCCCGGCAGGACACCAGCGCCCTGACCCAGCCGCCCGCGCCCGCGGCCGGCTGGCGGACGGTCGAACTGGACCAGGTGAGAGGAGTGGTCAGGGTGCCGGTCGGGGTGATGCTCGATCTCGGCGCGACCGCCAAGGCCCTGGCCGCGGACCGG
>DATDGI010000092.1:0-11427 GCA_036522155.1 Streptosporangiaceae bacterium
AGGAATTCCTCCAGCTGCTGCCGCAGCGGCCTGCGCCCGTCCGGGTGCAGCGCTGGAGCGCACGGCGGGCAGGCGCCTGGGCTGCCGTCCTTGTCGCGGTATTCCTGCTGGTCATCGCTCTGGCAAATTCCCTGCTCAGCAGCGCCACCCCAGCGACGGCACTGTATGTCAGCAAGATGGACTGCCACACCCTGGAACCACTGCTGGCCGAAGCCCAGTCGGTGCCCACCGCCACCGAAGTGGTGTGCATCCGGCCGCTGCCGCCCGGCTGGACCCTGGGCAGGGTCCAGGCGTTCCGCGGCACATCGGTCATCACGCTGGGCAACGACCGGGCCGGTGACAGCGCGCTGCAGCTGACCCTGACCAGGCACTGCGCCGTCGGCCGGGCCGCCCCGGTCCGGGCACCCGGACCGGGAATCAGGCGGCTGCGCGCCCCGGGCGGCGGAGCCCGGTTCGCAGCCACCTGGTATGACGTTTTCCCCGGCGGCTGCGTCCAGATCGCGCTGCGCCCAGCGACCCAGCAGGCAGCGGTTGACCAGGGCCTGGCCCGGCAGGTCCCGGCCATCGTCGGGTACGTCTCCCGTGCGGCGTTGCGGCACGACCTGGCGCAGCGCTCCGGGGGCCAGTTGCGGCTGGACAGGGCCGCCAGCAGCCGCACGGCGGACTCTGCCGGTCAGCCGGGTCATAACCGGATGATCTGTGCGCCCGGGCTCGCGCCGCCGCTGCAATCTCCCACCGCTCGTACTCGGCGATCTGGTAGCGCTGATAACTGTCCTGCCGAGCTGTGAAGCGAAGTGCTTTCGCGCCGGAGTAATGCAAGCCTATGCATTCACCTGCATTCCTATACACCCGGCAGACGCACTACTTTCGGCAGAGTCGGATGTTCAGTCGCTCCTGCCGGGGCCGGTTGGAGCGGTCGTCCGTACGAGCTGTTCGAATCAATCGAACATTAGCGATGCTAAGGGGTTTCTGGGAGCCAAGTTGGGAGCCAACGACGCCAGCTGCCAGCCGACGCCTGGCCACGCCCAGCCAGAGTCGTCGCAGGTGAATAGCCCACATGGCCACGCCTGGCACCCCCGAGCGATGAGCTAGGCCTGTATGGCATGCAAGAGGTCAGGGGTTCGAGTCCCCTTAGCTCCACGTTTCCGCAGTTCAGAGGCCATTTCTGGTCTCCGTATTTGATCTTTGACCGCTTGTAATGTTGCAAGAAGTCATCTTATCCGGCGAGCTGGCATGACCTGTCGTTCTCGCAGGTCAGCGCGCTGCGGCGTCGCTGGTCGAGGATCGTGGCTGCGGTCAGGCGCTTCCGGGAGCCAAGCGGGGAGCCAGCAGGTTTGATTTTGCGTCCTGCTGGAGGCCGCAGGTAGGCGTCCCGAGCAGCCCGCGCAGAGGTAGCTCCGTCACGCTAAGTGAGAACCGTAGCGAGCACCGGAGTCAGTGGCTAAAGATCTCTAATGGTGGGGGTTACAGAAGGGTGTGAGGTCCAGGCCGGTGCTGGCGAGGAAGCCTTCGAGGAGCGCGGGCCGGTACTGCATCCGTTTCAGCCGGGTCTTCACCAGGGCGGTCAGCTGGGCGAGGTTGCGTTTGGCCAGGTTGGCCAGGGACCGCTTGAGATGCGACCAGAGCGGCTCGACCGGGTTCAGCTCGTGCGCATACGGCGGCAGCTGGCAGACGGTCAGCCAGTCCCGGGCTGCGGCCAGCTCGGTCATCGCGGCGCTGACGTGCGAATTGAGATTGTCCCAGATGAGCACGATCGGGCCGGTGAGCTGCTGATGGGCGGCGTCCAGCAGCCGGGCGTAATCGGTCTCGGTGAAGCCTTTGCGCTGGTCGTTGCGGCGGCGGCGGTTGTTGTGCACGCGGTAGATCAGCCGCGGGCGGCGGCCCGGCTTGATGCACAACAGCGCGGCGAGCGAGACGCGCTTGTTGCTGCCGCCGGTCACCGTCACCACCGGGGTGGTGCCGCGCCGTCCCCAGGTGCGTCCCTTCGGCGGCCTTAAGCCCTGGCCAGACTCGTCTTCGAAGACGATCCAGGCGCCCAGGTCCGCCGCCGTCCTTTTACCACCGGCCACCTCTCCTCCCGCCAGGCGGCGATCCGCGCCTCATCCCGCTCCGCAGCCCGGCGGGCCGGGACCTGGACGCTCCAGCCGATCCGGTGCAGCAGCAGGTCCATCCCGGCCAGGGTGTAGTTCACGCCGAACCGGCGGCGCGCCACCTCGGTGATCCGCGCCAGCGTCCAGCACTGATCCTCATCCCACCCCTGCACCGCAGGCCCGGCATCCAGCACCGTCTCCAGTTCCCGCAGCTGAGGGGTGGTGAGCTTGCACTTCGCCCCGCCTGCGCCCTTCGACGCCAGCGCCGCCCGGCCCCCGGCAGCTAGCGCCCGCCGCCACCGGTTCGCCGGCATCCGCGGCACCCGGAAGTGCCGGGCCACCTCCCGGTCACTGGCCGCCTCGATTAACTCCGCAGCCGCCAGCCGCACCTGCTCCCGGCGGGCCCGTTCAGCCGCATCCAGCCCGCCACCATCGGGATACCTCATGACACGGGCATACCGCGGGACAGGCCAGCCGTCACCAGGTCAGTGACCCCGCGGTTGAAGATCTTTTTTGGTGCGAGCCGCGCGGCGCAGGTGGGCTATTCGGGGAGCATTGTCGCGAGGCCATTGAGCACTCGTTCGAGCCCTAGGTCGAAGCCGTGCTTTAGGCGGTCGGGGTCGCGCGGCGCGCGAGCGTCGAGGACGACGCGGGTGAGGATTGGGTAGCGGCCGCTCTGGATCAGACGCTCGATATAGGGGATCTGGGTTTGCATCCATTGCTTCTGGTCGAGACCGGAGCGCCGGACGGCTTCCTGCTCGGAGAGTTCCTCGAGTGCGCGACCACGTACGAAGGCGTCGAGCGTTTCGACCATCACGAGCATCTCGTCGATCTCCAGGCCAAGACCGTCGATCGCGCTGAGCACCTGCTCGTAGCACCGAGCCGTATTTGGCCCGAGATTGCGCAGGCCGGCGCTGGGGACGGCCATCCAGGGGTGGCGCAGGGTCATCGCCCGTAGGCCGTGAGCGAACGAGCGCAGGTCCTCGCGCCAGTCCCCGCGGACCTCGAACTGCAGGTCGCTGCCCATCACCGCGTCGGCCATCAGGTCGATCAGCTCGTCCTTGCGGGCGACGTAACGGTAGAGCGATGCCGCTCCAACACCGAGCTCGGCCGCCATGGCCCGCATCGAGACCGCCTCGATTCCCTGCGTATCGGCCAGCGTCACGGCGGCCGTGGTGATCTGCTCGCGCGAGAGCGAGGGGGCAGGACCGCGAGCGGCCCGCTCGGGACGGTCCCAGATGACTCCACGGCTAGAACTCATTGCGAACAGTGTACTCAGTCTGCTATGGTCTCGTCAACGATTACTGCGAACGGTGTACTCAGTAAGGAGCTACCATGGGAACGAGTGCAGATGTAAGAACGATGGTCCAGACCGAAGGGCTGGCCAAGCTCCCCGGCACCGCCATGCCGTCGACCGCCCGCAACCCGCTGCGCTGGTTCGTGCTCGCGGTCGTGCTCGCCGCCAACATCATGGACACGATGGACGCGACGATCGTCAACGTCGCCGGCCCGTCGATCCGGCATGCGATCGGCGGCAGCGCCTCCACCCTGCAGTGGCTGAGCGCTGGCTACACGCTCGCGTTTGCCGTGTTCCTGATCACCGGCGCACGGCTCGGGGACATATTCGGCCGCCGCCGGCTGTTCCTGATCGGCTCAGCCGGCTTCACCGTGATGTCCGCGGCCTGCGCGGTCGCCCCCTCGCCGGCGGTGCTGATCGCCTTCCGGGTGCTGCAGGGCTCCTTCGGGGCGCTGATGATCCCCCAGGGGGTCGGGATGCTCAAAGAGGTCTTCGCCGAGGACGAGATGACCAAGGTGTTCGGCGCCTACGGGCCGATGATAGGGCTGTCCGTACTTGCCGCACCAATCCTCGCCGGCGCGCTGGTCGGGGCGAATCTTTGGGGGATCGGATGGCGGCTGGTGTTCCTGATCAACGTCCCGATCGGCATTGTCGCTTTCGCCGGAGCCGTGCGAGTCCTCCCGCGGACCGTCGCCCACCCCGGAATCCGGCTCGACACCGGCGGGATGATCATCGTCGGACTCGCGCTGACCGCGATCATCTACCCGCTGATTCAAGGCCGCACGGCGGGCTGGCCCGCGTGGACGTTCGTCATGCTGGGGGCCGGGGCGCTGCTGCTCGGCGCGTTCGTGATGTGGGAGCGCCGCCATCACGGCGATCCGCTGATCGAGCCAGCGCTGCTGGCCAACCGAACCTACACGAGCGGGATCCTCGTCGCGCTCGCCTTTTTCGGCGCCTTCAGCGGAGTGCTGCTGTGCGTGTCACTGTTCGTTCAGCTCGGCGAGGGATTCTCCCCAATCCACGCGGGCCTGACGCTGACGGCGATGGTCCTCGGAATGATCGCCGGGATGGGCGCCTCCTTCGCGCTCGTCGCTCGCCTCGGCCGCCATCTACTGCACGTCGGCATCGCGCTCGTCGGTGCGGGGGCCGTCGTTCTGGCCCTGACCGTGACCGGCGCGCATACGGCATCGACGCTGGACCTCGCTCCCGGACTGTTCCTGTTCGGCGCCGGCGCCGGGATGGCGATGGGGCAGCTGTTCGACTTCATCCTCGCCGGCGTCGGGATGGACGAAATCGGCTCCGCCTCCGGTGTGCTCCAGGCGGTGCAGCAGCTCTCGAGCGCGGTCGGCGTCGCCGCCCTGGGAACGATCTTCTTCTCAGCCTTCGCCGGCCATCCGCCAACGCACGCACTCGCGATCACCGCATGGGCATGCCTGGTCCCGGTCGCCGCCGCGTTCGCGCTCATCTTCCGGCTGCCGATGCACGCCCGCGAACCACAGATCTGACCGGCCGCGGGAAGCAGCCAGCGGCGGTCGCCGGGGCGGCTGGGCCAGGCACCGCGCACAAGCAGCCACACGGCGAGCGCCGCGGCAGCCGCTCCGGCCGCGGCGCGGCCGCCCCGGTGGCCGCCCCTCATCTCGCACGGCACGCCACCATCACCACGCCGTAACTCCCGCCATTGAAGATCTTTAGCGCCAGATCGCCGATTCCGGGCGGGCTAATTGCCGAGTCGGTTGTCCAGGTAGCTGCACGCATATTGGCCATTTCTGCACCCGGGGCTATCGCCGGGCCCGGCTGAGTCGAATCCGCGGTCTTGTGCTGTGGCGGGGCTTTCGCCGCTGGTGGCCGGGTGGACTCATCTGCCCTGCCGGGCCCGGGTTCTTGCTGCACCAGCGGTGGTGGTGTCACGGACCGGCAGACTTGTTGTTAGTACCAGACGACGGCGGTCGCGATAAGGGCGAAGCCTGCGCTGTCGAGGAGGATCCGGCCGGTGTGGATCAGGTCCCAGCGCCGGCGTAGCTGCCGCCAGTGTGCGGGGTCGCCGTGTTCTTCGTCCCAGCGGAATATGGCGAGGTTGATGGGCATGTTCAGGGCAAGCGTCATCGCCAGCATGACCGTGAAGCAGCCAGCGGCGGCGAAGGTCAGCGCAGCGGCCGTGCCGTGCTCGGCGGCAGCGGCAGCAAAGCAGGCAATGACGGTGGCGGTCATCAGGAACGGGTCCACGAAGGCAAACCGGCGGTACATGGCCTTTTCGGCCTTCACCTGCGCGTCGTGCGGCAGCCGCCACAGGGCAGGATGAACGACCAGCCGCGAGGTCAGTTCGCTCCCGGCCAGCAGCCCGGCCAGCACTAGCGCGGCGAAGCGCAGGCCGTTCACGCCTGCGCGCCGTTCACGCTGGGGAGCGGGAGTTGCGCACGGCACCAGTCCTCGACTGTGGTGGTGGGTGCGCCGAGCAGCTCGTTGGCCGGGGCTGGGTCGCCGTGCTCGCCGAGGCGGGCCAGCAGGCCCATGATCTGCAGGCTCGGCGCGAGCTTGCCGCCCATGAACAGCCGGTCGATCGCCGACATCACCGGCAGCGGCACCGTGATCAGCCGCCGGTCGGGCACGACGATCTGCCGGTAGATGCCCAGTGCTTGCCGGAGGGTGAGCGGTTGCGGGCCGTGGATGTAGAAATCGCGGTTGGCGGCGGCCGGGGTGGCGAACGCGCGGGCGACCTGGGCGGCGAAGTCCTCGGCGCACACCGGGTGCAGCACCTGGCGCTGGCGGCCGAGCATGACGGCGACCCGGCCCTGGACGTGGCGGGGCAGCGTGTTGGTGAAGTAGGTCGGCCGGAAGAAGGTGTACGGAACGCCTGAGTCCTGGATCGCTTGCTCGGCGGCGAGCTTGGCCCGGTGCTCGGCGATCTTCGGCCCGTAATCGACCCGGACCAGGCTCCCGGTCAGGTAGCTGATCCGCTCCAGGCCATGCCTGGCCGCCGCCGCGGCGACTGTCGCGGTTCCCCGGTGCTCGACGGGCTCCAGCTGCGCCGGGTCCTCCACGCCCAGGCTGACATGCACGCCGTTCATGCCTGCTACGGCGCGGTCCACCGCCTCGGTGTCGGTGACCGAGCCTTCCAGGTACTCAAAACCGTCACCGAGCCGCTGGCTTGCCCGCCCGGTGTCGCGCACGAGGAGGCGCACCTGGTGGCCGCCGGCGAACAGCCGCCGGGCGACCGGCGCCCCGATCAGCCCGGTCGCGCCAATGACCAGGATGCGCCCCATGTCTCAGCGCAGGCCCTCGGGAGGCGGGCCGAACCGCTGCGCCATGTGGCCGCCGATGACCTCGGCGACCAGCTGCATCGCCGCCAGCGGGCGGAAGAAGACCGTCAACTCCCCGACTAGGCGATCGGGCTGGTATTCGACCACGTTCAGCCCGTGCGCCCGCTGACCGTGCAGTGAAGTCTCGAAGAGGATGACGCTCTTGTCCCCTTCCACGATCTCCTCGGTCAGCTCGAACGGGGCCAGCTCCTGGGTCAAGACCCCGAACAAGAAGCTCGCGGTGTCCTTGCCCCGCAACGGCTCGTCGTGGACGGCGACCCGGATAGTGACGTCGTCGCTGAGCGACGCGAGAATCGCCGCTTGGTCAAAAGCTCCGAGCGCCTGGCTGTACCTGGTCCGGCCACTGACCATGACCGAAAGCATACCGATCACTCGACAACAGGGACGGTAGTCCTTCCGCGTGGAAGCCTGGCGTGGCAGTAGTTTTGGGGAATGAGGCTCCTGGTTGTCGGGGCAACCGGTAGCCTCGGCCGCCTCGCCGTGGCCGAGGCCGCCCAGCGGGGACATGACGTCACTGCCCTGGTACGCGACCCGGCTCGCGCGAACCTGCCAGAGCCGGTGGTGAAGGTACGCGGCGACGTCCTCGACCCGGTGAGCCTCGGCCCGGCCGTCGAGGGCAGGGACGCGGTCGTCTGCGCGCTGGGCACACCCAGCCCGCGCCAGGCGAGCAGCCTGCTGGAAGACGGCACCCGCAACCTCGTTGCGGCGATGGAACGCGCCAGCGTGCCGCGGCTGGTCTGCATGACATTGCTCGGCACCGCCAACAGCAAACGCAACGCCTCACCCTTGTACCGCTACATCATCCTGCGGGCCCTCGCGCCGATGGTGCCCGACAAAGAAAGCCAGGAGCGTGTTGTGCGCGACAGTGGCCTGGAATGGGTACTCATCCGGCCGCCGCGCTTCACCAGCCAGCGACGCGGACAGCTACGCGTGCTGCGCCCAGGAGACAAGGGACGTGTCGGGCACGTCTCCCGCCACGATCTCGCCCGCGTGCTGATCGACGTCGCCGAGCGACCGGACTATCTCCACCAGGCGATCGTCGTGGGCTCATAGCCCAGGGTTCCCTCGCGTCTGTCGCGACCGGGGGCGCAGCGGCGCAGACTGCCGGGATCTGGGCAGCTTGCATCATGATCGGCCCTCTGTGGATAGCCGCCCGATCGGCGGCTATGCCCTGCTGCAGGCGCCGGCGAGTCGGCCAGGCTCTGCGATCGGTTTCCGGCGCGGGTGCCGCTGCCACATCGGCATCGCGAGCGTCTGCCGGGCGTGGCTCCCTTCGCTGTATCGGATGGGCGGGTGAATACCGGCTCGGCTGGGACGAGGGCAGCGGATGCGTTAGTTCCCGGCAATCATGTCCTCGTCGGCGGCTCTTGCCAGGTCAGAGCGCGGCCGTCGACCGACCTACTGGTCAGGGCTTCCCGGCGCCCGGCGCGGGTGCCGGGAACGCCACGACCCGCCCGCTGGGCTGCGCCGGCTCGGGTCCGCCGAAGGTCTGGCCGACGACGAACAGGTGCGGGTCCTGGCCCCGGCTGAGCGCGCAGGCGAAGGCGCCACGGTCCAGGTTGACCGTGGCCAGCACCTCGCCGCCCTCGCGCACCCGCACGCAGTGCTGGTTGCCCACGTCGGCAGCCGCGCGCCCGCAAGCGCCTCCCGGACCCCGGCCAGCTCCCCGCGCCGCCCCACGAACCCGGTCAGCTCCCCGCCCAGCATGCCCAGCCCGCCGCACGGCCCGTCCCCTAACATGACATTCACGCTAAACGCGCCGAAGCTGCACGCAACGGCTGCCCCAGGCAACCCCGCCAGCAGAGGCACCGCCGGCATCGGCCACCTGGAACGACACGGCGGACCCCGCCCGCCAGGACGGTGACCAGCGACCTTTCCACGATCGGCTC
Organism: Streptosporangiaceae bacterium; assembly: GCA_036522155.1. Taxonomy (GTDB): domain Bacteria; phylum Actinomycetota; class Actinomycetes; order Streptosporangiales; family Streptosporangiaceae; genus UBA9676. The sequence continues at coordinate 8,594 of DATDGI010000092.1, forward strand.
GCGGACGCCCAGAAAGCCCAAATCTGGATGGCCTGCGTCGTAATCGATCTAGCGCCCACAGCCGTGCATATCGAGGCGGTTCCGCATGCTTGCCTGCCGGCGGCTCGGCCGCGCTCGGTGACCTGCTGGCGGACGGCAGCCCGGGGCTCAGGCGGACGGAGCCACGCGACCGGGAGGCTACGAGGCGTCCGGGAGGGCGCTGGCTGCCGGTGTGTCAGGTGATGACCTTGACGTTTTCCGCCTGGGGTCCCTTCTGGCCTTGGGTGATGTCGAATTCGACCTTTTGCCCTTCCTCCAGGTTGCGGTAGCCGCCGCCGGTGATCGCGCTGAAGTGCACGAACACGTCCGGGCCTCCCTCCACTGCGATGAAGCCGTAGCCCTTATCGCCGTTGAACCACTTCACTGTGCCCTGCGCCATCGTGACCTTCTTCGCTGCGGCTGCGCCCCCGCCATGGCGGCCCGGGGCCCGCGCTTGCTGCGGTTGCTCTGGCCAGCCTGTCACGTCAGGCGCGGGGGCGTAAGCCGCGTGGCTGGCCGCGGGTGGCGGGCGGCCCTACAGGTGCAGTGCCCGCCAGGTGCGGCCGCCGTCGTCGGTGCGGTAGAGGTGCTCGGGTGCGTAGTGGGTGGGGCCGACCACAAACCCGGTATCGGTGTTGACGAAGCGCAGGCCGGCCCAGCCGAAGAACGATCCGCCGTCGCGGAGAACCGTGTGCCAGTGACGGCCGCCGTCGAGGGTGCCCACGAGGGTGTCGAAGGGGCCCTCGGTGGCGAGGAAGGCGTGCCCGGAGCCGTTGTCGGCGAGCAGGCCGGGCATGTTGTGCCTGGTGGGGTGGGGGAGGCGGGCCCAGGACAGCCCGGCGTCGGTGGTGCCGTACAGGTGGTGCTGGGTGTTTTGCTCTTGGGAGGATTGCTCGTTGTTGAAGCAGTGAAGCAGCCAGGCGTCCGGGTGGCCAACAGCGATGCTGAGGACTGCGGCGCCTCGGCCTTCGGGTGGTGTGCACGGTACCGGCCGGGCCTGCCAGCCCGATCCGCGCTCGCTGCTGACCCACAACTGCCCCCACCTGGCCGGGAGTGACCGCAGGGCCGGTGAAGCCCGATCGCAGCAGCACCAGGGTGCTGCCCTCGACGTACAGCTCGGTCCCGTACCCCGAGCTGGCCGGCCGGCCGGCGCCGGGCGGCAGCGGCAGCCAAGCCCAGCGGCTGGCGCCGATGCCTGTGCGCCACAGGCCCGCCGAGCCGCCGTGCCGGGTCAGCGCGTACGCGTAGCCAGCGCCGACGCCGAGTGCCTGGACCGGCGGTAGCGGCTGGCGGGTCCAGGACCGCCCGCCATCGTGGGTGGCCAGCAGGCCCGGGCCGTACAGGAAGCCATCGGCGTGGCCGGCGAAGGCAACGTCGGTCACCGCGTTCGCCGACCTGCTGTAGTACCCGAGCGGCGCAGGTGGCGCCGGAAGCGCTGTCCAGTGCACACCGCCGTCCTCCGTCCGCAGCAACCCGGCGCAGTCGGAGCAGCCGCTGCGCCCCAGCACCCACCCCCGGGCCGGCGGCACGAAGCTCACCGCCGCCGGCTCGAACCCCGCCGGCTGGCCTGTGCTAGGCGCTGATGACGGGGAGGTTACGTCGGCCGCGACGGCGGCGGCGTTGCCGCGGGCAGCGAAGCTGCCGGGCCGGCGGACCCGCCGCAGCCCGTGAGCAAGCCCGTGGCAAGCAAAACCGCAAACCCCATTGCGAGCACGGTCAGTGACCGTCTGATGGTTTCCGGATGCGCGCCCTCGCGGCCCCCACCCGCTGCTGCGGTATGCCCTGTGGGCCGCCCCGCGTTTTCCGGACAGCGGAATTGGAGCTATTTCATGCTGCGAGCTGCCGGTTCAGGTACTCGTCATGGACTTCCTGCGGAGTCCTATAGCCGAGTGCTGAGTGGAGACGAGTCCGATTATAGCGGAGCTCGATGTACCGTGCAATGTCCTCGCGTGCTTTCTTGCGGGTCGGGTAAATGGTATGGTGGACCCGTTCGACCTTCAGCGATGAGTTGAATGATTCCGCGAGTGCATTATCAAAGCAGATCCCGGCCCGGCCGGCGGACTGGCGGATTCCCAGCCCGTCCAGGACGGCGGCGAACTCGGCTGAAGTGTAATTCTTGCCGCGATCACTATGGAATATCGCGTCAGCAGGGAGATCGACGTTGCGGGCCGCCATCTCGATCGCCTTCGCGATCAGCGGCGTCCGGTAATTGTCGCCGATCGCCCAGCCGATTACCTTCCGGGTCGCGCAGTCAATGACCGTCGCGAGATATTCCCAGCCCTGCCACGTCGGGATGCAGGTAATGTCGCCGACCATCTTCTGGCCCGGGGCCCGCGCGCCGAAGTCACGATTGACCAGGTCCGGGATCGGCCCGGCCGCGCCCTGCTGGGTGGTGGACGGCCGCCACGGCCGCGGCTGGCAGGCCACCAGGCCCAGCGCCCGCATCAGCCTGCGTACCAGCTCGGCGCCGGCCGCGATGCCCTGCCGGGCGAGCTGGCGGGCGATGCGGCGGTACCCGTAGGTGCCGTCGGAGTCCTCGAAGGCCTTCGTGATCAGCAGCTTGAGTTTCTCCTGCCTTTCCGCGGTGGCGCTTTTCGGCCGGGCCCGCCACTCATAGAATCCTGATTTCGACACTCCCAGCCACCTGCACATGCACGTGATCGTGGGAGCATTCCCGCCCGGCGGGCGGGAATTGTCAGCGTACTCAGCGTCGATGAACTCGGACTTCTCGCTCACCGATGCTCCCTTGCAAAGTACGCCAGGATATGCAGGTGATCCCAGGCCGGTTCCGGGAGGCTGTGGAACCACAGACGCCG
>DATDGI010000093.1:0-4541 GCA_036522155.1 Streptosporangiaceae bacterium
GGCGGCGACCGCTGCTTCCAGGTCGGAGCAGTTGGTCGAGCCCCCGAACGCGGCGTTCGGTACGGCTGTGCTGGCCTTTGCGATCTCGGCGTGGATGCGGGGGCCGCTGTCGGGGAGCGTCAGGACCCAGGTGGGTGCCTCCCGGGCCATGACGCCCGCGGCGAGCGGGGCGTAGTCGATGCCGCGGTCGTGGCCGCCGACGATCAGCGCGACGCGCCGGCCGGGCAGGGAGTCGAGCGCGGCCAGGGTGGGCAGCACGTTGGTGGACAGGCTGTCGTCGACGAAGGTGACTCCCCCGATGGCGCCGATCGGCGCGAGCCTGCTGGGCAGGTGGCGGTAGCCCTGCGCCGCTTGTCTGATTCTGGTAGCGTCGCTCGCTTCGGGGACGCCGAGGGCAGCCAGGCAGCGACGGGCGATGAGCGCGTTCCCGCGGTTGTGCCGGCCGAGCAGGCCGAGGGGTTCCATCCAGTCGGCCTGCCGGTCATCGTCTGCGGAGACCCACTCGACGCGCGGGCCGAGCAGGTCCGCGCGCTCGGCGAGCAGGTCGCTGTCGCCGTTCGCCACGGTCAGGTCGGCCCCCGGCTGGGAGCACATGGACAGCTTGTCCCGGTAGTACTGCTCCACTCCCCCGTGCCAGTCCAGGTGATCCGGGTGCAGCGAGGTGACGGCGGCCACGGGCGGCGAGCACGGCAGGTCGGTGGCCTGGTAGCTGGAGACCTCGATGGCCCAGTAGTCGTTCTGGGCTGGCCCGCCTGGCTCGGCGGGGTCGTACGGGACGACGCCGATGTTGCCCCCGACCAGGCACCGGTAGCCGAGCCCGGTGAGCAGGTGCCCGATGACCGAGACCGTGGTGCTCTTGCCCTTGGTGCCGGTCACGCACACCACGCGGCGCGGGTCGACCTCGGCGGCGTCGGCGAGCCACAGGCCCAGGCCGCCCACGACCGGGATGCCCCGCTGTTCCAGGTGCTTTACTTCGGGCCGGTAGCGGCTCAGGCCCGGGGTCTTCACCACGACGTCGCAGCGCTCCAGGGCGGCGAGCCCGCCGTCGTTGGTGGCTCGCACTTCTTGGTCCTGGGGGTGGTCGTCGACCAGGACGGGGTCGACGCCCAGGGCGATGAGCTTGCGCTGGTTCGCGTGGCCCTCGCGGCCCAGGCCCCAGACGCCGACCCTCGCGCCGGCCAGGTCGGACCAGGAGAGCTTGGGGCGGGTCATCGGTACCCGGCGGGGACGAAGTTCGGGCCGACCGGCCGCAGCATGGCATTGGCTTGCGCCTCGTAGGGCGCGTCCGGCCAGCTTGCTACCTCGAGGGCCAGCTCCTGTAGCAGGCTGGTTTGATTCCGGTCTGCCCGGCGCGCGGCGAGCAGGACCGCGGCCCGGCACTCGCTGACCTCGCCGACGCACTCGAACGGCTTGGCGCCTGCGCCGAGCAGCGCCCGGAACTTGGGGGCGAGGTCCGGATCGGCCAGGGGTTCACGGCTCGGCGCGAAGACCTGGGTGAGCGCCTCGGCGGGCAGGAACGGAGCCAGGACCAAGTCGATAAAGCAGCATTTGTCGCAACTCCCGCACCAGTGGTCGTACCGGCGCGCCCGGTCGGTGTAGAAGGCCTTGTTGCAGCTCCGGAAGGATCCGTGGTACTGGTTCAGCGCCGCGAACTCCTGGCCGACCCATAGCTCGGTCCGGTCTCGGAGCCACGAGAAGTAGTCCGGCATTCCTGGCGCGGCCTGTTCTAGCACGCCGCGGAAGGCGGCCTCGAACGCCTCGCTCTTGGAGAACTGATGGTTGACCGGGCGGCCGTGGTCCTCGAGCGTGGGGATCGAGGCCGACCACTCGTTGGACATGACCACGGCGTCCCGGTCCTCCAGGACCGCCGCGAGCACCGCGATGGCGGACAGGATCCCGGTCACCGGCACGTGCCCGTTCAGGAAGCCGAGCTCCGCCGAGCGGAGCAACTGCGGGTCGATCTCCCGCTCGGCCCGCACGACGGGCAGCCCGGTCACCGCGGCCGGGGCCTCGATCGCGTCGAACCGGTCGGCCGGGCGGCTCACCACGAACAGCGCGGCGTCGGCTCGCTGGCGCACGCGCTCCACGACCACGATCGAGTCGATCCCGCCCCCGAACGGGACCAGCGCGCGCCTTTGAGCTTCGGCCGCTGGCTCGGCTTGGCCTGGCGTGTTGTTGGCGCGGCGCGCTTCGATGCGCAGCGGGGTCAGGTCAAGGTGGTTGCGGTACGCGAACTCGCCTAGGCCCTGGAGGTAGAACTCGCGGAGAAAGGGCAGCTCCGCGTCGGTCAGCGCGGTCGGGCCGAGGTCGATGACGGGGGGGGCGGCGGTCTTGTAGTAGGAGACGCCGGCCAGCAGGAAAACCAGGCGCGCGGCGGCCTGGGCCGCTTCCGTAGGCCAGCAGGGACCGGGCTCCAGTTTGATCCGTTCGGTGAAATGACGCCCGTCCAGCGAGTAGTGGCAGGTCAGCAGGCCTTGTTCAGGGTCGGTGGTGAAGGATTCGTAGCGGAACACCCGTCCGCGGCCGTGTGGGTGCGGCACCGTACCGGGAAGACGGGCTGTTGCGGAATCGCTCGGGGCGGGCATGTTCATGATGCGGGCTCCTGGTTGCTGCGGCGGGCGGGTACCGGGTTGCCGGTCAGGTGGCCGGCCCGGCCAGGGCGGCCAGGGCCTGGCCGGTGAGGTGGCCGGTGGTCAGGGCCTTGACCAGGTTGTGCACGGCGGCGGCGAAGGTCCATTCGGCGCTGGCTTTGGCTTTGCCGCGCATGCTGAGCTGGCGCAGGCCCATGTTGTGCTTGATGTGGCCGTGCGGGGTCTCGGCGATGTGGCCGCGGTGCCGGTAGGCGGCGATGCCGCCGGGGGTTTTCAGCCGTTCGCGCATGGCCTGGATGGCCGGGCCGCCCCAGCCGGGGCCGTCGCTGCCGGGGTCGCGGGCGGCGTGTTCCAGGTCCCGGCCCTTGCCGGTGGCGATCAGCCGGTCCGGTCCGGGGCAGGTCAGGTTCGCTTCGGAGCAGTAGCCGGCATCGGCCAGCGCCAGCCCGATACGGTCGTGTTCCTGGCCGCCGCCGTTCTCCTGGCCGCCGCCGTCTTGGCCAGGGCGGCCCGGCGGGCGGTGCGCGGCGATCAGGGCGGCGGCGTCCCGGGCCCGGCCGAGCATCGGCTCGAACCACCCGAAGTCCGCTTGCTCATCGGTGAGCTCGGTGGCGATGATCAGCTTGTCGCCGCTGGTCATGTTCTGGGTGTTGTAGCCCTGGATGAACCCGCCGCCGCGGACCGGCATCAGCCGCGAGTCCGGGTCGGTGATGTTGCGCACCGGGCCCGGGCCGGTGCGGGCCGCCTCCCGCTGGGCGGCCTTGCGTTCCGCTTCGCCGGTCCGGGCCCGAGTCGCCGCCAGCTTGGCCTCGGCCTCCTTGACCCGGCAGTTCCGGTCCGCGGGGACCGGCGCACAGCCGCGCAGCGGGTGCCCGGCCGCGGCCAGCGACGCGGCATTGCGGGCGCGCCAGTCATCGATCTTGGCCTGCTGCCTGGCCCGGACCCGGGCCAGGTTCTCCTCCGCCATCTCCACCGCCACCGACGCCGGCGGGCACCCGGCCCGCTCCCCGGCCCGCCGCCGGACCCGGTACGCCTCGGCCCGGGCCTCCTGCGCCTGCTGCGCAGCCTCCCGCTCGGCCCGCAACCCGGCCAGCGCGGCCGCGATCCGCTCATCCCGGCTGCCCGGCCGCCACGCCTCCGGCGGCACCTCATCCCCCCGCCGGCCCTCACCGAACAGCTCATCTTCGGCCGCATCGGCCGCCGCGTGCGCGGCCACCGCCTGCTCAGCCAGCTTCCGCAGCCCCTCCTCGGTGCGGTTGGCCGACTTCGACGCACTAGCGGCGATCTTCATCCCGTCCAGCGCCACCACCCCAAGCCGGCCCATGCCCAGCCGCGAGCACAAGATCAGCACCTGCGCGAAGAACTCCCCGGCCGCCTCACCGGACTCCGCCCGGAACCGGGCCACGGTCGAATGATCCGGCAGGTTCCCCGCGCAGATCACCCGGAACGCCACATCGGTCCGGCACAGCCGCTCGATCTCCCGCGAGGACCGCACCCCGTGCGCATACGCCCACACCAGCACCGTCACCAGCATGTCCGGGTCATAACCCGCCGCCCCCGCCCCACCCGTCCTGCGGCGCGCATGAAACCCGCCGGTATCCAGATGCTCCTCCACCACCCGGATCACCAGCCACACCGGATGATCCCCACCCAGCCACTCCCGCATATCCGGCGGCAGCAAAAACCCCTGATCCCGGTTCACCGGCCGGTACCCCTTCGCCATACCCGGACCCTGTCAAACCCCGTCAAGAGCCGCATGCCGACACGCCGCGATTCTGCAACAGCCCGAAGAACCGTTACGGTGCCACTCCCATCGGCTTACGCACGACCCCTGAGGTAGGCGGGCCGGCCGGAAATGGACTTGAACATTGCTCAAGTTCTTCCTATGATGTCACTTGAGCAATGTTCAAGTAAGGGAGGTCATCAATGAACGCCGCGATTGAGACCAGC
>DATDGI010000094.1:0-40852 GCA_036522155.1 Streptosporangiaceae bacterium
CAAGGTGTTCGAGGCAGGAATGGTCACCAACCTCGAATGCCTCTTCGGAACGCTCCTCGTCGACACAATCATCTACGCTGAAGATGGCACCCGCGTCCTCTCGACTGTCCCTCGCGAACTGCTCGTGGCGACCCCTTGACCAGACGCTGGCCGCCCTCATTACCGGCAATTATTTGGGCAAGGCTGCCGCGCCTTCGGCCTACTCGGTTGGGTCAGTCGAAGCACCCCTAATCGGCCGCGGCACGGGATCTATATCCCGTCGTTACGACTCGCTGCACAGAACGGGCCCTGATGCGGGCACGAGACACTGTCAGGCTGGCTCAGCCGACCGGCCGGACCCGATTGGTCAGGGTCGGTCTAGCTCGCGCAAGAAGGTCAGCATCTCGGCACTGACCTCGGCCGGGTGGCTCACGTTCGAGGCGTGCGTGCCGCCTTCGATAACCGCGAGCCGCGCGGAACCGCCCAGTCCGCCGCACAGTTCCTCGGCCTTGGCTAGGGGGATCGCGGCGTCGGCTGTGCCATGCACGATCAGCGCCGGGCAGCCGATCTCGCCAAGCCGCCCGGTGATGTCGTCGCGGTCCATCAGGCAGCGGAACGCGGGCGTGGCCTGCTCGAGGTCGGTGGCGGCCCACTTGGCGTACCAGTCATCCCACTGGCCGGGGCCCAAGATGATCGAGGAGACAAGCTCCTGGACGGGCCCGGGACCCTGCTCACGCCAGACCTCATGCATGTGCTCGTAGGCCGGTGCCACCGCCGGGTCCTCCTGGCCTGCCTGGGTGCCGATCAGAATCAGCCCTTGCACGCGGCCAGGCGCGAGCAGCGCGGCGCGCAGGCTGACGAACCCGCCCTGGGACATTCCGCCGAGGACGGCGCCCTGGACGCCAACATGGTCGAGCAGCGCCAGCAGGTCTAGCGCCGAATCCCAGTAGCTGAACGGTCCCCGCGCCGGAGTTCCGCCGTGGCCGCTTTGATCCCAGCCGTGGCCGCGCTGATCCCATGTCATCACCCGGAACTCCGGCGCCAGCGCCTGTACCTGAGGCGCGAACATCGACTGGTCCATCAGGAACCCGTGGCTGAGCACCACCACCGGCCCGTCGCCACCAGTGTCGGCATAGCTGATCTCGGTCCCATTAAGGGCAGCATTCGGCATACGCCGGAAGCTACTGCACCTGCGCGTCGCCCGGAAGTGCCCGGCTGGCAGGCTCGGCCACCTGCGGGCGCTCGCAGGCGGCGCTGGATGCTCCTCCCCCGGACGCTGCAATCGCCACCGCAAACGTGCCGCCCTACCGCCAGAATGCGCCGGTGCCGCATGAAGCAGGTCACATGGCGTGGCCGGGGACGTGCAGAACAACGGGATCTGCGTGACCTCGACGCGGGCTGCCCGGCTAGCTGTGGCCTCAGGCAAGACGCAAAATCAACCTGCTCGCTCCCCGCTTGGCTCCGAGGGGCCTGGCCGCAGCCACGATCCCCGATGTGAGTGAAGCCCAAGTAAGTCAATCCATAACGCTGAGATTAACTTAGCCTTCGCCGCCATCTGCGCTTGCCCCGGACGAAGCGATATACAACGATAAGGAAAACCAGCAGCACGGATCCACCAATAACTGAAAGCCGGAAATACCACATTGATCCGACCTTGGGTACAGCAAGCGCAGCTAGAGCTATTAGCACTATGGCCAATATAGCGCCAATGATGGTTACCTCGACCGTTTCCCGCTCTGTCCGGATGCGTTCGTTCACCTCGGTATGGCGAGCCAGGAGGTCGACCCGTTCGCGTATTCCTTTGTACTGCTCGTCAATGCCGAGGCTCTTCCTGATGTTCCTGAAGAATCTCGTGAATATCAGCCACGTGCTATCTAGGTCGTACATCTCTTCCAGTTCCAGGGTGAACTGGTAGGCGGTGTCGGCAAGCTGTGCCACCGGCAATGGCAGGGCTATTTCACGTCCCAGTTCCAGCATGGCCTCGGTGGCGCTAGCCGCGGCTATCACCATATGACCAATCCAGCCAAATATATAAAGCAGTGAGGATGAGGAGCGGGGGAAGTGCTCGTTGGATATTCCCATCATGGTGAGGAGGCACCGCCGCCGCGGGACCCGCCACGTCATGAAGTCAACGTCAATACAAGAAACATCGTCTACGCGATCGCTTTGGCGAGGCGGAGGGCCCGGCGAGGACAGCATTGTAAGGGTGTTTCTTGCCCACGCTGGAAAATCAGTCAGCCAATTCGCGGAGTGGTCCGGCAAGGGACTCGATGCCCGGCGGCCAATCCGCTGCCCGCCGGATACTGCCCCTTTGCCTCGGCCGCGGGACGGGACCGGCCACAGCCGCCCATCCCTGTCTTCAAGGCGGTCCAGCCCCTGACCCATAACCGCAACCGACCAGATGGCGGTCTGGCGTAGAGATCGCAGCACGGCATCTGACAACCTGCGTTTGTGCAGGCTCGCCCTGGCATCCCATTTCCCTACCGCATCCGCCGCCAAGCTGGAGCACAACTCGATCCACTGGCGGGGCGTGGCTTGCCAGCCATCTATCATTGGCTGCATTTCCGGGATGACACCTGGGCGGCGGTCTATACCCATCAGTGCCGTCACGTATTCCTTGAATGGGGAATCTTCAAGATATAGCAAGCTCTTGCCATAAGGACGGATGCCAGTACTCCCACCTTCGAGTGATCGCGTCAGAAATTCGACTTCGCGAGAACCGTCGCATATTAGCGGGCGGGGGCTCAGGCGCCCGCCTTTATCGTGTTGCACCGGGACAAAGATAACGGTGATTCCGATAGTATGGCGCCACGCAAGCTGATTGGGGCGGCGAACCATCGTGACAAGGGGCAAGATGACCAGTGGGCCGACCTTGTTCGGGCTGCTAGCTGCAGTTGACAAGAGGCCGCCAGGTAGCCAGATGTGATAGATACGCTCACTAAGATTTGACGCATATATTGCACTGCGGCGCTGGGCATAGAGCCATGCGAAGAAATTTCGCAACTGGTCGCACGGTGCTATCTCCGCCAAGTGTCCCTGAACGTCTTTGTGCCTGACGATGCGATCGTTGTAATCACTGGAGTTGGTCTCTTCCAGTGCGCGCTGAAGCCGGACATATGTGCGTGCCAAGGTCGGCTCGGGCTGCCGACCAGGCCAGTCCAAGGCGTCAGGGAAGCCAGGACCATCCAGGGGTTCAGGGCCATCGGACTCGCTTGGAAAAAATATAGTAGGCATGCCGACCGGCTGATGTCGGGACCATTCGCCGAGCCAGGTATGTGGCAAGCGACTGCTCTGCTGGCCAGCACCCAGACCTTCGAGCAGGAACTGCTTACCAGGGCTGAAAGCGTTTTGGAGCCCTCTACTGATGGCATGCACATCTGCTCTGTTCAGTTCGATAAAGCGCTGTCGCCCGATGCCATGCCGGAACCTTCCGACGTGAAGGCCACAACTCACTTGGACGATGCCGAAGGCCTGAGAGTCCGGGCTGCTGGACTTGCTACCTGATATCACGAACCCCCCCAGCCACTCGCTTCGCAATATATTAGCTGATTACCGCCATAACTACTACATAACGAAGTAGGCCGCATACGGATGATCTTCACCATTGACCTGCTCAGCGGGCCGATGGTGACTATGCCGTAAGCCGAGAAGGGGTGGCTCCTCCTTTGGAGTTGCTGACGGCGCGGCCAGCAGCCCATGCAGCATCGGAGAGGTACCGGCGTTCGCTGACTTGCCATTCGCCACAGGCTCGGCTAGGACGGCCCCTGCCAGGCGCAGAGGGCCTCCAGGTTGGGGAAGAGGCCAGCAATGTCAGTACGGCGCTTAGTTTCCTTGTTCAGCCGCTCCAATGAATCCGTGGACCAGATCTTCTTGTGGTCACTGGCCGGGAAAGGCAAAAAGGCGGTCATGTCCCCGGCGGCGCCGCGGAGCATCCCCTCGACGCTGGGGAACTGGCGACCGAACATAGTGTCGGCGGCAGCCAGCCAGCCCCGAACCCGCCTGCATGTATACATGCCCGTCTGTCCGGCTATGGCAACGCCCTCATTTGCCGCCGGTAGCGCGGCGGGCCGGTGTCAGAGGCTTCATGCATGCTGGCGGCGACACATTGCCGGCCCTGAGGGGGAGACCCATGGCCGTCTGCTTCCAGCTGGTGATCGACTGCGCTGACCCTGAGCCGCTCGCGCGCTTCTGGGCCGCCGCACTGGGATACGAGCTTGAGCCGCCTCCAGATGGCTTCGCCAGCTGGGATGCGTACTGGCGCGACGTCGGGGTGCCCGAGGATGAGCTGGGCACCGGCGCGGACTGCATCGTCGATCCCGGCGGTCGCGGGCCTCGGATTTGGTTCCAGGTGGTAGCCGAGCGCAAAGCGGTCAAGAACCGGCTGCACCTCGATATCGGCGTCAGCGGCGGCCGCGCGGTGCCGATCGAGACCCGCAGGCAGCGCGTCAACGCGGAGGCGGGCCGCCTGGCCGATCTCGGTGCCGTGCTCGTCCGCGTCCTGAGCACCGAAGGCCTCGACCACTACGCAGTCGCGATGAAAGACCCTGAGGGCAACGAGTTCGACATCAACTGACGGGCCGCCGCTGCCCCGCCGACTCGTCTATCTGCCAGCGATCCCGCACCGACGTCCCCAGGAACGTCGGCTCGTGCCGCGGACAGGACGATGTTTGCGTATGAGCACCGAGCCTTACCGGATGAGCGTTTCCTTCGGGCGTATCACGCAGAACTCGTTTCCCTCCGGGTCGGCCAGGACAGTCCAGGACTCTGCGCGGGTCTGCCCAATGTCGACCCGGTGCGCCCCGAGCGCGAGAAGCCGCTTAATCTCCTGGTCACGGTCCCCAGCGCTGCTGGTGAGGTCGAGGTGCACGCGGTTCTTGACGATCTTTGCGCCGGTGACCGGCATGAAGCACATGCCGACGGGCGCATTCTCGTCGGTCCCGATGACGATCTCGCGCTCACGTTCGGAGAGAACCTTCCAGCCGAGTGCCTGCGTCCAGAACCGCGCCAGCCTGGGCAGGTCGTGAGCGTCAACGACGATGTGATGGAGTCGGACAGGCATGCCGTCAGTATGCGCAGGCACGTCGGACCAATCGGACGGAACCCGCCCGCTTCTGGCGCTGATAGGGCTGACGAAAGCGTCCCACCTGTCTGCGAGAGCCTGCCGGAGCCGCGCTGGAGCCAGGACTGAGGTGAGACGGCGTACCCAGCTTGCCCGCGAGGGGGGCAGACCTGGGACTTAGTGCTCCTGTTCGTATTTGAACGAGAGCTGCAGCTTGGTCCGGTAGGTGATCGTCCCGCCCTCGTCCAGGTGAATGTCCTGCTTGACGACCTCGGCCACCCGAAGATCGCGGAGCGTCCCGGCCGCAGTCCTGACCGCCTCTGCCGCCGCATCTTCCCATGAAGTGCCGCTCGTCCCGATGACCTCGATCACTCTGTACACGCTCATGGCACTCTCCTTCCGGCGGCTGCCGGCCCAGGCGCCGCAGCCCGGCGGCCCACATCCGGCCTGGGGCTGGCCCGAGCCAGGAAGTGCCTCTTCTGCCGCCAGGCTGAGCCTGGCACCTGGCCCAGGCGGCGTCCAGGACCGTTGCGATGCAGACCGGCCGCGCTGCTCAGCCATCATCACGACGGAGCGCACAATGCGCGGGGAGGTCTGGCGCGGCCCGGCTGCTGACGGCCGCCAGGGCCCCGGCGCCCGGTCTCTCAGGGGCCGGGCAGCGGCCGGGTCAGGGAACGCCGGCTGGGACCTTGTCGGGCTGACCTGGTGCCGCTGCGGGCTCATCCGCGGGAGCCGGGGATCCCGGGCCTAGCGGGAGTTCATGCAGGTAGCCCCGCAAAATGGCAGGCTGGCGATGGTCATCGGCACACCGGCCGCCATCGGGGGGCGGCGGCCCGGGCTCGGGTGCGCCACCGCCACCGCCACCGCCTGGCCGCCCGCCGGGGCGGCCCGCCGCGATGAGCGCGCCCCAAGCGCCGAGGCCGGCGCCGAACAGCGGGAAGCAGATGAGTGCGAGGAGGTACCCGGCCAAGGTGTCGGCGAGGCCCATCTCGAACTGGGCCACTGCCGGGTTGTACATGCTCGGGCGCGGGGTATGCGGGACCCCGAGGGTCCAGCCGGGGGAATGTGAGTTGGAGAAGACCCACAGAAGCGGCTTGACCATGTGCGGCAGCAGGGCGACCGAACCTGTGCTCAGAACGGAGAAAAGCAGCGCGGCGACGGTGCCAGCGCACAGCCCGGCTGCCAGACCCTGCCGGGCGCGGGTGTCGGCCAGCGGCAGCTGCCGACGCCGGTGCACGACCCGCCGCGCAGCGGCCAGCCCGGCCGCAATAGCCACGCCCAGCGCCAGCGCCAACGCGAGCGTCCGTGCCAGGCCGTACACGTCCGCCAGCCAGCCAGCGGCCAGGTGCGGCCGCCTGCCCACCGGCGGCAGCGCATACATCAGCAGCCCGGCCACAATGCCAGCCCCGGCGCCGATGGCCAGGGCCACCGGGCTGAACGGCGGCCGCCGTGCCGTCACCGCCAGGAGCCCGGCTACATAGGCCGCGATTACCACCAGGAAAACAACCTCGCCGGCCCAAGCGCCCGCCAGCCAGGCACGCCCAGAATGCGCGGCGTATTCAGACCGCTCCACCTCAGCCTTGACCAAGACCAAGGTGAACACCACCGCGTAACCCCCGGCACGCACGATGCGTGCGAGCCAGCTGTCGCCGACCGGGCCGACGACCCTGCGGATGAGCCACGGCAGCCCCGCCAGCGTCATCACGGCCGCTACCACGTCGACCCTGTTAATCAACGTCGCCGGATCGGCCGGCCTGCCCGGCCATCCGGCCCAGACCAGGCCCACGGTTGCGGCCAGGAACACCAGACAAGACACGATCCTGCGAGGCATCCGGAACCTCCCTCGCCCGCAGCGGCCACCTGCTCACAGCCAGGCTAACCGCGGCTGCCAAACCCGCACCTGACAGCTGGGCCACAACAACCGCGATAGCCGGCCCACCAGAGGCAACCGGCCCTGATGGCCGGCACCCGTCGTGAGGCCCCGCTGCCCGCGCGGGCATGACCCAGCCCGCTCTCTCCCGCCTGGAAGCAGGACTGCGCAGTCGCGGTGTCGCGGCTACTGATCCGCAACCTGACCTGATCATGTGGAGGGGCCGTCGGAGGGCTCGCCGTGTGCAGGTTCCGCTGGATACCACGGCCGCAATGAAATCCTCAAGGGCGGCCGGGGGAAAGGTAGGAGCCGAGTTGGTCGAGAAGTCCCCTAGTGCCTTCTTCGCGGCCTTCGGGACTGTCCAGGCCGTCAAAGTGGACACCCTGTTCGGTGTAGGTCAGGTAAGTCTGGCCGCCGTCGGGCTCCAGCGCGATCGTGGTCAGGGAAGTGGACATGTGCTGCCCGTCGGCCCACATGTCGTAGGTGAACACGATGCGCCGCTGGTCGACGATGTCGGTGTAGGTGGAGTGGAACCGTGACCGAGGGCCGCCGTGCCACTGGCCGTCCTCGATGCCGTGCCCGCCGACGCGGAACTCGTGGGACTTCTCGCGGGCCTGGAACACCTCACCGGCGGTGAACCACTGGTCGCGTGCGTCGTTGTCCGATAGCGCGTGCCAGATCGCGGTGACGGGCACCGGGTAGGTGCGCTCGATCACGAAGGTGGCGTGGATCTGGCTGCGCTCGGTGTCGTCCACGTCAGTCACTCCTTGCAGTGGTGCTTGGGTCGTCGTCTGTGCTGGTGGGGGGCCTGGTTAGGAACGAGCCGAGGCGGTCCAGGCGGCGTTCAGCGGGCAGCTTCTGGCGGTTGATCCAGTTCACGGCCGGCGTCAGGGCTCCCGGGATCAGCTGGTAAGTGCGGACCCGCCCCTCTTTGTGCGAGGTGACCAGACCGGCCTTTGCCAGCACGCCGAGGTGCTGGGTAACCGTGGGGAGCGCCATCGCAAACGGCTTGGCGAGCTCGCTCACGGAGGCAGGGCCGCGGGACAGCCGCTCCACCATGGCGCGCCGACTGCTGTCGCCGAGCGCATGGAATACCTCGTCGAGGCCCATATGTTGAGGCACTTACCTGAAAATTGCGGATGCCGCTCACCCTGTCAAGGGTGCGCCGCCGACGAGGCTCTGGACTGGCCGACAAGGTAAGGACCGGCCATGGCAAGCTCGGCCGACACAACGTCTGGCGCTGCTGCCGACGGGAGCCCGCTGCCGTTCCGGTTAGCGCTGCCGTTCCGGTTAGCAATGCCCGGCCGCGACCCCGGCGAGCCCGCGGAGGCGGCTGACGTGGGCCTGGTAGCCCAGCGAGCCACGCGGAGGCCGGGCCGCCGGCGACGGCCACTGAGCGGGTGCCAGCGGCGAACCCCTCGATACCGCACCTCGCCGGTGGCAACGCCACCGGTGAGGCTGCCGGTACTGGACGCCTCGGAGGGCATGTACGTGGCCTTGGGGCTAGACGACCTGGTAGCGGACATACACGGCGCCGCTGTTGAAGGCTTTCGACTCCAGAAGCTCCAGGTCGAGCTTTGCTTTGTCATGGAAGAGTGGCGTGCCACGCCCGAGTGTCACCGGGTGCACGACGATGCGGAACTCGTCGATCAACCGCAGGTCGATGAATGCGTGGACCAGCTTCGGACTGGCATAGATCGCCATCGTGCCGCCGGGCTTCGCCTTGAGTTTCGCCACCTCCTCAGCGACGTTGCCGCTGATGAGCCGCGAGTTCGCCCAGCCCGCCGATTCCAGCGTTGTCGAGAAGACGATCTTCTCGACGTTGTGCACCCACTCGGCGTGCGCCCGTTCGCTGGGTGTGCCGTCGGCGTTGTCGAGCATGTTCGACCAGAACCCTTGCATGCCCAAGTAGGTTGCGCGTCCGTACATGGCCGTGTCGACATCCGCCCGGACATGCTCATTGCCGTACCGGTCGACCTCCTCGTCGTAGGCGCGAGCGGTCCACTCGAAGCCCAGCCCCTCCTGCGAGTCGGCAAAGCCATCCAACGTCGCGTTCTCGATTGCCACGACCTTCCTCATTTCGATCCTCCCTTTGTGGATGATGGCGATCCGTCTGGACCCTCACCCAGGCATCGAACGAAGCAGCCGGAATTGAGTCCAGCCCGCTGACTGATGCGTGCATGCGGGACAGCCGCTCCGCCACGGCACGTCGGCTGTCGTCGGCAAGCTCATGGAATCCCTGGTAGGTGGCCATATATTTAGGTAGTTACCTAAGTATGTGGCATGCCGCTCAGGTTGTCAAAGGGCCCAACGCCTTCGTGCCAGGAGGGGAGGAAAACGCCATGTCCGCACCCAGCCCGTGGCGTCTTTCGGCCCGCCCGGCAAGGCACCGGGTAGGCAGTTCACAGGCCCTCGACCGCTGCGCGAAGCAGGTCCATCAGACGGTCCGCTTCTTGTCTGCCCGGCGCGTCCAGCACGTCAGCGACTGGGCCCCGCATCCGGCTGGACGGAAGGACACCCTGCCGGGCAAGCAGATGTTTCTCAATCGCCACGAAGCTGTCGAGGCTGGTCTGCAGCGATATCAGGAGCGCCAGTGGCCCGGCGATCCGGTAGGCGCGGGGAAAATCACCGCTGCCAAGGGCACGCCACAGGGCGGCCAGCGCCCACACCACGTCGCCAGCTGGCATGGTGCCGACCACGCCGCGGCGGAAGCTGTCGATCAGGTGCACGCCCCCGGTGCCCTCGAAGACCGATGCCTGGCCGCCGGTGGCTTCCAGCAGCCGGGTCAGCCTGGGACCGATGGGGGGTGCCTCCGGCTTGAACATGACCCTGCCGCCGAGTTCGGCATGCAGCCGTGCCTGCAGCGCAATGGACAGCGACTGGCCCACGTACCCGCTCGCATCCTGGACGATCAGGGGAATGCTCACGCCGCCGGCGATGGCGGTGAAGTAACGCAGCAACCCGTCATCACCTGCCGCATGCAGCAAGGGCGGAGTGGCCATGACCGCCGCCGCGCCCGCTGCCTCAGCGTGCCGGGCGTGGCGGCAAGCGGTCACGGCCGACTCCGCGCCGACGCTGATCACACAAGCACCGCGGCCACGCGAGAGCTGGCATGCCCGCCTGGCTACCTCATCGCGTTCCTCCGGCGACAGCCGCAGTATCTCCGACACCATGCCAAACACGACACCATCGGCACCGTTGGCGAACAGCCAGCCGAAGAGGTTCTCCAGGGCCAGGTAGTCGATCCGGCCCCGATCATCGAAAGGTGTCTGGAAGACCGCCAGCACGCCAGCGAGCTGCTGGTCACCCCCGGCCACGGCAACCTCGTCCCGGGCAGGCCACTGGCGCGCTCCGCACAACTGCCCCTCCCCAACCGCAACCGCTTCCCCGCACCACGGCCGCCCTCACCCGCAAGCTGCCCGCAATCCGGTGTATCCGGCCGCGGTCAGCACCCGGGTGTGCCGGCGCTCCCGCGTTCGCGGCAGATTAGATTCCGGCCACCCGGCATGCGCTGGATCGTACCGGCTGCCAGCCCACGTGGGCATAGTCAGCAGTCCCCCGCCCAGACAGCCCACAGCCGGCCAGACAAGGCGCGGCGGCGCCTGCGGCCGAAGCCAGCCCTGATCGCAGGGCGCAGCCGACCTGCCGATCGCAGACCGCGCCTACCCGCCGCTATGCGCACCAATTCTGATCGGCTAGCAGGCCAACTGTGGCGCAGAACAGGTAGCTCTGTTCGTTCGCTAAGGATGCTGCCGGCCCCGCCGGGCCGTCGGCGCAGCCGCATAACGCAAAGTGACCCGTCCGGCGCGCCGCCGAGCCAGGCGCCACGCGGCTTCACCCGGCGGTGACCAGCTCTGGTGAGGAGCACGGAGACCCGGAGCTGGCCGCCGCAGAACGGACCCGTCCATCCGGCCAGGGTCAGAGAACCGTCGCGGAAACGCACGCTAGCCGACCGGGCGCGGGCCCGGCCGGCTAGCGGCCGGTTCGTGCAGGAGCCGCTTGAGATCCGGATCGGGCATCCGGCCCGGCCCCGGGCGCTAGTTCCCCCGGGTCAGAAACGCACCGGGGTGTTCCGCAAGCTGGTCACCCGGGTCTGGGCGTAGTTGCACTCGGCGACGATAGCGGCGACGCGCCGGCCGATGCGAGCCAGTGGCCCTTCGCCCTGCCTCACGTTGTGGTTCATCGTTCCTCCTCGGTTTCCGGCCATCTCTTCGCCGGTCACTATCGAGTCTCGCCGTAAGGCCCTCCTTGGCGCATCGGAGGAAATCCCTATTTTGCCTGCTGAGCTAGGTCTTAGCCGGGCCTGAAACCGGCTTACCCGGACTTAGCATGCCGGATACCAGGCCAGCAGCCGCCGGTACCGGCGCTCCAGGGCCGAATCGCTCATCTGGTCCCTCCGGCCAGGTTCAGCCGGCGCAGCGCGGCCCTCGCGTTGGCCGCCAGCCGGGCCGCCTCGGCGGCCAGCAGGCCCGTTGGGAGTCAGCCGGGAACAGCGGATCTTGAAGCATGTCACGACAGCTGGCCTTATACATGGGCCCACGGCACCTCCCACGACCGCTGTCCCCATGCAGGCCAACAAGGTCCTGGGAAGACCCCGCTTGTGATCTTGACACGCGTACCCAAAATGTCAGGTTCGACAAGGCGATCCTCGTTGGCCACCTGGCCAGCCGTGATCTGACGGCACCTCCGAAGGACAGGGCTTTGCTCGGCCATGTGATCCGGCCCGCGACAGGGGCGGCTTCCGGCGTTACTGCCTGGCGGCCCGGCGGTAGGCCAGCGGTGTAAGGCCGAAATGCCGTTTGAACGTCCGTGTGAAATGACTTTGGTCAAAGAAGCCTGCCTCAAGGGCGATCTGCGCGATGCCGTCGCCGGAATCTGCCAATCGCCCGGCAGCCCAGGTGAGGCGCAGCTCACGCGCATAGGTGGCGACCGGTATTCCGTACCTGAGGCGGAAGACCCGGGCCAGGTGCACGGGATGCACGCCGACCGCGTCGGCTATCTCGGTGAGCTGCAGATTCTCGCGGTATCGATCGTGCAGTAGCGCCCTGGCCTGGCCAAGCCAGTGGGGAGAGCGGCGTTCACCGCCGATGGCATCAGCATTCCGCAGCCTGGCGGCCAGGGCAAGCAGTTCCAGAACCAGTCCCTCCACGGCGAACGGGGTGATGCTATCGGGCATGCGCAGCTCCCCTGCGGCGCGCCTGGCCACCGAGGCCACGCCCAGGTCGCGCATGTGGTTGACCTCGCCGAGCACCCCGGCGAACGGTTCAAGCAGCTCAAGTCGGCCTGGGTCCGGTTGGACTGTCAGGACGTCCGCACCGGCCCGCTCGAACAGGTTGCCGTGCAGTTCGCCGGGCGGCTCGGTAAGAACAGTCGACGCCGGGCAGGGACGGCTGGTGTGGCGCATGAGCCCGTCAAACGACCCGTTAAGGATCACTGCCACCGTGGCGCGCTCGTGCGTATGCAGCGGCAGCTTCGTCAGGGGTGGAAACCGCACCCAGCTGACCAGGAAGCCATCTACGTCAGCGCACCGGGATCCGCTGCTGCCGAGTGTGACAGGGACATGTCCGGCGGCCATCTCATCCCTCCAGCGCCAGGCGGCTACGTTTGTGCAACGCCGCTCGTCCCGTGCAAGACGATAGCTGGTCAAACGCTCATTGTGAGAGCCGCACGATCAGACGTCGAGTCGAGGAGTCCCAATGTCGAGATTCAGATGGGCGGCGGCTGTTTGTGGTGCAGCGATCATGGCTGTTGCAGGCGTGGCCTCAGCCGCGGCCGCGCCCGCACGGCCCGGCGACCTTGTCGCGGCCCAGGTTGACGGCCAGACATATGTACTGCTCGGACCCAGCGTTTTCGGTGTCACTGTGCAGCAGGACCCGCTCGCCTATCACGTGATCAAACTCACCGACGGCACTGTGCGCGGCTGGTGGCGTTACGACTACTGGGAAGCGGGACAGGAAACCACCTTCAGTGGCCCGGTGACATGCATGTCGGTCAGCGGTAACCGCGCCTGGGTTGGCGGGCCGATCACCCAATCCAGCGACCCAACGCAGGTGGGCATGGGGGCGTGGTGGCAGGTGGCCGACAACGGCACCGGGCGTCATCCGGTCATTCCCGACCGCACGACCTTCGTCGGGATCGGCACAATGTCCCAGACCATCGCCTACTGCAACGACGAGCCAGCCCCGCATTTCATCTTCGACGTCCAGCTTGGCGGCCTTAGCGTGGAGAATGCAGGCGGCGCCCGGTGATCCGCGCCGACCGCACATTTGTGCCGGACGGTCGGACATGACCTTTCAAGCCCCCATCCTCACCCGCTCGATGCCGTGGCCGGTAGATGTCGGAGCGGTGCTCGATGGCCACGACGTCGACTCGGCGGCGGTGGTCATCGATGCGGTAGATCACCCGATAGTCGCCACGGCGTGCGCTGTGCATTCCCTCAAGTCCGAGCTTGAGCGGCTTACCAACCCGGTGGGGGCTAGCGCCCAAAGAACCGTACAGGAACTCCACCACGGCGGTGGCGACCTTCTCGGGAAGCCGTTCCAGCGCCCGCCGGGCCGGGGCCGTCCAGGCGATCGCGTACCCGGGCTCGCTCACCGGCCGCGGTTCAGGCGCAGCGCTTCGTCCTTGCTCAGCACCTGCGCGTCGCCCGTGGCGAGCCCGGCCAGGGCCTCGCGGATGTCTGCCAGCAGTCCTTCGCTGTCCATGACGTCGAGGGTCTCCTCCAGCGACTCCAGGTCCTCCACGCTGATGACCACAGCAGCGGGATGGCCGTGCTTGGTAATCACCACGCGGCCATGTTCGCGTTCCAGGCGCTCCACGACCTCCGAGAGCCGGTTCTTAACGTCCGCGAGGGACATCTGCTCACCAACCGCCATAGCCATAAGTATAGCTACTTTCGCCGGCATCTGCCAGCAGTACTTCCCAGCGGCCGCCGGGCCCGCAGTTCCCTGCGGTACTGGTTGGGCGCTAGCCAGATTCTGGCCAACGGCACGATCTGGCGAGACGCACACGGACGCCGTCAGAAGTGACCGCAAGATCGAGTTCCCTGACGCCGACAACGGTCCAAATCAGGTCTCACTCTGCGCAGCGAGAGACCCCTCCACCACAGTTTCGGGGCGACCGCGCATGGCTCCATGAGAGGACGCGGCGTCCTGTCGACGGCGGACGTCGTGGGCTGCTTGTGCCCCGTGGCCCGCTTCTCGCGTCGGCGGTGCGCGGGAAGCAGAGGCGATCAGCCAGACGGGACCAGCAGGCCGTAAAGCTGGAAGGCTTGAGTCCTGCTGATCAGGTTGATCTGTTCCGCCCGAAGTGCGTTGAATCTGCGTCGTGGTTGCGGAGCCTGCCAGAGCTTGCCGGCGACGCTCATGCCGAGGGCATCGCCAGAGTCATAGGCCTGCCGGATGAGCGCTGTCAACGCCGGCACATCGGTGGTGGGGAAGGCGACCACGAATCCGTAAGAGGCGGGCCCCGGCTGGTTCCGGTTGGTGGTGACCGAGGAGACCGCTGCGGAAGTGATCGTTACCGGTGTGCCGACGGGACGGTAGCACGCTACGCCTGCCAGCGGCGCGGGAGGCGTGGCCGGCGTGGGGGTGGGGGTGGCCGTGCTCCCCGTGCCTACCTGCACGGGGCGTGACGAAGCTACCGCGACCCGCAGCACGTTGGGCTCCGACCCGAAGAGGTCGATTGAGCCCGCCGGGCACCGGCCTGTTGGAGTGGGGGGCTGGCTGCGCATGATTTGCATCGTGATCGGCGACCCCAGATCGCGTGCCGGCGGCAGGCTCACTGGCGCCGGATCCGGCCCTAGCGGGGTGACGTGGCTGCAGCCGGCAACGGCGAGCACGACGCCGGCGGCGGCCAGCACGCTGGCCAGGACGGACCACGGACGCGGCGGGCGCTGGAACGGCATGTCCTGGGTCCTTCCTAGGCAGCCATGGCGTGGGGATATGGCGGCGGGGCGGGCGTTGCCGTCTGGGCACGGGCGGCGTCGGGGGCGACCAGCGCGGCGGTGGCCAGCACGATGAGCAGTTCGGCCAGGCTCACGTTGATCAGGTGCGGGTCGTTCAGGTAGTCGGTGAGCGTGACGATCCGGTAGGCCCCGGCGACGGCAGCCAGCAGGACCAGGGTCAGCGACCACACGCCCGAGGCAGGGCGGGATCGGATCCAGGGTGTGTGTGCCAAGCAGCCGAGCGCGACCAGGATGCAGCACAGCCCGGAAAAGTCCGGCAGCCAGGCGGAGTTGCCGGTCGCCTGGAGCGCCAGCAGCGGCCCGTACACCAGCACGTAGCCGGCGGGCAGCGCCAGCAGCCAGCGCCCGGGCGCGGCCGACGGGGCGTCCCGGTGGAACGCGGTCATGGCCAGGACCGGGGCAAGATCGGCCAGGACCCAGAAGACCCACGGCCCGAACGGCGCCGGCATGATGCCGGTGAGCTGGGCTTGCAGCAAGGCGACCAGGCCGGGGACGATGGCCAGTGCCGCCAGGACCCGGGCCGTGCGGTAGTGCCCGAGGGCCAGCGTCACGAAAATCGCGATCCAGGTGACGCCCACCAGGCAATACGCCGTGGCCCAGACGCCGCCGGGCGCGACCACCAGGCTCCCCGGCGGCGCGGGCAGCCAGCCGACCAGACGGCGGCTCCACACCAGGAACACCAGCACGTTAACGGCCAGCACCGCGTGCACCAGCAGCACGGCGAGCACCGCGCGCCGTAGGGCCTGTCCCCAGGCGTACCGGCGCGGAGTGCCCGGGCCGCCCAGGTGCAGCCGGACGGCCAGGCCGGCCACGCTGGCAGTCTCCGCCCAGCCGGGCTTGCAGAACTCGAGGACGCACTCGTCTGTCTCCGGGTCGCCGGTCAGCCAGCTGTCCAGGAAGGCGGCGACCATGTCCTGTTCCCACTGCTGCCGGTACCAGCCGGGCAGCAGCCGCAGCACCCGCCGGTACCGCCGCTCCAGGTCGCCGCTCATCCCGCTGCCTGCGCACCGGTCAGGCGCAGCCTCGCCCGCACGACACGAGCGGTGGCGGCGCGAAGCTCAGCCTCCTGCGCCAGCGCGTGCCGGCCGTCCTCGGTCAGCCGGTAATAGCGGCGCAGCCGGCCGTCATGGGCTTCCTCCCGGTCAGGCTCGATCAGCCCCTCGGCGGCCAGCCGTTCCAGTACCCCGTACAGGCTGCCGATCTTCAGCGTCACCCGGCCGCCCGACAGCTCGGCAACCTCACCCACGATGCCGTACCCGTGCCGCGGGCCATCGGCCAGCGCGGTGAGCACGAAGAACGCCTGCCCCGTCATGAGCGTGCCTGCCACGCCGCCAATATACTGGAAAGCAAGATATTAGTCGAGACGTTGTCAAGCAGGCATCGTCGACCGTCGTGGCGGCGCCCGAACGGCCTATATGGGAGGCGCCTGCGCGGACAGTGTCTGCAAGCGCTCAGGCACACACTCGGCGATCTGGCGCTAGCCACTGACTCCGGTGCTGCGCGGTGGCAGGAGGGAGGGCTCTCGAAGGCATCCTGTGACAAGACGTGCAGATGTCACGATCAGCCTTCCCTGACCGCATCCGTAAGACGTCGCCTACTCGCCGGTAAACCGGAATTCTGCCTGCCATGGACCGTCCACGTGGACAACCTCCCAGTAGCGTTCGGCGATGCGCTCCGGGTCAAAGGAAGTACCTGCAACTATCTTCCCCGCGATCGTCAGTGTGGCCACACGGATGCCGTCCTGTTCCAGGTCAGCGCCGAGCATTGTCGCGGCCGACCGGAGAGCCGCCTTGCCGAGGGAAACGGTCGCCAGGGCCGGGATCGGGTGGTCGGCGAACCCGCCCCCGGTGACGAGGATGGTCCCGAAGCCGGCGGCCCGCATGGCCGGGGCGGCCACTTGCGCGACGACGATGGCGCTGATGACATCTACTGAATACGCCGCCTGGAGGTGGGCGACACTTGAGCTCAGCAGCCGGTCTGGAGCTCCCATGACGGCGTTATAGACGATGACGCCCGGTGCGCCATTTCCGAGATAGAGCTCCCTCATCCGGGCGCCCAGGCTATCGGGATCGCTGGCATCGGCCGCGATGGTGTTGATCTTGGCACCGGTATCGGCCAAGGTGCCCACGAGGTCGCGGAGGCCGTCCGTGCTACGCGCCACCAGGGTTACCCGGTAGCCGCCCACGGCGAAGCGACGTGCCACGGCCATTCCAAGGCCAGGCCCCGCGCCGACCAGGAGAAGGTGGCGGCCATCGACTGACCCGGGACCTGCAGCCTCGGCGAGGTCAGCGATCGTGCTTCCTCGGTTGCCAGGGTCGCCTACTCGCTCGTTAGGCATGGGTGCCGTTCCTTTCGCGTCGACCGCCTCGAGAGCGGCTCGGGCTGGTGGCTCTGTCGAGCCCCTGACCTCGCGGAATCATTCAGGTTGGCAGACCAGGCTGCGGCCGGGCAAGGCACACGCGTGATCTTAGGCCCCGGCCACGCCTATCAACTACCGGCTGCCAGCAGCCTGCTTGGCCCGGCTCCGCCACAGTCAGTCGGGCCGGCTCTGCTCCGGTTATTTCGCTGCCGTTTGCTCGATCAGGCGGGCAGCTTCGCCGACACCGTCGCGCTGCTGGATCGTGGCCGCCGCGGCGGCCAGCCGACGGTGCAGCATGGCATCCGTGAGCAGGAGATGAAGCGCGCTATGCAGCTCGGTGTCGGTGAACTGGTAGGCGTTGAGGCGGATGCCCAGGCCCAGCTCATGCATGCGCTGCGCATTGTCGTACTGGTCCCAGAAGAGCGGCAGCACAACCATCGGCTTGCCGAAGTGCAGGCATTCGGTGACGGTGTTGTTGCCGCCATGAGTGATCACCAGGTCGCAGAGCGGGATGACCGACGTCTGTGGCAAGAACTCGGCACCGGCCATGTTCGAAGCCAGTTCGATCTCCTCGTGCAGTGGTCCCTTGGACACGATGTAGCGGTACGGTGTCGCGGCCAGGCAGCTGATCACCCGCCGCATCAGGGACACATCCGCCGACCCGAGCGAACCAAGCGAGAAGTAGATCAGCGGGCCGCCACCAGCGGCGAGGGCATCGGGCAGCGTGAACTTCTCATCGGTCTGCCGCACCGAGGAGTCCAGTCTGTGCCAGGACGGCGCCAGTAGCCGGGCGCGGTGGTAGCCGGCCAGCTCCGGATAGATGTACAGGTTGACCGCGCCCTCGTGGATGAACTCCAGGTCAGGCAACGGCGGCGCGCCCCGCCCGGTGACCCAGGCGTTGAACTCCGCCCACACCGGCCGGTGCACCCGCTCGTATTCGTCACGAAACGCCTGCCAGCCCGCCCGGTCCGCGGCCGGGTAGCCGGAGAACGCCGGCGGAACACCCGGATCGGAGATCTCAAGCGGGTTACAGGACACGATGCGCACGAACGGCACTCCCGCGGTCACCAGGGCCGGGAAGCTGACCACATTGTCCTCGACGATCACATCCGGCCGGGTGCGCTCGATGATCTGAGTGAGTTGCGGCTGGCAGTACCGCGCGCCGCTGATCAGCTCCTCCCAGACCGGCCGGACCCACGTGTCCAACTGCTCGATCGTCGGTTTGCGGAACTCCGGAGCGGTGTCGCGGATGAAGTCCTTCCAGAACTGCCCGGCATCCTGGCTCGCGCCGTCCGCGGGCGGCGGCGCCAGGTCGACCAGGTCCTCGGCGAAGCCCAGCGGCTCCAGCCGCCCCCGCCACGAGGCCTCGGCCGCGAACACGACCCGGTGCCCGCGGCGGCGCAGCACGTCGCCGATCCCGATGCAGTTGTTCGTCGGGCCGTACGCGCTCTCGGGCATGAACAGGACGGTCAGCGGCCGCTGCGTCATAGCGGCTACCGCAGTCCGATGGCGGCGTCGAGGACCGGTGCCTGTTCCCGGCCGGCACCGGCCTGCACCCGGCTGCGCCGCAGCATGATCGCGGTGATCATCACGGCCAGCACGGTGACGGCGAGCATGATCGTCGCCAGGGCGTTGACGGCGGGGGTGAGGCCGAACCGCACGGCCGAGAACAGCACAATCGGCCAGGTATTGGTCGTGCCGTTGGTGAACGCGGGCACGATGTAATCGTCGAACGAGAACGTGAACGACAGCAGGAATGCGGCCACGATGGCCGGCATGAGCCTAGGCAGCGTCACCTGCCGGAAGGTCCCCAGCGGCCCCGAGCCGAGGTCATAGGCGGCCTCTTCCAGAGTGTCGCCCATACCCACGAACCTGGCCCGGATGATCAGCATGGCCACCGAGGCGTTGAATACCACCTGGCCCAGCAGGATGGTGCCCTGTCCCAGGCCGGGGAAGATGTGGAGGTAGTTGCGCGCCTGCACGAAGAAGATGAGCAACGCCACCGCGATAACGATCTCGGGGACCACCAGCGTGAGGTACACCAGGACGTCGAACGGCGCGCGCAGCCGTGGCCTCATCCGGGCCAGGGCCAGCGCCGCGCACAGCCCGAGAACCGTGGAGATCACCGCCGCCTCGGCGGCGATCTGGAGGCTGACGACGATCGCCGGGATGTAGGTGGGGTCGTGCAGGCCAGCGCTGAACCAGCACGAGGTGAACCCGTTCCAGACCGTGATGTTGCCGATCTGGGCGGGCGGGATGTTGCACACGTTGGAGCCGTGGAAGGTAGTGAGCGCCGCGGCGGAAGGCTTGTTGAAGGCGAAGACCGCCATCACCACGATCGGGAGGTACAAGAAGGCGTAGGCCACCATCGCCCAGGCGGTGAATCCCTGTTTGGCCGTGACGCGCCTAGCCACCGAAGCGCTCCTCTTTCCTGGCGAACACGATGTAGACGATGACGAACACCGACAGCACCACCATGAGCGCGATCGACAGTGCCGAGCCGAACGGCTGGTTCTGGGCCTCGTTGAACTGCTCGCCAATGACGTTGCCCACGAACTCGTAGGTGCCGCCGCCCAGGATCTGCGGGATGATGTACTCCCCCGTCATCGGGATGAACACCAGCAGGGCGCCGGTGACCACACCGGGCAGTGTGAGCCGCAGCGTGATCTCCCAGAACGCCTTGAACGGGCGCGCCCCCAGGTCGGTGGCGGCCTCGATGAGCTTCCAGTCCATCCGCTCCAGCGAGGCGAACACCGGCAGGATGAACAGCGGCAGGTAGTTGTACACCAGGCCCACGGCCACCGCGTACTTGGTGTACAGGATGTTGATGCCGAAGTCCCTGGCCAGGTATCCCTTGGGATCCAGGATGATCTTCAGCGCATACGTGCGGATCAGGAAGGACGTCCAGAACGGCACGATGACCAGCAGCAACGCCAGCATCTTGTACGTCGTCAGGTAGCGGGCCATCCAGTAGGCCAGTGGGTAGCCCACAGCGATGGTCAGCAGCGAGCCGACCGAGGCCATCACGAGCGTGCGCACGAAGATCGTGACGTACAACGAGTTGGTGATCAGCCGGTACTGCGAGATGTCGAAGCCGTAGGACAGGCTGCCGAACCCCTTCTGGGTCGCCAGCGAGAACGCCACCAGGATCGCCATCGGGCCCAGGAAGAAGATGGCGTAGTACAGGAACGACGGCGCCGTCAGCCACGCCGGGTAGTGCGGCCGGAACGACCGTTTTCGCACCACGGCCGGCGTGACAACGGCCTCTTGCTCCGTCTGCTCGGCGACCGCCATCAGGCCGCCTTGAACTCCGAGTAAATCTGGGTGCGCGCCTCCACGACTGCAGGGCTGACGTTGAGGATGTAGTGGTAGTTGTCGGTGTAGCTCCTGGGAACGTTGAACATGGGGTCGTCCCTCAGGGACGAGGGCAACTGGGCCAGCGCGCTCGCCATCGGGATCTTGTAATTGTGGTAGTTCATCTCGGTCACTGCCGTGCTGGGTGTCAGCAGCCAGTTGATCCACGCGTGCGCGGCGACTGGGTGCGGCGCGTTCACCGGGATGCACCAGTTGTCGGCCCAGATCTCCGACGCCTCGTGCGGGATGACAGCCGTGATGTCGCCCTGCTTCTTGCGGCCCTGCACGATGCGGCGCACGTCGCCGTTCCAGCCCTGGCTGAGGATGATCTTGCCGGCGATGGCGTCGTTGATGTAGCTGGAGGAGTCGATGGTGGTGACGCCCTTGCGGATCGAGAGCAGGAAGGACTTCACCGTGTTGAAGTCGGCCTGGCTGGTGGTGTTGGGGTTCAGGGTGATCGCCATCAGCGCGAGCGGCACGACCTCTTCTGCCCCGTCCAGCAGGTTGGTGCGTCCCTGGCTCACGTACTTCGGCAGGGCCATGTAGAAGTCGTGCATCGTCTGCGGGTTATCGGTCACGATCTTGTTGTTGTAGAAGAACATCGTGATGCCGAAGTCCTTGATGACGTGATAGTCGCCCGTCGGGTCATACGACGGCTTCAGGAACGACGGATCCAGGTACTTGAGATTGGGCAGCAGCGCCTTGTCCAGGGCCATGAGCCCCTTCTCCTCGATCAGCTCCGCAACGGCATTCTGGCTGGGCACGATGATGTCGTAGCCCGTGCCGCCAGCGTGCAGCTTGGCCAGCAACTCGTCGTTGCTGGAGTAGAACGTCTCGTGGACGGTCATCCCGGCCTTCGCCTCCGCGGGCAGCTTTGTGAACTTCGTGAAGGTCGAGGGGTCGTCGTACTGGGACCAGTTGTAGATCTCGAGGTGGTTCTCGAGGGGCTTGCCCTTGAGAGGATTCGCCGCACCGGAGGAGGCCTGCGAGCCATTGCCCGTGGTGGTCGTGCTGCCGCATGCTGCCGCCGCCGCGGCCAAGAGCGCCATCCCGCCAAGCCCGAGGGCTTCCCGCCGGTTGATGTGGTGGCCAGCGGCGCGCTGGATCTCGCGGTGCAGGTAATCGAACTTCGGCTTCATTTCGCGCGGCGCGAGAATATTGAGTTCATCATGATTGGGATTCATTGGGCCTCCTTTAGCCGCCCTAGTCGCGCGAAGTGGCGGGGACGGTTTCACCGAGGAGCAGCGGGGCGGTTTCGTCCCAGCTGAGAGCTATCTGGTCCCCCGGGTTGATCATGTCAAGCGTCGGATCGGCACTGGCGCGCTGCTCACGCACCACGACGTCGCCGGCGCCGGCAAGCTTGGCCACGATCTGAATCTGGTCGCCCAGGTACATCTTGGTGATCACCTCTGCGGTAGCCGAGTTGGCGGTTCCGCCGGAGACGCCCGGCGCGGCCACGATGCGCTCGGGACGGACGCCGACGCGTACACGCGTGCCCTTGGCCGCGTCGCCGCGGCCGCGCACGACAATGCCCGCGCCGGTATCGATGGCGAAGCCCCCGTCGGCGGCCTCGACGACCTCCCCATCGAGGAAGTTCATGTCCCCGATGAAGTCCGCCACGAACGGCGTCAGCGGCCGGTCGTAGATCGCGCGCGGCTCGTCGAGCTGCTCGATAACACCATTTGACATCACCGCCACCCGATCGGACATGGACAGGGCTTCTTCTTGGTCATGAGTGACGTAGATGAAGGTGATGCCGACCTGATGCTGAATGCGCTTCAGCTCTATCTGCATCTCCTTCCGCAGCTTCAGGTCCAGTGCGCCCAGGGGTTCATCCAGCAGCAGTACCCGCGGGTTCATCACCAGCGCCCGTGCGAGCGCGACCCGCTGCTGCTGGCCACCGGAGAGCATCGAAGGCCGGTCGGTCTCTCTGCCCGTCATGCGCACCAGTTCGAGCGCCTCTCGGGCCCTGGCGTAGCGCTCTGGCCTGCCCACTTTGCGCTGCTTGAGCCCGTAAGCGACGTTGTCAAGCACGGACATGTGCGGGAACAGCGCATACTGCTGGAAGACGGTGTTGACGTCGCGCCGGTAAGGCGGGGCGGCGGACGCATCCTTCCCGCCGATCAGGATCTCGCCCTCGTCTGGCTGCTCGAAGCCGGCGATCAACCGCAACGATGTGGTCTTGCCACAGCCCGATGGCCCCAGGAGCGACAGGAACTCGCCCTTGCGCACCTTCAGGGTGACGGCGTTGACCGCAATCAGAGAACCAAACCGTTTGGTCACTGAACGAAGCTCTACGTCGTAGGCCTGGTCGCTGGACAGGGCAGTCACGCCTGACCTCACCCCCACCGAGAAGTATTAGGGCACCATAGGCCCAAAAGCCGCATCCGGTCCACAGGCCGAGACGCCGGCAGCAGAAACGTTCCCAGCGCGCTTCGCGGGCCGCCGTCTGCCGGCCCTGCTGTCCGCCACTGCCGTTCAAGGTGCTCGACGGGCCGCAGGTCGTCGCCTGGCACGGCACAGCGCCGAAAAGCTCCGAGGTCCTGCTGTCAGCACTGTTGACCCAGCCTTGGATCAGGTCTGTTCGTAGGCAACCCGGCCGCGTACCCAGGTCGCCGTGACGGCCGCACTCCCGATCTCGGGCGCGGGAATGTGAGCGAGGTCGGCGTCGACGATGGCGAAGTTGGCGTCCAGGCCGGGTCGGATGGAGCCGGTCACGTTCTCCAGGCCGTTGATCCACGCGCTGCCTGAGGTGTAGGCGGCGAGGAACGTTGGCAGGTCGAGGGCCTGTCCAGGCAGGAACGGGCGACTGCTGACCGGCGAACCCTCGCCTGCTGCTCGCGGAAGGCACCGGTTGACCGCCACGTGTGCAGCCCAAAGCGGGTTGGGGCTGCTGACCGACCAATCGCTGCCCGCGGCGAGCGTGGCACCGGCGGCGTGCAGCGAACGGAACGGGTACTGCCAGACCGCCCGGCGCTCGCCGAGTATCGGGATCGTTAGCACATCCATCTGCGGCTCATGGGCGGCCCACAGCGCCTGCATGTTCGCCGTCGCCGACAGGGCGGCGAACCTGGGGATGTCGTCGGGGTGCACCACCTGGATGTGCGCCAGGTGGTGCCGCCGCCCGCTGGCACCATTAGCCACCCGCGCGGCCTCGATGGCATCAAGGGCGTTACGGACTGCGCGGTCGCCGATGGCGTGGAAGTGGACCTGGAAGCCCTCGCGGTCTAGGGCGGTGACATAGCCCGCGAGCGACGCGGGGTCGATGAAGTCAAGCCCGGTCTCCGTGGTGGCGCAGCCGTCGGCGTCCAGGTAGGGCTCCAGCATGGCCGCGGTGAGTGTTTCGGCCACGCCGTCGAGCATCATCTTCACGCTCGTAGCGCGGAACCGGCCGGCTCGCCCGGTGTCCCGCCGGTGCAGAAGTTCGGGGAGTTGCTCTAGGCCGCGGTCCCGGTCCCACCACAGCGCGCCGACCACGTCCACCATGAGCCGACCGGCCTCCGCAGCGCGCAGGTAGACCGGCAGAGGGTCGCGCCCCCCCAGGTAGCTGCCGACGATCGCGTCCTGCCATCCGATGACGCCAAGCGACAGCAGGTAGTCCTGGGCGGCGGTCAGCGCCGCGTCCCAGTCGGCGTCGCTGGTCTCAGGGAGCAACCGGGACACCAGGGTGGATGCGCCCTCCTGGAGCGCGCCGGTTGGCTCACCAGCGGCGTCACGCTCGATCCGCCCGTCCACCGGATCCGGCGTGCCAGTGTCAATTCCGGCTAGCCGGAGTGCCGCGGTGTTGACCCACGCCCCGTGGCCGTCCCGGTTCGGCAGGAACACAGGCCGGTTGCCGGTGACCGCATCCAGCGGCCGGCGGGTCGGCAGCCCGCCAGGGAACGCCTCCATCGACCATCCGCCCCCGGTGATCCACCCGGCACCGGGATGCGCGGCCGCGTATGCGTCGATGAGACGCAGGTAGTCCTCAGCCGTACTCCCCGCGCGCAAGTCGCACCGGCGCAACTGGTCACCAGCGAACACCGGGTGCACGTGTGCATCGATGAACCCCGGCAGCAGAGTGCCCCCAGCCAGGTCGACCGGAGTGGACCTGCGCAGTTCGGCGGATGCTCCGGCCTCAGGGCCGACCGCGATGATCGCCTCGCCACGGACCCAGACGCAGATGCCGGGAGCGAGGAACGCACCGCCATCGAACACGGTCCCGCCGCGGAACATGAGCATTTCGCCGACCGGCCGCACGGCGAGCCTCCTTCCCCGAAGCGGTCATGCCCGAGACTTGGGTCGCCCACTCAAGGCCAGGGGCGTAACCGTTGTGCTCACTTTCCGTAGCCAATCCGATCATCTCCCTGCCGCCCGCGCAGGCTGCCGAATGTGTCAAAGCCACTCCCCCGGCACTGCTGGCTGGCACGAGAACCAGCCTTCCTGCCGACCGTTAGTCAGTCCGTTCACCCGTGAGTACAGCCCACGTCGGACCCGTGGGCCGGCATGCGCCTGGTTCGCGCCTGGCGCTGCGCCGATGCGCCGCGGGGCGCGGGATCGCTTCGCAGCGCATGGCGCTCGCGCTTTTGACACCGCACTGGCCGCGCCGGCGCAAGACCGGCGCACCGTGCTGGGTCACTGGCTCAGCTTGTCTGCGGGCATGCTCATCGAAATCACCGGTAGGCCCGGCAGGTCAGCGGGCCATGAATGGGCCTGACCTGTTGCGCAAGCGCCAAAGGTCACCTCGGGAAGGGCGGCGCTGCCGGGCCGACGGCGCCGCGGAACTGGCAGCGCGGCAAGTGTCAACCGAGCGGGAAAGGAGCGTTCTTCCTGGTCAGGACCCGGCCAAACAGTCCCAGCTTCCGGCTCCAGCAGACCATGCCAGGGACCCTCGCGGGGGATGGGCCAGATCCCGGGTGGCCGGGCGTACATCGTGCGCTGTGTTGTCCGCCCTCGGAGCGTGCCCAGACGCAGAGCCCGGCGGCGGGCGCACTCAGCGGTGCCGGGCCCGCCCGAGGGCGCCCAAGGATCGCTAAGGAGAAAGGGACTTACCATTCAAAGCGACAGAGCGTTATCGGGCAGGTCGAAGGTGAAAAAGTCTTCTGGTTTGCCCGAGTTCAATGATAGGCCGCTTCGATTGGGTAGTTGGGTCCATCCCTCGTCTTGCCATCCTCCGGAAGCGACTACAAAACCTTCGCGCGCGTACATATAACCCATATCGTAGAAATCAGGGGTCTTGTATCCTTCCACTGCTTCGCCACCTGGTTCACCCGGTCGGTAATGCCAGACGATCCCGAAGAGGTTATCTGTCGTTAGCAGCAACGCGTTGAGACTGATCGGATCAGCGGTCCTTGTTACCTCGGCAATACCGGTTTGGATGTTAGTAGCCCAGAGCTTGCCGAAGGTGTGGTTACGAAGCACAGCGAAGTAGCGTTCGCTATCTGTCTCCCCCTGGAGGCGCGCTCTCTCACGGTCGGTGAGCAGGTTCAGCAGGCGGGCGGAGCTAGGAATGTAACCATTGTGGGCGAACCCCATTCCGTCGGCGATGAACGGATGGGTATTCGTCGACGTCACAGCCAGCCCGGGCGAGGCGTGCCGCAAGTGCAGGATGGCTGCCGTCGCCCGCAACGTTCTAGCAATCTCAAGGAACATGGGTGATTGGTCGGCGGCACCCGTTTCCTTCAGATAGCATACGGATTGCCCACCCTCGCGCCAGGCGATTCCCCAGCCGTGGGAGTGCAGGCTGGCAAGGCCGGTGAACCTGGAAAGCGACTCTTCGCCGATCAGGTCCAGGAGTGTCGCCGGTTTTTGCGTGGACCAGCCGAGCAGCCGACACATCGACGATACTTGTCCCTTCGCTAGAACCGATGCCGCGTCTCTGTTTCCCTATTTGAAAACGCAGTAGGAGCAGCCGCGGCGTCAGCCTGGCTGCGGTTCCCGACCCGATTCGGTCGGATTCCCATTAGGGCCGGCTATCGGATCGGATCTTCCAGCATTGCCGCGGCGATGGCATCGCCCAGAACCGTCTTGATGGACCGACCGCTCTGGTTGGCGACGTTGACAATATCCTCATATTCCGGCTGTGTGTTGACGATGATCCCATCCATTATCTCCACCTTAATACGTACGGGCTCAGCGCCGACCTGGACCGTCATCCAGTGCCGGTCAAGGCCCCGTTTAATAACGGTATTTTCACGCAGCCCCCCGTCCAGTGAGGTGGGCTTGGCCTGGATCAAGAACACGCTGACCCTGTCGTCCCTGCTGGTGACGGTGCCGGTGCTGGAATCGGCCCGAAGAAGGATTACCGTCCTCGGTGACCCGGTACCCATCGGCTTCGATAACGGCTGCCTGGCCTGACAGGGCTACCCCTTTCATAGCTCTGCGTCGGCAACCGCCAGACCGGAGTCGAGCGCTTCCAGCAGCCGCACCACGTCGTCCTCTTCGATGATCAAGGGAGGAGCGAGGAACAGCGATGTCTGCTCGCCGCTGGTGCCGATCAGCGCACCGGCTTGGAGTGCGGCCTCTGCCACCCGGGCAGCGATGGGTGCATCGGGAACGTCCGCGTACCATTCACGCCAGTCCGGGCCGGTCAGTTCGATGGTCCAGTGAGTTCCGCGTCCGTCGACCCGGGATACTGATGGATGCTGCGCCGCGATGTCGGCCAGTCCCTTAGCGAAAACGCGGTCGAGTTCTTGCGCGTGCTGGGCGAGTCCCTCCCGTTCCTGGACCCTGAGGTGTGCGCGCAGGCCGGCGATCATGATGGGATGCCCGCGGAAGGTGCTGAACGTCTGCCAGCGTTTATCGTCGAGCTGGCCGGCGATGTTCTGAGAGAGCACCACGGCCCCGGCCGGGCATGCGCCACCAGCGAGCGGCTTCCCCAGGGTGATGATGTCGGGTCTGGTCGCACCCTGCTGGAAAGCGAACCACGAGCCGGTGCGGCCAAATCCGGTCACGACTTCGTCGGCGATCCACAGGGCACCGGTCTCCCGTGCGGCTGCCGCCACGGCATCCTGGTACTCCGCGGAGTGATAGACACCACCTTGGCTGTAGTCGATGATGACGCAGGCAGCTTCCCTGAGGGCATCGACGGCGACGGCTCTCAGCTCGGCGGGAGGCAGGTCCGGTTGGGCGCCGCGGATCCTTGCGCCGTTCGGCTTGGGAAGCTGGCGCACTGCCGTGCCCCGGGGCACAGGCTGGCAGCCTCCGTGAGCGCTGGAGAGTCCGCCATGCCACTGGGGCTGAACGGTAACCTCGCGGGCGAGCCCCGAGCCGCCGTGGTATGCCCGCTCGCGGGTGACGAGAACTTTGCGGCCGGTGAGCGCTTGGCCCAGGGATAGGGCCAGGTCATTGGCTTCACTTCCGCTCATGCAGAAACGGACTGCCCCCACCAGGTCGGGGTCGTCCGGGAAAGCGACCGCTGCGAGCTCGATGATCGCTTCCTCCCGATCGCGGTAGTACCAGCCGTCATTGACGATCGGAGCGTCCGCCGCGGCATGGATGGCGGCGACGATGTCGGGATGGGCATGACCGAGCGCCGCTCCAGTGTCGGACCCGTCGATGACGCGGCGCCCGTCGTCAAGGAGGAAGTGGATACCCTCGCCGCCGGCGATAGATACCTCGGCGGACCGGCCGATGTTGAAGTCGCTGAAGAGCAGCAGGGGATGACGGCTCATGGTGCCATCCCGCCGCCGGTGATGGTCTTGCCGCCGAATCCCCATAGCTGTGGTGATATTCCCTGGACAACCACTTCGGTCCGCTCCCTCACTTCTTCTCCGCAGGCGGCACACAGGCCGTCGGTGACGGCGGCGATGATCTTTTCCGCGACACCCTCGGTGAGGCGGTAGTCGAACAGCTTTACTTCGATGAAGGGCATCTCTTTTCCTCTCCTGCGCATGTCATGTGGCTGTGACTTCGTGAGAAGCCTGGAAGGTCTGGTGATGACGAGGGCCGGCCCGGCTCCGCTGGGCCACCTCATCGAGGACGGCGTTGTAGTCAGCGCGGATCGAGCGGGCTTGGCCGGGGCTGACCTCGGTGAAGCGGAATCGGCCACCCGGTGCGAGTTGTGCCAGGCGCGAGACATCGGGCCCGATGAGACATCCGATCTTGGCGTAGGCCCCGCTGGTGCCACAGTCGCGGCCCAGGCAGATGATTTCCTTCCCGCCAGCGATCTGTATCCCGCCGATCGGATTTCCTTCCTCGATGATGTCGGTGGGGCCTGAACCTGTGTCCTTGGTCCGAGGGACCGGCCGCACGGCAGGGCACGTCCCATCAATGCGATAGCCGACCCTGTTACTGCGTGGTGACACCCGGTAGGGCTCGGTGGTGAATGCCGCGTACCCGGGGTCGTCAAAGTACTCGGGCTGAGGACCCCGGGTGAATCGCAGCCGGGCGGGCGGGCTGCACAGGTATGCGTGCTCGTCGGGTGCTTCCACCATCGGGGCGAGCGCCGCTCGGCCGGCAGCCGATCTCAGGACGTCGCCGGCCGTGAGCATCCGGCCGTCAAGACCGCCGAGCTGGCCATCGAGGTACGTGGACGCGCTGCCCAGTATGCGGTCACCAGCGAGGCCTCCCCCGGCGACCCCGAGGTATCCGAAGCAGCCGCGCCGTGCCACGCGCGTTTCCAGCAGATCTCCCCGGTGCAGGCTGACGGGGGCGGCCAATGGGATATTCGTTCCGTTAACCGTTGCGGCCATGTCAGCGCCGGTCAGCGCAACGGTGACCGGTGCCAGAGCCTGATAGCGGCCGCCCTTCAGGACGTGCTCGACCACTGCGGCCCCGGCCGGGTTCCCGAGCACTAGGCAATTGAGCCGGTACGCGTAGTCATCGGCCGCGCCACCTGGTGGGATGCCCGAGTCGAGACCGGCCCGCCGGCCAAGGTCCTGCAGCGTGGTGCTCAGCCCGGGGGCCAGGACCTGCATCACATCCACGTCAGCTCTCCAGCAGCGACGCGGCAAGAGCCGGGCTCGATGGCGTAGCGGTACGTGCCGTCGGCGACCTCTTCGGTGATCACCGTCAGGGCGTCCTGATCTATGGCCTGAAGCACGATCCGGTCACCGGGACGGAGCAGCGTCGGGCTGTCACCGAATGCGGGCAAGGCCGGACGCGGCTGGTAGATCGGGGCCGCGAGCCGGCCCACCATCTGGAAGCCCCCTGGGGTTGCGACCGAGTACAAACTGATGCTGGATCCGCCCAGCCCGACGGTGCCGGGCGGGGTGGTGGTCCTGGGGCTGTCGTACTTGGGTGCGGTAAGCGCACGGGAGCTGTCGACCCACATGCAGTTCGCCATCCCGGGCGAGAAGCTGACCATTCCGGCGAATTGCGTAGCCTGCAGCCTTTCCACCGTGTCATCGACGGAAAGACCGTTGGCCTGGGCTACGAACTCCAGGTCGGGGCCTGTTTCGCGACCGTAGACGGTGGGGAGTGTCACTATCCGGGATTCGAACTCGATCTCACGATCGGCACCGGCGGAAGCGGCCGTGGCGATGGCTTCTTCAACCGCCGCCGGGTCCGCGACGTCCGCATCTAGCCAGAGCAGCAGCGTGGTCCAGCCAGGCACCATGGCGATGATGGTGTCTGCGATATCGGACTCGGCCAATTGCCGCTGCAGGCGGAGCACTCCGGCCACCGACCAGATGTCCACTTCGGTGAACAGGCTGATAGTTACATAGCTCTCCCCGCACCAGCAGAACCGCGGGCTTTCAGGCGCTGGCGCGTGCATAAGGTGCCTGTATGGAAAGGCCTGCTTCGCGCAGCATGGCGGGGAGTTGTGTGGCGTAGCTGAGAGCGTCTGCACCGTCGCCGTGGAAGCAGACGCTGTTGGCCTCCCAGTCCAGCAGCCGCCCGTTCTCGGACGCCAGCTTTCCGGTTTTCACGGCGGTTATCACCCGGTTGAGCGCCCCTTCGACGGACCCGCCAACGGTTTCCGGGTGATAGCCAGCGATCTCGACGCCCTCGTCGGTCACGCCACGGTCCACGTAGACCTGCAGGACAGTAGGGATTCCCGCCTGCTCAGCGATGCGCCGGGTTTCCGCATTCCAGACGGTGTAGATGGGCAGGCGGTCATCGAAAAGCCCGACGGCCTCGACGATGGCGGCAGCGATGCTGCCGTCTAGTGCGGCCATGTCATCGAGCGCGCCGTGTGGTTTGACATGGGTCATCTCGACGCCCTCGACCTGACAGATCGCCTGGAGGGCACCCATCTGGTAGAGAATGTCGTTGATGAGGTCTGCCTTATCCATGGTGATCCAGCGGCGCCCGAAACCGCGCAGGTCGTAGTAGCCGAAGTGAGCACCGACCGCTACCCCGTGCTGCTTGGCCAGGCGTACCGTCTCCCGCATCACGGTAGGGTCGCCGCCGTGGAAGCCGCAGCCGACGTTAGCGGTGCTGATATAGGGCATGACCTCATCGTCGCGGCCGATCTTGTATATGCCGAAGCTTTCGCCGAGGTCGCATGTGATGTCGATTGTCCGGGTATTCATGGCCGTTAACCTCCGAGCCGGGACGCGGATCTTCTGGTGCCCTGGGTTACAAGTAGGACCTCACCGCCCCGATCACGTCGTACTGGTCGGTGACCAGGGGGATCAGTCGCCAGTTGTCGAATGATGTGCAAGGGTGGGAAATATAACTGCCGACCAGGTCGCCGACGGCTAGGGGGGAGTCGGCAGGCAGGCGCATGCGGGCATGCTGGTCATTGAGCGATAGCACCTCATACTTCTCCGGCGGCAGGCTGGCCGGCCCGTTCTCCGTCTGCGCGGCGAAAGGAACCGGGAATCCCCGGTCGTGCGCAGCATCCCGTTTGCCAAAATTGAGAATCGCGAGCTCAGGCTCGGGCCGGGAAAGAATCGCTGCCCAGAGTTCAAGCGCCTGCTCCAACTTCGGCGAACCGCCCGAACGCCCGGCCAGGGGCGAGAACTTCTCGTACTCCACGGCGTCGTGGGTGACATACGACCCGGCCCGGATCAGGGTGCGAACCGGCTGGGACAGGGCCCATGGCCCGGCGAGCTTGGCGGCTACCCGGTCGAACCACATGCTGCCCCCAGCGCTGACCAGGACCTCGTGCGCACCCTGCAGCAAGCCCTCAGTGTCAAGCCTGGTGACCAGTTCCCGCAGCCCGCCGAGGAGCTGGTCCACCCGGCCGATCGTCTGCTCAGCCGTTCCAGGTGGGAAGAGGTTCTCGTACGCCTCGGCCCCCGCGATCCGCAGCCGCTCCAGTCGCGCGACAGTACGCGCCAGATCTATTGCGTCCGCCACGCTGCGGCACCCGCAGCGGGCGCCTGGGATGCCGAGCTCGATGAGGACGGGCAGGCGCCCGCGGAAGCCCGCACTGGTGAGATGTCCGTCGAGCAGGCTGGCGCCCCGCTCCGAATCGACGAGGCAGTAGATCTCCAGACTGGGATCCTGATCGAGTTCACGCGCGATCCACGACGCCGCCGCCGCATCGACCACCTCGTTGGCCAGGAAGAGACGCTGCGCGCCCACGCTGCGGAGAACTCTGGCCTGGTGCACGTCGGCGACGGTGAGAGCCCATGCACCTGCTGCCTGCTGTCGATCTGCGATCTGCGGGGCAATGGGGGTCTTGGTGTGGGGTGCCAGGCTGACCGCGTGCGCTGAGCAGTACTCAGCCATCAGGTCGATGTTGTGCTGGAGTGCTCGGTCTTTGAGCACCATGACCGGGGTCGAGAAGGGCGGCTGCAGCGCATTCCAGCCTTGCCTGCCCGCGGCCCCGATCTGAACTGGTTGATCGGTCACCGGAAATGACTTGTACTGGCAGTCGATCGGCTGGGCCAAGATCGCCTCAAGCCGCAAGCCGACGTTGGCTCCTGTGGGCTGGGCGCCCGCCTCACCGGATGGCAGCATCAGTCGCTCACCGGCCACCAGCTGGGGTTGCGGAGATCAGCGAGCAAGCTACCCGACTTCAGCCCGGTGCCGCTCAAGATGACGACAGGTGCTTCACCCAGCTGGCTGCCGGCGCCGTGGCCGGCCAGCTGCTTCAGGCCGGCGAAGCCCACCGCCGCGGTCGCCTCCACGTAGAAGCCGCTGGCGGCAAGCCGCAATGCGGCGTCCCTTATCTCTTCTTCGCTGACAGTCATGGCAGTACCCGAACTGGCCCGGATTGCGCCGAGCACCTGGCGTCCGCGCACCGGAAGCTCGCAGGCGATCCCCTCCGCGAGGGTCGCATGGCCTGCCCAGCGTGGCACGGGCTCGGCGAGCCCATTCGCGATCGCGTTAGCGACCGAGTCGAACGCCGCGGCCTGGACCGCGATGAGGCGGGGCAGCCTTTCCACCAGCCCGCCGCGCACGAGCGCGTCGAACCCCCGGTACAGGCCCAGGATGATCCCGCCGTTCCCGCACGGGGCGAGAACCGAGCTGGGGGCACGGCGGCCGAGCTGTTCCCACACCTCGAACGCAACTGTCGCCAGGCCAGCCCCGAAGTCGGGCGACCAGTTGTGGCTGGCGTAAAAGCTGCTCTCAGCAGCCGCCATGGCGGCCCGGGTGGCGTCCCGGCGCTGCCCTGCGACAGGTTCAAGCGTTCCGCCGACGGCGGCTATCTGCGCCAGTTTCCCGCGGGAGTTGCCGGCCGGGACGAAGACCCGGCAAGCTATTCCGGCCGCGGCACAGTACGTCGATATCGCGGCGCCGGCGTTCCCGGAGGAATCCAGCACGATGTCCTTGACGCCCAGATCGGCCAGCCGTGATGCGAGGACGGCCGCGCCGCGGTCCTTGTAGCTTCCGCTGGGCAGGAGGTAATCCAGCTTCAGATGTGCCCCCAGCTCGCTCATGATCAGTGGGGTGGTCTGCTCACCGAGGCTGACCCGCGCATCCTCAGCCACGGGAGGGAGCAGCGACGCGTATCGCCACACACCTGAGCGTTTGGCGTCGATATCGGCCAACGATGCTGGGGCTGAGCTGAGCTCGAGTGGTTCCCCGCAGCTGCAGCGCCAACGGGGCTCGCCAAGGTCATAGGTCTTGCCGCAAACGATGCAGAAATACCGCACGATCCGGCCGCTCCTCCTTAGTGCGAACGCTGGGCTATCTGGAATGGCCGTCCGCGGACACCGTGACGAGCCCGTGGGGGTTGCTGGCCTGCTCGAAGCAACGTGGCAGCGCATCCCGTTCGATACCTGCCATCAGCAGAAGTCGTAGCAGGACGGTGGCGTGCGAGGTGCCGATGCTCACCGCGGGCACTATCCCGTGCGAGATGAGATCGGTTTCTGAGCCAGGATAGGCGTACGTACTTCTCAGGGTCTCCCCCGCGTTCGTTCGCGAGGTGAAGACCACCGGGATCTCGTCAGCCACCTTGGTGAGGATCGGCACAATCCAGCCGGGCACGTGCCCGCCGCCGAAGGCGGCCACCACAAGACCGTGGTAGCCCAACGAGGGCACCGCCTCGATGAGTCTGCCGTCGTCATCGAAAAACACCGTCGCCTGGCCGACGCGTGCATGCTGGGCATCCGGCGGCACGCGGATGTGGAGACGGCCGTTGGGGCGCACCAGGATCCGTACCCGGTCCTCGCTTACGTAGCCGAGAGGGCCGGCGACCGGCGAAGCAAAGGTCGACGTGGAACTGGTGTGGCTTTTGCGGACGTACCGGGAGGAATGGATTTCGTCGTTGAAGACCACCACAGTCCCCAGCCCGCGCGCCTCCGGACTGGCAGCCACGCGGATGGCCGCGAGCAAGTTCGCCGGGCCATCGGATCCGGGAAGGCTTGAGTTGCGCATCGCTCCGGTGAATACGATCGGGACGTTAAGTGCCGTGAGCAGCCCGAGCGCATAGGCAGTCTCCTCGAGCGTGTCCGTCCCCTGGGTGACGACGACCCCGTCGACGCCGGATTCGACCGCTGTTTCGACCAGGGATCGGAGTTCGAACAGGTCCGGCAGCCGTAGGTCACCAGATGGCACCATTCGCACCGAGTGAACCCCGATGTCCGCGACTCCGCTGGCCTCGGGAACGCTGCCCAGTAGCTCTGGCCCGGTGATCCGCACGATGGCGGCCTCGCCGGAATCGGCTGAGCTTGCGATCGTCCCGCCGAGTGTGAATACCGCCACGCGCGGAAGGGTGGTCATGACTCTGCCTCTCCCGGCGGCTGTCGCGTGGCTATCGCGTCAACCTCGACCAGAATGTCTCGGAGCTGTGATCCAACCGTGGTTCGCGATGGATAGGGCGGGCTGAAGTATTGCTGGTAGACGGCATTGAATTCGTCGAAGAACCTAAGATCCGCCAGGTAGACCGTCACCTTGACGACTTGATCGGGTGAGCTGCCGGCTGCCGCGAGCACGTGCCGTAGGTTGGTGAGCACGGCATTGGCCTGTCGGGCGAAGCTCTCAGGAATGGCACCTGTGGCTGGATCTACGGGCCGCTGCCCGGATACAAACACGAAGTCAGCTGCTGCCACTGCCTGCGAGTACGGTCCGCCGGGCCTGGCCGCGGTAGTCGTGCTTACAGGTGAGATACTGATCATCCGACCCAGCTCTGGGGTGCCGTCATCTTTCATCTATTCAGGCGGTCAGCGGGTGCCGGGCCCTGAAGTCCTCGGCGATCTTGTCCATGGTTTGCCAGCTGACACCCTCGTGGTCGCTCATGTATTCGGTGAGACGTTCCAGCATGAGGAGTACCTGCGGCCTGCCGCTGACGTCCGGATGGATTGTGAGCGCGAAAACGGCGTAATCCATCTCGCGGTACACCCAGTCGAATTGGTCACGCCACATCTCTTCAAGATGCCGGGGACTAACAAAGCCGTGACTGTTGGGCGAGTTCTTGATGAACATCATCGGCGGCAGATCGTCGAGATACCAGTTAGCCCCGATCTCGACAAGATCGATGGTGGTTCCCCGGATGAGCGGCTTCATCCACTCATCGGCCTCCTTGGAGTAATCGATATTCGTCCAGGAATCACCTACGCGCGAGTAGAAGGGAAGGAAGTCGTTGTAGGCCTGGCTGTGGTCATAAGTGAAACCATTCGCCAGCAGCAGCTCTGCGGTCTGGTCGGACATCTCCCACCAAGGGGCCACATAGCCGCGCGGCCGGGCCCCGCTTACCTTCTCGATGAGCTCGACGCTGTGCTCCATGACCCTGCGTTCCTGGGCCGCAGTCATGTTGATCGGGTTCTCGTGCGAGTAGCCATGCGCCCCGATCTCATGACCGCCGTCCACGACCATACGGACCTGGTCGGGGAACGTCTCCAGGGAGTGTCCCGGGATGAACCAGCTGGCCTTGATGCCCGCACGTTCGAGGAATTTGAGCAGGCGGGGGACGCCGACTTCTCCGGCGAACATGCCTCGCTGGATATCTGAGGGCGAATCCTGACCGCCGTAGGACCCCAGCCAGCCGGCCACCGCGTCAATGTCGATTCCGATTGCGCACTTGATGTCTTTGCTCACGCTGGTCTCCCTAATCGCTGCCTGCTAGCCATCGCCCACCGTCGACCACGATCACGTGCCCGGTGACGAACGAAGCCTCGGGGCTGGCGAGGTACACAAAGGCGGCCGCCACGTCGTCGGGGTCTCCCACCCGCCTGACTGGTGTTCCCTCGGCTTGATCGGCCACGCCAGCCGGTCCGAGGGAGTTCACCGTGTCAAGGGATTGCGGCGTGGCAACAACTCCGGGCGCGACACCGTTCACCGTGATGCCTGCGGGACCGAGTTCGACAGCGAGAGAGTTGATCATGCCAACGAGGCCGCCCTTGCTGGCGGCGTAGGAGGTGTGCTCGATCCAGGCCTGCAGCGGGCCGGAGACTGAGGTGGTCGCCAGCAGCCGGCCCCAGCCGCGCTGGCGCATGTAGGGGATCGCGGCCTGGAAGCAGCGCCAGGCGCCGGCCAGGTTGACATCGAGGATCAGGTCCCACTGTTCGTCGGAGACCTGCTCCGGCAGCGGCTCCCTTCGAGCGATTCCGGCGTTCGCCACCACGATGTCTGCCGACCCAAGCTCACCGATCGCACGGTCAACGAGCTGCCGG
The DNA here is from genome assembly GCA_036522155.1 of Streptosporangiaceae bacterium. Classification (GTDB taxonomy): domain Bacteria; phylum Actinomycetota; class Actinomycetes; order Streptosporangiales; family Streptosporangiaceae; genus UBA9676. Next base: position 36,520 of record DATDGI010000094.1, read on the forward strand.
ACCTGCTGGCGATCGCGCACGTCGACTTCGGCCGCGATTGCCTTGGCGCCAAGGGCGCGGGCATCTTCGATCACCGGCCCGATATCGTGGCCGTCCGGAGGGTACCAGGCGAGGGCCAGGTCCGCGCCCGCGCCTGCGAAGGCACGCGCCGTTGCCGCGCCGATTCCAGATGCCGCGCCGCTGATCACAGCAACACGCGATTCGAGCGAGAACATGTCAGCTACCCATCCAGGCTCTACAGCGTGACATCGCCGCCGTTCGGTCCGAGCGTCTGCCCGGTGTAGTACGAGGAGTCGTCTGAAGCCAAGAAGATCGCGGTTGGGACCACTTCACCCACCTGGCCAAAGCGCCGGATCGGCAGTTGGCCGAGTTTGCGTTGCACCCATTCCGGTGACTCGTTGGCCAGCATCTCGGTCTCGATGGGTCCTGGCGCGATGGCGTTCACCAAGATGTTGAGGTGTGAGACCTCACGGGCAAGGGCCTTGGTGAACCCGATCAGGCCGGCCTTGCTGGCGCTGTAATGCGCCATCGTCTCGCCTCCCAGCTGCCCGAGCTGGGAGGCCATGTTGATGATCCTTCCCTGACCCTGCGAGATCATGGCAGGCAGAACGGCCCGGGTGCACAGGAAGGGCCCGCGCAGGTTGACGGCGATGATGCGGTCCCATTCAGCAACCGGCATTTCCGCCACCGGATACTCGCTGACCACGCCAGCGTTGTTCACCAAAACGTCAATACCGCCCAGTGCTTCCACGGCGGCTGTCATGGCCGCTGTCACCTCGGTTTCGCTAGCGACATCGGCGCGGAAGTAGAAACCCCTCCGTCCAGCGGCCTCCGCGGCGGCGGCGAACTGCCCGCCAGCCGTTTGCTCCTGGACATCGATGACAGCGACATCCGCATCCTCCTGGGCGAAGCCGACGGCGATGGCATGCCCGATTCCCTGAGCGCCGCCGGTGATCACGGCACGTCTACCGGCGAGCCTATGCATCGGGTGTGTCGGTAGCGGTACCCGCAGATTCAGGGCCGGCTTCAGCCTGAGCCTGCACCAGCTCGGGCTCGGCCTGCCCAGCTGAGGAGTTCGCGTCCGCGACGATGACCGGCACGGCGAAGAACGGCGCCCGGGTGAAGTACTTGACCAGCCAGGCAGCGGGAAAAATCAGGACGAACATTACGATGAACGGATAGAGCGTTTCGTGCGGCGTCGTCGGGAAGGCTACGATAGCCGCGTACACAAGTCCAGCGCCCCCAAGGAATGGCAGGACACCAGCAAGCATGAACTGCCGCACGCTGCTCGTGAGGGTACGCCGGTAGTACCAGATACAGGCAATCGCACCTGCGACGTAGATCACAATGTACAAGAAGCCGGCTGTACCGCTTACCAGTCCGATCGTCTTTCCCGCTGAAGCGTTTGCTAGATAGATGATCAGCGCTGCGACTGGAATTATTGCCGCAATAGTTAGACCGAGCGCCGGGGTGCGGTGCCGGCTCAGTCGGCCAAGCCACTTCGGCAATAGACCTTCCCGCGACAGACCAAAGCTCATCCGGCTAAAATTCTGAAGCTGCGACTGGACGACCGCGACGACCGAGGATAGGACAGCCAGCGACACGATGCTCGACCAGGGCTTAGGCCAGATGACGCTAGCGCTATAGGCGATGATGTTCCCGGCATGAGCGATCAGAAGCTTCGCCGGTGCGCTCGCCTGGATCGCCATAGTCAGAATGACGAACCAGATGATGCAGAAGACCACAGAGATGATTCCGGCCCGCCCCGGGTTACGCCTTACGTCCGTGCCTTCCTCGGCGAGGTAAACCGACGCCTCCCAGCCGCCGAACATGAAGACGCCCAGGACAGCGCCGTTCATGAGAGCGTGGAAACTTGGTGCGGTCGAGGGAAGCAGCCACGACAGGTGCGGGTGTGTGGTACCCGGGTGCCCGGTGAACTCCGCGACGAAGAGCCCGATCACGAAAGCCACGATGATCGCATACTCGATCCAGACCACGATTGTCTGAAAACGGATCGCCCGCCGTACGCCCTCGATCGCGATGAACAGAACCAGGCCGGTAATCACGGCGGTGCACAACCACTGCAGGACGGCATTGTTCTGGTGGCTGGGATATACGACCCCGAGAAGATAGGGTCCGAACAGCGTGATATTACTGACGTTGGCGGTAAGGGTCATCAGGATCACTGCGAAACCAATCGCCAGGCCAGTGACGGGGCGGATCGCGCGCGCTATCCACATCGCCTGCGCGGCGGCGGACGGCCGCCACAGGTTCATGTAGTGGTAAGAGACGGCGATAAAGAGCATCGCCAACCCCACGAGCACCACCACCGACGGGCTGGCGAGCCCGGAGACGGCCATGATGGCGCCGAGAGTCAGGGCGACGGCCGTGGAGGGCGCCACATTCGTGATGCCGGCTATGAAGTCTCCGAACAACGTGACTTCGCGGGCGGCCAGATGCGTTGGATGGTGGGTTGGCGTGCCTGCCGGACTGCTGCTCATCGGGCTCTCCAGTTGAGGATCCGCGCGTCACCCTGTTCCCGCGAGCGCCTGACCGCCAGGAGTCCTGGCGTTGATGCTGCGCTGGGTCTTGCGCGGAGGCTACTCCCGCCTATTGAATCCAGTCAAGGGTTGACTGTGCCGGAATTAGCCTGATTTGTTGTATCTCAGCGGGCAGCAGTGTATCCCGTCTGAGAGCATGGATTCAGATACGATCCGTGACCGAGTAGCTGTTGATCGTCTTCAGTTCGGAGAGGTGGGCAGATGGCGACGGTCGAGCCGGGGACCTCACGTCGGCGACCCTGTCAGCATGGGCTTCCGCCGGACCTTCATCCAACGTCCGGCGAAGGCGCGCCGAGCACCCTGCATCTGGGGGGCGCCGGGCTGACGGTGCTGGGCTGAACGTCAGTGAGCTTCAGGACTTGGCAGCATCGTCCAATCCTCGACCGCCCCGATGATCGCCCGCGGCGCCTATCTCTGGTCCCGCACCACCCGCTGAGCTGTGGACCGATGAAGCTAGCCTCGGCAATCGCCCCACCAACAGCAAGTACGATCATTGGCGTTTCGACTAGCTCGAACGTCCGCAGGCCACGACCGAGGAGGTAGGGGCTAGTGACGTCCACAGAAGGTGCAACCAAGGAATCACTCGTTGAATCGATCTCACGAGATCTCAGGGAACAGATCCTCACAGGCAAACTCGCACCGGGTAGGCGCATTTCACAGCTATCCATCGCCGAGCACTATGGCGTCAGCCGAATGCCCGTGCGCGAAGCTCTGCGCGCCCTGAGTAGTGCGGGACTCGTAGTGATGGAGTCTGCTCGCGGGGCGCGCGTGGCGCCATTGGACGGCACTGACCTGCGCGAAGTTTACTTGATGCGTGAGCGACTCGAGCCCATGGCCGTCGCGCTAGCCGTACCACGAGTGAGCGAAACAGACATCGCCCAGGCAGCAGACCTCCTCAAGGAGATGGAGGGCCTTGGAGCAGGGGACAGCGAATGGCTTCGTCTAGACAGGCAGTTCCACACCATGTGGTACGAGCATACTGCTATGCCCCGCTTGACCCGGACGATTGAGCAGCTCTGGGATGTGGCGCAGCGGTATCGGGCCATATTTAGCATGACACCTGGCGCAGGCAGTATCTCTGACCTCGAACACTGGTTGATGCTAGAGGCAATCCGTAGACGTTCACCGGCCGATGCTGAGGCGCTTCTTCAGGTCCATCTGCGCCATGTACGGTCCACCTTGGAAACTTCCGTTGCTCAAAATTCCCGGCGCCGCCATCATCCTTTAGGCTAGTCCGTTCCCCGTTCACGGTAACTGTCTCTCGCACTGGGGCCGGTGACGGCGCCCGTGCAGCGGCCGCAGGGTGCGGCCTCCTCCGGCTTCATCAGGCGGGTCACCTAACTGTCAGCGATGACGTAGCCGCAGACCGGCACTCCGACAACGACAACACAATTGATGCCGGGGCCCGGCCAGGCCCCTGGCCAGGCCTGCCGGACACTGGCAGAACTATCATTCCAGGCGAAGTAGCTGTTCCGGACCTTGCGCCGCCGAGTTTCGGGCCAGACGCCGCAAGACATCCTGAGCAGACATTTCCCGTACAGCTGCACGAACTTGAACCGGGGGCTTCTTGCGCCCTGCTCCGGCCCATGACTACAGCCCGCCGGTCCAGTTCTGGTTCCCGGCGGGGACCGGCTGGACTGCCCGGGCAATGTCGGGGGCACGTCCCAGCTGTGCGGGGCGGACAAGGCCGGGCTTCATGACCCGCCCTCACCACGCCCGGCGCCGGCTGCGCCCTCGGCGGCGGCCAGCCGTACGGGGTCGAGGTCGGCGAC
>DATDGI010000095.1:0-4878 GCA_036522155.1 Streptosporangiaceae bacterium
ACAGGAAGTCATGTTATCTGGCGAGTTGGCATGACCTGTTGTTCTCGCAGGTCAGCGCGCTGAGGCGTCGCTGGGCGGGGATCGTGGCTGCGGTCTGGCGCTTCCGGGAGCCAGGCGGGGGGCCAGCAGGTTGATTGTGCGTCCCGCTGGAGGCCGCAGGTAGGGGTCCCAGGGCAGCCCGCGTAGAGGTAGCTCCGTCACGCTTAGTGAGTACCGTGGCGGGCACCGGAGTCAGTGGCTGGCGCCAGATCGATGCTCCTATGGGTTGTCAAGGGCTCGGATGGCATTTTGCTGGCTCATCTCCTGGGATTGTGGCGGGAGCGTGCAGGGGGCGGGTTTGCTGGGTGCGGGACAAGACAGGGAGGGGCCGCTCCGGGCGGAGGGCAGGCTGACCGGAAAATCACCCACCTCAGCCGGGCAGGTGGCAGCGAACCCCGGCCAGTGATCTCCGGTCAGGGTTTGTGCAGGGCGATATGCCTCAGGCTGCGGGAGCGAGGGTGACGGTGAACCCGAGTGCTTCGAGCTGGCGGACGTGGTTGCGGGTCTTGCGGTCGGTGTCGGTGCGGCTGGCGTAGTAGCCGGCGCCGAGGTCGCAGAAGCGGGCGGCGGGGTCTGCGAGCAGGTGCCAGATGATGACCAGGATGGAGCGGGCGACGGCGACCAGGGCCTTGAGCTTGCCCCGGCGTTTCACGAGCCGCCGGTAGCGCTCGCCGAGGAAAGTGTCGGTCTTGGCGGCCGCAGCGGCGATCTCGCCGAGGATGCCTTTGAGGTACGGGTTGCCCTTGCCGGCCTTGCCTGAGCGGTTCTTTGCCCCGGACTGGATAGTGCGCGGGCACAGCTTGGCCCACGACACCAGGTGGCCGGCGGTCGGGAACCTGGTCATGTCAAGGCCAATCTCGGCGAGGATGATCTGGGCGCCGAGAGCGCTGATGCCGGGGATCTCATCCAGGCGGGTCAGGGCATCGGGCAGGGCCGCGTCCGGGCCGGTGCCAGCGCCCGGGCCGGTGGTGCCGTCAGCGTCGATTCCCTGAGCGGCGGGGATCGCCGCGATCAGGTCCCCGATCCGGGTGGTGAGCGTGCCGATCTGCGCGGTGAGGTGGTCGATCTGGTCGAGCAGCATGCGGGCCAGCTCAGCGTGGTGGTCATCGAACCGCCCGGTGAGGGCCTCGATCAGCGCGGCGCGCTTGGCCTTCATCCTGCCGCGGGCCAGGCCGGCGAGCACCTTCGGGTTCCGCTCACCGGCGATCAGCGCCTCCAGCATGTCGCGGACCGGCAGCGTGTCCATGGTGCTGGCCACTGCCGAGACCTTGATCAGGGCATCTTCCAGCAGCTTCTCTAGCCGCTGCCAGTGCCGGGTCCGCTCCCGGGTCAGGTCGGTGCGCAGCCGTGTGTAATCCCGCAGCTCGCGGATCTCGGCCGGAGGGACGAAGCTGGGCCGCAGCATGCCCCGCTCGGTCAGCTTCGCCTGCCAGACACTGTCGATCTTGCCCGTTTTAGGCCTGCCCGGGACGTTCTTGATGTCCCCGGCGTTGACCAGCTGCACGTCCAGGCCGCAGGACTCCAGCAGGTAGAACCAGATCCGCCAGTAGTCGCTCGTGGATTCCACGGTGACCTTCTCGATCCCCTCGCCCGCCAGGTGGCCGCCGAGTTCGCCGATCGCGTTCGTGGTGGCATCGACGTCCCAGACCCGGGTCCGCCGGGCCCCGGGCCGGGATGGATGCGGCACCCGCGTGCACACCTTCCCCGACGCCTTGGCCACATCAATCGCGCAGACCCGCTCCAGGATCTGCTCGTATTCCTCATCCTCGATCTCCTGTGGCTCCTTCATGCCAGGCCTCTCTCACGCCATCCGGGGCATACGGCGGGCTGCCCGGGGGCCTCGGTCGGGAACCGAAATTCTGACCGGCGTGCTCGAAGCACAGTGCGCGACCCATCAAGGTCAAGGCCCCGGCGCCAGACTCTTATACGGGCTCAGGTACCAGCATGCACTCGGCGTCGGCGGGCAGCCCCGCCCCGATTTTCACGCCGGCGCGGCGTCCCTCGCAGGGATACCAGGACTCTTATGAGGTCACGCCCGGCAGGTCTGTGTAGTTGGTCCGGGGGCGGCCGGCGGATCGTTAGAAGGCCAGCATGGGAGTGCGGCAGCCGAATAGTGGGTCAGGCCACCCCGGAGGACTGGGTGCTAGCCGCGCAGGTGGGGGTAGATCTCGCGGGCGGCGTAGCGCTTGAGGCAGCGGATGATCTCTTTCTTCGACAGGCCTTGGGCTGTGCGCCGGGCGACGTAGGCGCGGGTCGGCGGGTGGGAGCCCATCCGGGTGATCACGATCCGCCACAGGGCATGGTTGGCCTGCCGGTCGCCGCCGCGGTTGAGCCGGTGCCGGGCGACCCGCCCGGAGGAAGCGGGAATCGGGGCGACGGCGCACAGGTGCGCCCAGGCGGCCTCGGACCGCAGTCGCTCGGGGTGGTCGCCGGCCGCGATGAGCAGGGTGGCGGCGGTGTCCGGCCCGATGCCGTAGAGGCGGAGCAGCCCGGGTGCGCGGGCGGTGACCAGCGGTGTGATCAGCTTGTCTAGGCGGCTGAGCTGGCCGTCGAGGAACTCGGCGCGACGGCCGAGCTCGCGCAGGGACAGCAGGGTGTGGTAGCGGACCATGCTGCCCGGCTGGGGCCGCAATGCGGCCAGGCCGGCGACCAGGCCGGCCGGTGTGTGGCTGGTGAACCGGGTCCGGATATCGTCCGAGCCGGTCAGGATCAGGGCCCGGGCCTGGCAGATCGCCTGGGTCCGCTGGGCGCGGGCGGTGCGTTTGGCAACCATGAGCGCGCGGATCGCCTCGACCTGCCCGTCCCGGCCTCTGGGCGCACCCGACGCTCTCCCGGACAGGGCTGCGCGGGCCGCGCTGACCGCGTCGAGGGGATCGGACTTGCCCTTGCGGCGCCGGTCCTGCCGGTCCGAGCGGTCCACCTCGACGACCCGGATCCCGGCCGCGGCCAGATGGCGGGCCAGCCCGGCGCCGTAGCTGCCGGTGCCCTCGATCCCGACCAGGCACACTGTGCCGAAGCCCTGCAGCCAGCCCAGTAACCGCGCGTACCCAGCCGGCGTCGCCGCGAACTCCTGCACGCCCAGCAGGCCGCCGATCCCGTCCAGCGCGGCCACCACGTGTGTGTCAGCGTGCGTGTCCACACCACCGGTCACCGGGCGTGCCTCATCTACGATGGTCAACGTCATCCCTTTCGTGGTTGAGGGATGGCACGCACCCGCTGGCCGCCGGGCTGGGAAATCCTGGCCTCTTGCCCAGGCCGGGCAGCACCGGAACGGCACCGCCGGTGGGTGCCATAACAAACCTGGGACCCCGGCCGACAGGTCGTTTCCGAAGACAACCAGCGGCGTCAGCCGATTAGCAGGTCAGGCCGGGACCCAGGCCACCGGCCCTACGCCCGCACCACGCCAAACCGTCAGAAGCAGGGCCGGAAGCACTCATCCACATCCTCCCTGCCGATTACGAGTGGCTGGGCATAGTTTGCGTGTCATGAGAAAGTGCGCGCATATTGGCCATTATCGTGTGCCTGGAGCCCATTGTGGAATCTCTTGGAGCTCTCCCTGCAGCACTGCGACGCGGATGAGCAGGTGCAGGACGAGGAGCGGCCATTGCTCCGGCCAGCGTAGGTTAACGGGTTTCGAGGAATGTGATTGCGGCGAGGACGCGTCGGTGGGTGTCAGAGGTGGCGGGGATTCCGAGCTTGGCGAAGATGTGCTTGATGTGCTTTTCGACCGCGCCGTGGGTTATCCAGAGGGTCTTTGCGATGCCGGCGTTCGATTGCCCTTGGGACATGAGCTCGAGCACCTCGCGTTCTCGTGGCGTGAGCCCGTGGAGGGGGTCTGTCCGCCGTCTGGTCGCGAGCAGTTCGACGACGAGCTTGGGGTCGAGGACCGTGCCGCCTTCGCTGATGCGCGTGAGCGCTTCGTTGTCTCGTTACAGCCATTGGCCGTAACGAAACTATGAGGCAGGGTATTGATGCCCGCCTCGCCACGCTGACGACGCTCGCGAAAGCTGGGCAGTCCTCATGGTGCAGCGGCGAGGACTGGATACAGGGAGGTGCCTGATGAAGGCGATTGTGGTGACGGATGAGGCTGCGGGAACGGCCGGGATGACGCTGGTGGAGCGGCCCGAGCCGGAACCGGCGATAAACGACGTCGTTGTTCAGGTTCATGGGTCGGGATTCACCTCGGGTGAGCTGACGTGGCCCTCGACCTGGACCGATCGCCTCGGCCGTGACCGAAGACCGTCGATTCCCGGGCAAGAGCTGGCCGGAGTGGTCACCGCTCTCGGCTATGGCACGACGGGGCTGTCGGTGGGACAGCGGGTGTTCGGCCTCACGGACTCGTATCGCGGCGGCGGGCTGGCGGAGTATGTGGCGATCGAGGCGCGCAACCTCGCGCCGCTGCCGGGCGATGTCGACTTCACGCTGGGCGCGAGCCTGCCGATGCCGGGGCTGACCGCGTGGCAGGGACTGTTCGACCACGGCCGCCTTCAGGCGGGGCAGAGCGTGCTCGTGCATGGCGCGGCCGGCTCAGTCGGGTCGATGGTGACGCAGCTCGCGCGCGAGTTCGGCGCGTACGTCATCGGCACCGGTCGCGCCGTCGACTGTCAGAAGGCGCTCGACTTCGGCGCGATGGAGTTCGCCGACCTTGAGAACGACGCTCTGGAAGACGTCGGCGGCGTCGACCTGGTGTTCGACGTCATCGGCGGAGACATCCAAAGGCGGTCCGCAGGCGTGATCCGGGCCGGAGGAACACTGGTGACCATCGCCGGCCCGCCCGAGGCGCGGCCTGTGGACGGCTTGGCGGTCGACTTTGTTGTCGCGTCCGATCGTGCCCAACTG